>NZ_JBLWFH010000012.1:0-101517 GCF_050306235.1 Glaciecola sp. 1036 | reverse complement strand
ATATTTGTTTCTCATAACACTTCCTATCATACTTCATTTTGAACATAAAAAGTGTCTAGTGTTTTAGGGGAAGATCAGTCATTGTTAGCTTACTGCTACCTCAAATCATTAACGGTGAAGGGCAACTTGTTGGTTCTGGCTATAACCAACCAACTAAGTGTCAACTCACTTCTGCATCACAAAACCTTCTAGGTAACAGTTTGTTCAAAGATTTTATTGAAGCAACAACCGAAAAAGCTGTAAGAGCGATAAGAATAAGGACAAAAGGCTATACGCTAGCAGAATTAAAAGAATTACCGAAACAACCTTTGATGGTCAAGTTTATCGGGCGGAAAGTAAGATATTTCGCACCTAAAGACAGTATTTTAGTCGGTGGCAACATTGCCGCCTTAACTGACGCTGAATTTCAGCAAACGCCCACTTTTCCGGAGAAATCTATCCAACTATTGAAGCCTATTGACAGTTTAAGTACATCCTTTGTGACTAGAATAGCGGTAGGTAAGAAATTGATTTCCAGTAAAGAAGAATTCAACGCCACTCTCGATTGCTCGCTTTCATATAAATTGGATAATTTTACCCCTCAACAAGGCGCTGGTGCACTGATATTTCAATCAACAAGTTGTGAGCTGTCAGACGCTAATCCTAGCATTATGGCAGAAACCGGAATAGCGAAAGGAATTGTTCGAAATACCGAGCGATTTCTCGCAAACGGTAAATTAAATCTAGTTTTTCAAGGCTATACAGAAGAAGAAGTGAAAACCAATTTATTATCTTCCCCCCAAGATATTCAATTAGTCTATACTGGTACTGACACAAAATTTATTGTGAAAAGCTCGTCGTTTTTGGTCGGTTTATCCTCGTTCATTCAAACAACTAACTGAATAGTTAATGAATTAATTAAGAATGTGATAAATAACTCATCAAATTTATTATGAGAGAAAGTTTTTGGAGAAGTGGCAGCAAATGAAAAAAATTACTTCAATGGTCATTGTTTTATTAGGTTTGACTTTGCTTCTAATACAACCAATCAGCGCCAATGAAAATAGTCCTGATGCTTTTTATAGTATGAACGATGAACTTCTAAAGCTTTTAGAACTAAATTCTAAGTTTTTAGAACTAGAATCTGAGGATTTAGAACTAGATTCTAAGGCTTTAGAACTAAAATCTTTAATTAATGAATTATTTGAAAATTTAGAGCAAACGAAGCTTGATTTAATAGCAACAGAACAAAAAACGCTAGATTTAATCGGCATAGCGCGGAGTCATTTAAGGGAACGAATGAACGATGATAGTTCTAAGCCTGATGATACTGATGAAGCACTTCTCAAAGAAATCGATAAACTAATTGAGGAAAACACTCAAAAAATTCAAGAATATGAAGCTTCAATAACCGTATTTAATGAAAAGATAGAAATACTGAAAAACGAAATTTCAGCACTAGGTGAAAGACGAAAAGATGCTGGGGATAAAATACTGCAATTTAAGAAACAACTTGAAGCGTTTAATTTAAGAAACAAATCTTTATTCATTGGCTTTAACTAGCGGCTGCTGTTGCGTCGAACAATGCATGCCACCACCCCACCAATTGATCGGTAAAGGATTAATTCGAACGACTTCTCGATCAGGAAATAAACTTTGCAGAATTTCACCGGCCTTTTTATCTTCATGTTTGACTATTTCAGGTAAGCCCTCGACCCAATATTCAGGCACAATAATTTTATCGTTGGCAATAATAAAGTTCATATAACTAACCGCAGGTACATAAGTCACTATATCATCAGGTGTTAGACCAGATAGTTCAGTCCACCCTTCAGGTGTGGAGGGTAAATTGAGTGGAGCTTGATACCCAAACATAGCAGGATCTGCGGCTGGCATTTCGATAATATTCAGCGGGTTCCCATTTATGTCTGTTGCCGATTTTAACTCCGCTAAATTCTCTTTTAACGTTTCAAAGTCGTCTTTGGCTAATGCGTGAGACAATTCAGACTCATCAATTTGCGCAATGACCACAGTATTTTCATTCACAAAACGCGCATATTCGTCAACATGACCGTTAGCGCCCCAGCCAAAGAAGTTTCCGGCTTTGTAACCTGGTCGGTCAGACACCGGAGAAGACGTAAGCCAGATCATCTTTTGTTTACCGTAGATGTTCAAATAATCGGCTTCAATTTGCGCTTTTGTCATATTAGGATTACGTGACAATGCAGTATCCAGATAGCCCATTAATAAGGTACTGGTAGCTTCTAATGCTCCGCCTTCGGCATAAGCGCTTGAACTAATCATTTCAAGGCCCATTTGTTGCGCCATACTATTGTCATTGTCCTTTCTAGCAAGACACTCATCAACATAATCGCCTGCAATCGCTCGAGTATAGCCGTAACACTTCCAGGGAATATCTGCGATTTTTAGTTGTTTTTCATTGGATAAAAATCTGGGACCTAGGTCTCGTACAAAAACGTCTTCCACCGGCGACATATAAAAATCGACTTTATGCAAATCAATCTGTGCTGCTGTAAGCCTGTCTATGGCTTGATTTTTGGCCTCCTCTGAGCTCACCAATAAGCTCACCCTACTCCCCGTCGACAGATGTTTAACCATCTGAGCACGCACAGAAGCCTGACCTTGTTCTAAACTATCAAGTTCAGATCCTGGTTCACCAACTCTTAACGGCCAGCCGATCCACACAGAAGACTGTTCAGACCATTCCGGAGGATAACTAAAACGCATTTCTTGCGCTTGCAGATTGCTCAAAATACCGCCATAAAGAAATAATAGACCAATCAAAATTGACGCTTTCAACATGTTTAAACTCCGAGCAAACCTTCGTATCTTGTGATTTACTATATAACAACAGATTGCAATATGCTGGCAAGTAGCAAATCAGGCATTTACATTTAAAACTGAACTGATAAGGTCATTCACTAAGTTAAAATGGATTTGTTTTATGATCACCAGTGCTATCCCCTACCTAACCGTTATTCTCTGCATTGCAGGCAGTTTAAAATTGCTAGAGACAAGCAGCCGATGGAAAATTTTTACTTATTTACCGGCAATAGTTGCTTTGTATTTTATTGTGATGCTTTGCTCAACTTTTGGCATATGGGAGCGAACAGAAGAGATAAATGCGGCTTATAAAACGACCCGCAATAACATATTGCCTGCTATGATCTTTTTAATGCTGTTAAAAGCTGATCTGCGACAAATAAAATTACTAGGTACTCGCTTAATCATGGCATTTTTCGCTGCATCCATAAGTATTGGTATAGCCTTCGTGATTGCATTTGCCGTAATGCAAACTTGGTTATTGCCAGATGCATGGAAAACACTGGCCGCTTTGTGCGGGAGTTGGATGGGTGGCACTGGAAATATGGCAGCAATTCAAGTGGCCCTAAACGTGCCGGATTCCAGTATGGGTTATACCATGCTAATTGATTCCATCGATTATGCCCTTTGGGTTATGTTGTTGTTAGCCTTAGTTCCCTTTGCAAAAAGATTTAATAATTGGAGTGGTGCTGACAGTTCCTTGTTAGAACGTGTTGGTGCAAAGTTGGAACAAAATGCTGCAGAAATAAAAGGCGATGCAAGTACGGGGTTATTATTCTTACTTGCTATCTCCTTGTTAGTATCCATCGGCTGTCAATCACTTGCTTCAATTCTTCCAACTAGCGCCTTTTTTACCACCACTGCATGGACTGTATTGATTGTCACTGTTATCGGTGTATTAGCGGCATTAACCCCTATGAGTAGATTATTTGGATCGACTGAGTTGTCCAACCTTATGTTGTATTTAATTGTAGGTTTAATCGCATCCAGAGCGGATTTTGCCGAATTAATCGCCGCTCCAGTGTATATCATTACCGGGTTATTAATCTTGGCAGTTCACGGTATTTTGATGCTGATATTTGCCAAGCTTTTCAAATTCGATCTATTCACTTGTGGTGTGGCTTCACTGGCCAATATTGGTGGTGTAGCTTCGGCGCCAATTTTAGCTGCTGCTTACTCCAGAGCCCTTATTCCGGTGGGTGTTTTAATGGCATTACTTGGTTATGTGGTGGGTACGGGAGGCGGACTTTTGGTCGGTAAAGTGCTATCTGTAATAGCAAATTAGAAATGCATGGAGCTGAATTTCTTCAGCTCCATTTAGTTTTCATCCAGTGCAAAAAGTTAATTAACTTTCTTCATACTTAGGGTAATCAGAATAACCTTCTGGTCCCTTGCTATACCAATAACTAGCGTCATCAAAGTCTGTTAATGGATAGTCGTTCTTAAATCTAACAGGAAGATCTGGATTAGTTATCCAGGGGCGACCAAAAGCAATAAGGTCGGCATCTCCGTCGCTAATACGTTTTTCTGCGGTCTCTTTATCGTAACCACAATTACCCATTAGAAGGTTCTTAAAAACGTGACGAAAATCTTTTAACGTCATGGGTTCGCCGCGTTCGTGGAAACCAAAAGCTAAACCATCCATAACATGCAAATACCCAATGTTTAATTCATTTAGTTTGGTTGCTACATAAATAAAGGTTTCTTTGTAATCATCAGCGCCCATGTCGTTGAAAACCCCATTCGGCGATAACCTGACGCCGATATTTTCAGCGGGCCAAACAGTTCGGATTGCCTGAATGACTTCGGCTAGAAAACGATAACGATTTTCGATACTACCGCCATATTCATCATCGCGTTGATTACTTCTACTATCCAGAAACTGATTGATTAGATAACCATTTGCAGCATGCACTTCAACGCCATCAAATCCAGCGTCTTTCGCATTAGCCGCTGCTGTGCGGTAATCCTCAATGGTGCTTTTGATATCTTCTATCGTCATTGCTCTAGGCGTTTCAAAAGGCTTTTTACCATTAGGTGTGTGGCTGCTGCTTCCATCACTAATACCAACTGCAGAAGGTGCCAGTGATAGTTCGCCGTTATGAAAATCGCTATGGGAGGCTCTGCCGGTATGCCAAAGCTGAAGAACTATTTTACTTCCTGCATTATGCACGCGATCTGTGATTTTGCGCCAGCCTTCCACCATTTCTTTGGTGTAAATTCCCGGCGCATCCACCCAACCATTACCTTCTGGGGAAATTCCCGTGCCCTCAGAAATGAGAAGTCCACCTGAAGCTCGCTGTTCGTAATAGTCCCCCATTATATCGGTAGGTATGCGATCGGATCCTGCTCGCCCTCGTGTTAACGGAGCAAGTACCATACGATTTGAGAGCTCATTTCCAGCCCATGTTATTTTTGAAAAAAGAGGTGAATCAGACATCTAGTCTCCGTGTTATATCGTTATTATTTCAATAAATTTGACCTGTTTAGAGTACGCAAAATTTCATTAATTGGTTTGTTTTTCCTGAATATGTTGCTTCTTAAACGTTGATTAATTTACATATCAATTTTGGCGATTTAAGAAACAAATCTCATGTTAATACTTTTAATTAAAATAGGTAGTTGATGATGGCCGTATTCTTAAACAGAATGCCTATGAAGATTTCTTTGGTTAACCCTAATGACACAGAACAATCACCATAAAGTTTACATAGGGTGAAGGTCACACAACTACTTCAATCTGTGTTAGGCTAACTTATTAATTTTGTATAGGTTATCGGAACAAATAATGCGAATTATTGCCACTTTAGTCATGTTAATTGCTCTCGTTGGTTGCACTAGCAAACAAAACATCAACATCATCCAAAAACCCATTAGCTTTGACGACGAGCGAGAAGCATTATCGGTTCAATATCTAAAAGAACGCCACGGGATTATTCAAAACGACGCTAAAATTGATCCTAAAATGGTAGTGGTTCACTGGACGGTAGTACCTACTTTAGATAAAACGTTTGATGTATTTAATCCAACCCAACTTGCCTCTTTTCGCAAGGGCATAAGCGGCGCCAGTGCACTTAATGTATCAGCCCATTTTTTAGTGGACCGAGATGGAACTATATATCAGTTGATGCCGACAGACACCTTCGCTAGACATGTTATTGGCCTAAACTACACAGCTATCGGCATTGAAAATATAGCTGATGGTAACGCCTTGCCTCTAACTAAAGAGCAAATAGACGCGAACATTCAATTGATACAATACCTTGCTGCTAAACATGATATTGACTATGTGATTGGCCATCATGAATACCAACAGTTTATTGGTCATGAATTATGGAAAGAGACCGATCCCAACTATCTCACTCATAAAACTGATGTGGGTGATGGTAATATGCGGCAGATAAGAAATGGATTAGCTGGATTAAAACTAAAGCCTATTCCAAATCCAGAAAAATAGGCTTTTTCAGCCTATTCTTCAGTAGTCAATATTGAAAATATCAAATCGACCATGGCTTTTTGTTGTTCTAAATGATCTTCACCAAAGCCATCGTCACTGCGTTCAGCCTCAATGTTGATGTAGCGCTTGCCTTGCATTTCCGCCAATACAGATAATGAACCATCATCTTCGCTTGGATCTGTAGCTACTTTTGGATTTTGAAGAACCACGTTCCACTTAGCTTTTGAAGTATGAACAAAATCTTTTGGATCGGTTAGAAAGAACAAGTCATCTTCATCTATATCAGCGTCATGTACTTTTATTAAGTAATTGACGCCAGCGTCTAGTTTTTTCTGATATCGTTTAATTGAAATCGTCCCTCGTCCATTTTTGCCATCATTATCATAACCATTAGTATTGTTGTGTATGGCTATCCAAATATCTGCCGCCTGTGTCCCCATGGTATTGAATATAAAGTCAGCTAAACTTTCAGTTTTGTTAATGGCTGCTTCATAAACGCTGGGATTAGACATCAACTCAGCATTGAGTTTCTGCAAAGTATCACTTCTGCCTTTTGCGGTAAAAATACGGTTGGGATCAACCATCACCTTATTACCTTCTACTTCTAATTGGATTAAACGATTTCCAAATTGCTGCAGAATGACAAATGTCCCGCCGTGTTTCTTGATTTTTTCAGCAACATACTGGTTTGCAATATTTTCATTTTCATGAGGCGCGATAAAGGCCCAAGGTTGTGGAGTCTCGCCTTTAATCACTTCCAGAGAAATATCCTCTTGCTGTGGAAATAATACTGTTTGCAGCATTAAAAATGCTAATACTTTCATTATGTTGTCCGTATTTTGATTGTAGTTAGTTTATAGGCACGCAAAAATTTAACGATCATTTTTTTCCCCAGCATCCGTAGTAAAAAGCCTTAAATATATAAAAAGTTGAGCTATGCTTTAAAATCATGGTATGAATACCGGCGAATAAAGTAAAGGGAGTTAATATTATGTCTGAACGAATTCTTCAACAAGCAAGCTTTAATCCAAAGGTCAAAACTTATTGGTTAATCAATTGGATAATCATATCTTCCATAACGCTTTTCGGTATTCCTTTGCTTATTATTTCAATTCCATTGGTTTTGTTTTTTTGTTCTCGCTCTTTGAAAGCAATGTCTGCCACCCTTCTTGAAAGGAAGTTGGTGGTTAAACGTGGGATATTCTTCAAAGTAGAAAAATCTATCCCATTAGAAAAAATAACCGATGTTGCAATGAGTCAAGGACCCATTATGCGAATCTTCGATCTTTATGCGCTAAGTTTTGAAACTGCGGGTCAATCTGGACCAGGAGCTCTTGTAAGTCTAACGGGAATTAATGGAGCTGCTGAGTTTCGAGAAGCTATCCTACAGCAAAAAGACAATATGACAATTTCACCAAAAGCAAAGCAATATTCAGAAGCATCTGTTGAGGATGGAACTTCAGATTTGGCTGAACTAAAAGATAGTGTCAAGCGGATTGAAGCTATGTTGGCGGAAATGTTAGCTGCAAAGAAAAATTAACCTATTCCATTACCAAATAAAAACAAGCTCACCGGCAGTTACCAGCCAAAATCTTGGGCATGTTTATTGGCAGGTCATGGTGTATTTCCAGAGGCGCAACAACTTAAGCCGATTAATAAGGCTGCATATCAAGCAGAAATCCATAATGTGACAGATTTCATCCGTCGCTGTGGGTTAAATTTCCAACCCCATAATAACCTATTGGTCTAGACCGTGTTTATCTTTGTTCATTAAAGAAGTGGCAATCCAGCGAAACTGGATTGCCACTGAAGATTACCACTGACGCAGTTTATGCCCCTTCAGCGCATAGAAAAGAATATACAAGTAACATGGAATCATGACCATATAGGCACCTTGAGCGCCTAAACCTGCCATATTTGCTAAATTTAGTAGAACCGGACCTAAAGCTCCGCCAGCAATACCCATTATTAACAAGCCAGATCCCAAGCTGGTTAAACGACCTAAACCAGATAAAGCTAAAGGCCAAACTGCCGGCCAAACCATTGCATTAGCAAAGCCTAAAAACGCAATACATAACAGAGGATCGGGTAGTAATGGACCGCCAAACGGCTGTAGCAATAAATTAGAAATAACAAAAGACTCGTTATTCCCAAACACTACAGCCAATACAACAACGACACCAGACACAGCAGACATTACCAGGGCTGACTGTTGACTCATGTAACGAGGAATGAGCCCTATGCCGATAGCGTAGCCAATTAACATACATCCCATGGTATAAGAGGTCATCATAGAATAGTTAGCAATGCCCAAGTACAAGGCATATGAACCTATAGTATCAGCAGCAATAACCTCAACTGCTACATAAAGACCGATTGCTAAAACCCCCAACACCAACTGTGGGTATTTTAATACTTCTTTCAATTCACCTTGCTCACCTGCATCGTCTTCAAACACCAAGTCTGGCAAGGAAGAAAAACGCGCAAATAATGCAAACAGAAAAATGAGTCCAGCCATCATCATGTAAGGAATGATTAAACTGTCAGCCATAGCATCTTTCTGCGCTTGAGATAAGACTTCAGCCTCTCCCACTAATCCACTGACCACTACGCTAGCGAAAACCAAAGGAATTACAACGCCGGCAAACTTGTTTAATAGCCCCATGATGCAAACACGCACAGCGGCAGAATCTTCAGATCCCATTTTGACGACATAAGGGTTGACTGCCGTTTGCAAAATGGTCTGACCTATTCCCATGACAAACTGTGCAATTAAAAATATTTCAATCCTTTGCATTTTTGCTGCAGGAATATACAAGAGTGCAGCAAGCGCCATGACAGTGCAGCCACCCGCCATACCGTTTTTATAGCCAATTTTTCGAATCAAATAAGCTGATGGAATACCTGCAACCGTTACTGAAATATAAAAAGATGAGATTATTAACCCAGCAGTCAACGGAGTTAGATCTAACATTTGCTGCAAATGGGGCGTAATCGAGCCATTTAACCAAGTTACACAGCCCAATATAAAAAACATACTACCAGCCAATACCATAGGCAGTAATAAATTCACCTTTTGTTCTTCTACTATTTGTGATGGTTGCATAAATTATCCAAGTATTTATCCATTTTGTAATTATGACTTTAGCGTTTAGTAACGACAAAAGTATTTATTGACACATGGAATGACAACGTTGTCATTCCAATATAAAGTAATTAATTATCAGTTGCAACATGTGGAACGAATAATGTTAATTACCCTTACAGCGATTAAATTTTTATATATATATTTCGTTTATAAAGCCACAGAGCCACTAAAAGGTGAAAAAATACAATCACTAGCGCAAATAAAAGCGAAGCATTGTATGGTGACATTACACTGGCAAATATGCGAAATAATGCATGGTAGGCACTGATTGTCTCACCATCAAAAGGCACATGAATTAAACGGGATAAACTAATTGCTACTACGCCCGACAGTACGTAAATAAACAATGGATTACTGCCGAATATCTGGGCAACATGAAAAACTTGGCGAAATATCGGAAGCTTCTCGGTAATTAATATAAATATTAGCAACCCCCAGGCACATGCGGCGGTAATCAACACGTAACTTCCGGTCCACAGCGGTTTGTTAATCGGTTGCCATTCTCTCCATACCAAGGCAATGCTTGCGGCTATAACCGCCCACACAAGTAAGAAAAATATCTTGTTCAGTTTAGGTGGCACTTTAGATAAGATCGCACTGGTTTTATAACCTAAAAGCAAAGTCGCAGTCGCTGGCAATGTGCTAAATAAACCTTCAGGATCAAACGCAATACCAAAGCCGGTATACATATGTTCTGGTCCAAAAATGAAAAGGTCAATTTCTCTGACTAGATTATTCTCCAATGACCATGTCGGGTCCCATGCAGACATTGCAAAAAAATATCCTAGCAGAAGTATGACTATCGCTGTCCAAACATGCACTTTAGGCAACAACAAGACAATAAATGCCCCGAGGCAATAGCATAGTGCGATACGCTGCAGTACTCCCATAATACGTAGTTCACTGAGATCTCCAGTAAATGGGAAATACCTTAATAACAGGCCGATGAAAAATAATAAAAAGGTGCGTTTTACAATTTTAAACCATGGAATGGAATCACTCGATATGCGCTGGAATGAATGAAACATTGCAGCACCAACAATGAATAAAAAGAAAGGGAAAACCAAATCGGTCGGTGTAATTCCATGCCATTTTGCATGTAAAAGAGGCGCATAAACATATGACCAAGAACCTGGGTTGTTCACCAATATCATGGCTGCGAGTGTAATCCCTCTAAAAATATCCAAACTCAATTCACGATTCATACACCTTCGTCCCTGATTATTTTATCAAAATGCGTTTTATACGCTCAACACTGTAATTCTACAAGCGGTATGAACTCAACCTTTTTGCATTATGCATGTTGAAAAAAGTGGTTTTCCTTTTTGTCTCCTAAACATTTTTAGTTGGAAGTAGCCCTTTGATTTAAATGCTTAGTACAAGTTTCCCTTGCAGTGAAATTACGGCTATTTTCCCAGGACCACAGCACACTGCGTCTAAAACTTTGTCATTTAGGTTTACTTCACTGCCATGATCGCTCCCACATATTTCGACGACAAAAGCTTCACACCTTGATGTGCAAAAATAAACAAAGAAATTCAATCATTTAGACGACCTACAAATGAAATGATAGGCGCTTTAGTTATTCCTATTGAACGTTTGTACTTCAACGCAACGCTGGGCCGTTAATCAGTAAAAGGTCAGTAAAAGGAATATGCAATTTTAGATAAAGAAAATATGCGTTTTTAGGTTTGCCTTTACCCTTTTCCTATAGTACTGTTGAGTTATATTGACAACGCTGTCATTACTTCTCAAAAAAGGAAAAGTAAAGGCAGTATTTTTTTAACCCATCATGACAACGTTGTCATTTTAGTTTAAAACCGTTACCGAGTAATATTAAAAGCAATAGAATTCAACTATAAATTCAGTTTCAATTTTGCTCAGATACCTCAAATGGTGAAAAACTTTGAGCACTAATAGTCAAGAATAATAATGGAGAAACACATGCATAACGCCCATAACTATACTTTCCAGCCGTTGCGCAAGGTAATGACAATACTCTTGTCCGGCGGTCTTGCGTTAGCATTATTGGCATGTGAGCAAGCCCCTTCTGAAGACAAAACGACAACGATCCTATCCAGTGAGCAATTATTAGCGAAAGTCGCAAATAATATGCAAATCAAAGTTGGTATAGTGAATAATTTTGCTGACCAAGATTGCCCCGATGATAATAGCACCTGCACCCATATGTTGTTGCAATTAACCTTAGAACAACAAATGCCTGAGGATTGGAAAATTCTTTTTAGTAATCTAGTGCCAGTACAAAGTGTTATTAGTGAAGAGTTTGAAGTAAAGCATTTAAACGGTGATTTACACCAAATCACGCCAAAAACTGACGCTTTACAACCTGGTAAAACCTATAACATCACGCTTGTTTTTTCTAGCCCATTGATATCTGAATCTGTGCTCTTCCCAAACTATTTACTTGTGGATGCCAAAGGCGATGCCAAAGTTATTCAATCTACGACAGAGCAAACCATCGAAGGATCTCAAACCACTAGACCTATGCATGCGATGGGATTTGAAAACCCACAGCAACAAATGCGAACTGATAATGATAATATCCCTGTCCCAACTCCCGCTTTGCGCTATGAACGAGATGCTCAATTACCAGTAACAGAATTATTAACATCCACCGTGTCGGTCTCCAATCGTATAATTCCAAAAGCTTTCAATCCTCAGTGGAGCCAACATAGAGTCGAGATTACACAAGGACTTAAATTGCCCGCTGAACTTAAATCTTTGTCTTTCGGGATAAAAGCTTTGCAGACTATGGGCATGCATGTTTCAGAAACAGGGATTCCCGTATCTTTTCAGCTAGATGAAAACTTACCCGAAGAGGCTTATACCTTAGTTATCACCGAGCAAAATATTAAGCTTCAAGCAGCAAATTCTAAAGGAGCATTATACGGTTTGATCAGCCTCGCCCATTTGTATGATGAGAAAACCAGTTCACTTCCGATTGGAAATTTGCAAGATCAACCAGCAATGCCATTTAGAGGCTTGCACCTTGATGTCTCTCGAAACTTTAGGTCGATGGATTTCATGTTAAAGCTTCTCGATCAAATGGCTTATTACAAAATGAATAAATTACACTTTCATTTGGCTGATGATGAGGGATGGAGACTTGAAATAGATTCTCTACCTGAACTGACTGAAGTAGGCGCTTTTCGCTGTTTAGATGAATCAGAAACTACCTGTTTATTGCCTCAACTTGCCGCCGGTAATGATCGAGATAATCAGAATAACGGCTATTACAGCAAACAAGACTACATTCACCTTCTGCAAGTAGCTAAAGCGCGCAATATCGAAATTATCCCTTCATTGGATATGCCTGGCCATTCACGCGCTGCAATAGTGTCTATGAATGCAAGATACAATAAATACTTAATCCAAGAGCAAGGGGATAAAGCGCGCGAATTTTTATTAACTGAATTTGAAGACACTAGCGAATATAGATCTATTCAGCACTATAACGATAATACGTTGAATCCTTGTTTGCCTTCAACTTACAGATTCATTACTGAGGTTATTAATCGATTAGTTTTAATGCATAAAGAAGCCGGTGTTGAGCTCGAACGGTATCACATAGGCGCGGATGAAACGGCAGGTGCATGGAAAGATTCTCCTGCATGTAAAGCCTTGATTGCGGAATCTGAAAATATTAATTCTGTGGATCAAATAGGTCCCTACTTTATCGAGCGTGTGGCTAATCAGGTAGCAAACTTAAACATAGTGCCTGCAGCTTGGAGTGATGGTTTAACCCATGCCAATCCCGACAATTTGCCAGAACCTCTGCATGCCAATGCTTGGGGCACACTTTATTCGGGCACTCATAATCAAATTCACGATATGGTAAATAACAACTGGGAGGTTATTTTATCTCTTCCTGACGTGCTCTATTTCGATTTTCCATATGAAGCAGATCCTGTTGAACCCGGCTATTACTGGGGTTCTAGATATACCGACAGTTATCAAGTATTTCAATTCATGCCGTTTAATTTACCGGTACATGCTGAAATCTGGCAAGACAAATTCGGTAATGATTATCAAGCGAAACAGGACATTAACTTACAACCAAATAAAACCATTACCGGAATTCAAGGGCAACTTTGGAGTGAAACTGTGCGCTCTGATGAACGCTCTGAATACATGTTATACCCGCGCCTTATTGCTATGGCAGAGCGTGCTTGGCATACACCGAAGTGGGCTGAACCTTATGCACAAAACACCAGTTACAGCGCACAAACAAATCATTTTGATGTTAAGCAAGTTGAAGCTATGAATAAAGACTGGGCGGAATTTACTAATGTGTTGACAACTAAAGCACTCCCAAATCTCGTGGAAAGTGGCATAGAGCCTAGAGTTCCGTTACCTGGCGGTAAAATTGAAAATGGAAAATTGTATTTAAGTTCACCTTTTGTTGGACTTAATTTGGAATTTAAAACAGCCGAGGGTGATTGGACGCTGTATACCAAGCCAACCGTAGTGAAAGGCAATGTTATCATCCGTGCGAATATCCCTAACACAAATGTATACAGCAGATATCAGTCAATAACGCAGTAATTCTATGAAAACCGGACTAAACAAAGTTGTTACTTTAAAAAGTATAAGGAAAGGCCTTTGAGCACTACATATTATTTAGGGATAGATGGCGGCGGTACCAAGTGCAAGGCCAGGCTGGAAGATTTTGACAAGGCGATAGATTCTATTAAACAAGCTACCGCATACATAGACCATTTGTGTCAACAGATAGCAACTTATAATCCACAACGACTTTCATTCATTGGAGGGCTATCTGACAAGCTCATCCCTTGGTTAAGTGAAGACATGGTAAACAGAATAAGTCCAGCTTTACATAAGCCAGAAGTCGGCGCCATATTAATTGCACGTCAACTCCATTTCGAGCAACTGCAAACAGCAGCAGTGCAATAGTTTGCACTTTACTTTCAACACAAGCGTTTTATAGATGCATTAATAAGAAAGCTTTAGATGCTTAGGGTCTGGCTTTCTTAATTGTGTTGTAACCGGATGCTGTTTTTTCTTTAATTCAGTTAACACTATTTGTGCAAGTTCTCTCGCGCCCAGTCGATTCAAATGCGTGTTATCCCGCACACCATAGGGATAATTTGGATGTAAATCGGGTTGGATGTGCATAAACCTTAAGGCCGAATCTTTTTCTCCTAATGCGACGATATAATCATGCGTTAATTTTTCCATGTCAATAAAGGTCACACTTTCATTATTTTTGGCAATTTTTCTAACGATGTCAGCATAGGGATGAGTCCAGCGTAAACTTCCATCTTCATCAAAGTGACGGCGTGAAATAGGTGTCATCAAAACAACATTTGCTTCTTTTTTCTGAGAAATATTAATCATTTTCAACAAATTAGCTTCATATTCTTCAGGCGTGGTATATCTGTCTTTTTTATGTTCTGATTGGTCATTGTGACCAAATTGTATGAACACTGTGTCTTCAGCCTTTACATTATCTTCTATTTGTTGCCAAAGCCCTTCTGAAATAAAGGTTCTGGTACTACGTCCATTTTTGGCTAAGTTTATCACTTCTACAGACTCGTCAAAGAAAGTAGCGAAGGGCACACCCCAACCTGTTTCAGGATAATCCTTGGGGTCTTTTATTGACATTGTAGAATCACCCGCCATAAAAATTTGCGTTGTTTTTGCTTGTAAAACAAATGACATGGTTAAGAATGAGCAAATACTTAACAGAGCTAAAATTCGACCTTTGTTCATTTAATCAGTTTCCTTGCTATTTTTTGTAGTGTTTTGTGTCGCTTGATCATAAAAAACCTTATCTAAAAAATTTTTCAGAATCTGTCGCATCTCATTCGCCCAGGGTTGGAAAAGCCAAAATGTATGGGGTGTATTTTCAATAGTGTGAACTTCATTATATATCCCGTATTCAGTTAAGGATGCGACAAATCTGTCTCTTCCCACATGAAAGCGAGGTATAGAAGAGTTTACATACAAGGTAGGAGGAACATGCTCACCCAAATATTCAGTTGCTGAGGCCGCGTGCCATCTCGCAGGTTCTTGTCTGTACCTCCCCCCTAACCAAAGACCTGCATACGAGGTTTTACCCACTTTGTCTTCAAATACTCTTGATTCTGGCGATGCCATGTCAACCACGCCATCAATATTGATAATGGCATCGACAGGCGCATACGCGCTATTAATTTTAGGATGGGCGGTTAATGCACCATAAAAGTTAACCATATGCCCACTAGAAGATGTACCTAAAACGGCTATTTTATTTGGGTCTATTGCATATTCTTTATGGTGCTGTTTGAGCCAATTAATTGCATCACTTAAATCTTCTAGCGCTTGAGGGTAAAGCCCTTTGTTTGACAACGTGTATTGCATAGTTACTCCTACATAACCATGCTCAGCTAACCACTGCGCTGTTTCAAGATGATGGGACTTATCACCAAAACGCCAAGCGCCGCCATGTAACATTATCACCACTGGTTTTTGCACATTATCCTTAGTTCGCACTAAATCTAGCAACAAGGGTTGTACTTTTGTTTTCTTATACTCAAGATTCAGTTCAGCGCTTAATTGACTATTGGTGATAGTTGAACTTACTGGTTCAATAAACGGAAAAGCATCTTTATGCTTATTGTATTCATTGGCAATTTTGTAAGAAGAAAACGGACCTACTTGGTCAGGAAAAAACGCTAAAGTTTGAGCAGTATTAATTAACTCTTTAACTTCGTCATTTGACTCATACCAATCACCTAGCATATTTCCCCAAGTGAAAGTCTTCCGTGCTTGTTCACTCAATTGTCTTCTATGAGCGTTTTCTTCAGCACCAGGTCCCCAAGAACCTAGCTCGTAAAACCGTGAATCTTCTGGTTGAAATAATATCTTGTCGCCATTTTTCGCGGTACCGCCCATGGGATGCCAAGGTGAAGACTGTATATGTTGTCCCATCCAAGTATCAATAAACACCGTTTGACCAATTGCATTAGGATCCGCATAGCGCCCATCAGGAAAGGTTGTTGTTGGATGCCAAGGTCGTCCTAACCCCATACTGTTGTCTTCAACATCAGGTTCACGACTTAGCGCAGACTTAATAAAAACCAATCCAAAAGGATTGTTAACATTGGTGCTAGGCGCAGTTATGTAGCCTATAGGTAGATTATCTGTTTGACGCGCTCTAGTGACAATATTTGACTTGAAGAAAATTGCCGTTCCACCACCAAAAATAAAATCAATATGACCTTGCACCGTACAATTCACAAATAAAGCTCGCCCTGCGTGCGTATACAGAGTGTCTTGATAGCCACTGAATTTCACATCAAAAAATAATGCGTTATCGCTGCCTTGTGCAAGCTTAAGTGCTACCGCTTGCATGCCAGAGACGCGCTCAGGGTCGTTTATATCTAGCCCTTCGTAATGAGGAAAATTAAAACTATTTTCAATATGTAAGTGACGCGCACTAAAATTATTGGCGCTAACAGTGATGGTCGCAGATCCTGTAGTGCCTATAGATTTTCCATTAGCACCTTTTTTGCCTGCATAATCGTCATAATGAATTCGCGTAAGCTCGTCTCCTGCACCAATCAAACGTATAAATGGTTTATCTATTGTTAATTTCTCATAATAATCACCTGCAGCGATCTGAATTCTGTAAGGTTTAGACAGGTTTAGTGGAGCAGAATCTATAGCCGCTTGTATACTTTGGAATGCACTCTGATTTTGTTTGTCGACTAGTGCGTCAATAGGATAGTTTGATGTGGCATTTGCAAAGTTAAATTTGCTTATGCATAACAGCAACGTCAGTAGAAACTTGCTGAGGCAGTTTTTCGTAACTTTCATGCGCACTCATTTTTAGCAATTAATTAACAAATCAAATTATGCCACCGGTAGCAATTGCGTGCAACAATTTCACTAATTGTGTTTTAAATGGAATGGCAATTAAACAATATAAATACTAATACAAACTTTAACTCTTTGTTTACACGAATATAATCAATAATTTCAAGCTAAGTTTGATGATGAATAGTAACAACATACCCTATAGACGTTTCCTATTTCTACCTTTGATAAACAAATTGCTACCGGTAGCAATTTTAACGCCTTATTGTTAGTATGCTGTTAATGCTTATAGCCATGGCAATCTATGAGTATTAAGGGGAAATTCACCTGAAAATCGCATTCGGTCTAGAAGGTTGCGCAGCTTCTGATTGCATGAATATGAGCGTTAATACTGCTCTTTCAATTTTAAAAAGGATAAAACATGACTCGACAAATGGTTGCACTTTTTGTCACTTTAGTACTGTGTTTTAAAGCAGTTGCCTACGAAACCCTTTTAACAGTAGCAAAAGATGGCACTGGGGATTATCAAACAATTCAAGATGCTATAAACGCAACCAAAACCTTTCCCTGGCATGATATTACGATAAAAGTTAAGAACGGTGTTTATAACGAAAAAGTTAACCTTTATGCGTGGAATACAAGGGTAAAGCTTGTCGGTGAAAGCAGAGAAAATACGATCATTCGCTACAATGACCATTTTAAAAAAATCAATTTAGGACGCAATTCTACTTTTCATACCTATACTCTGCGGGTGGCTGGAAATGACTTTACCGCAGCGAATTTAACCATTGAAAATACAGCAGGCCCCGTAGGACAAGCTGTTGCCCTGCATGTAGAGGCAGACAGGGCTGCTTTTTATAATGTATCCATAAAGGGCTTTCAAGATACGGTATATGTAGCCGGTGAAGGTCATCGTAGCTACTTCAAAGATTGCCATATTGAAGGTACAGTCGATTTTATTTTTGGTGGTGGCACAGCGGTTTTTGAAGATTGTAACATACATTCCTTAAGATCGAATACCTATGTAACAGCGGCATCAACGCCCGAAAATCAAACTTTTGGGCTTGTTTTCAACAATTGCCATTTCACTGCAACAGACAAGGTTTCAGATGTTTATTTAGGCCGGCCATGGCGTCAATTTGCCAAGACCATGATTATCAATAGTCAATTAGATAAGCATATACACCCTGTCGGTTGGCACAATTGGGATAATGAAAACAATGAAGAAACAGTTGAATACAAAGAAGCCAACAACTCAGGCCAAGGTGCAAAATCTGATTCGCGTGTGACATGGACCAAGGTATTAATGCCTGAAACAGTTTCAGATTTTGATATTAGTCAGGTATATAAAGACTGGGAACCTTCTAAAAATAATCCTTTTGAATGAAAAGTGAAAGAAGTAATCCCATGATGTTTTAGACAACACCATGGGATTGCTGTTATAGATTTGCTTTATTCAGGCTTAACGAACTTAAGTGTCATTCGATCACTTTCGCCAATGCTTAAATAATGATTACGTTTTTCATCGCCCATTGCCATGCTTGGTGGTAAAGTCCACACGCCTTTAGGGTGATCTGCTGTGTCCATCGGATTGGCATTGATTTCACTGGTTGCAACGAGTTCAAAACCGGCCTTTTCAGCCATTTCTATCACATACGACTGCTTCATGTACCCTGCTCCGCCTGCATTCATCTGCTCTTCAGTCGCAGATTCAGGTAAACGGTGTTCAACAACACCTAGAATTCCGCCTGGCTTAAGAGCTTTATAGAATGCCTGCATGGCATTTAAAACGCCTTTATCACCATCCCCCATATACCAGTTGTGAACGTTACGGAAGGTTAACACGCGATCAGCAGAACTAGGCTCAGCAATGTCTAATGCCTTTGTAGGATGAAACGCGGTTAATTCCACTTTGCTGTAAATACCATCGTCTGTCATCTTAGTTTTGAAAGCATCCAATAGACGTTTGTAGTAGCCAGGTGCACCATCATACAAATAGAAATGTGCCGCCACTAATTTCCCTTTATCTTCAAGTAAAGGCGCTAGAATATTGCTATACCAGCCGCCGCCAGGACTAATTTCAACTACCGTCATTTCTGGTTGAACGTCGAAAAATCTAAGGGTTTGTTGTGGATGTCGATATTCATCTCGCAAACGCGCATCACTTGACCGGCTTTCATCAGCTACCGCATCTGAAATTGGATCAGCAAATGCTGAGTAAGTTGGAGCAACTAGCAAGCTTGCTAGTAATAAAAGAACTGATTTACGCATAATGTTTCCTTATTTTTAGTAAATCTTAACCAAATTTTATATGTTGTTCGTTCGTATCACTAATGTACAACTTAACAGGTATTTTAGGTCAGGTGTTTAAGGAATAATCCTAAGTGTTAATCATTCGTTGCAACAGAAGTTTGGGATCACTTTCTACTATCAAGATTTCTCGGCTTGGTGTGTCTAAAAAACCCTCTTCAACACTATGATCTAAAAATGCTAACAGAGCATCGAAATATCCATCAACATTAAGAATACCCACAGGCTTATGGTGCAGCCCCAATCTAGCCCATGTATAAACTTCAAAAAACTCTTCTAAGGTGCCAATTCCGCCGGGAAAGGCAATGAAGCCATCAGCTAATTGCGCCATTTTAGACTTTCTTTGATGCATAGAATCGACCACGTAAAGTTGATGCAGTTTTTCATGAGGAGATTCATGTTTTGCCAGAACATCAACATAAACCCCCGTTACATTAACACCTTGTGCAATTGCATTATCTGCTAATACTTTCATTAATCCCGTATTGGACCCACCGTAAATCAGCGCTAATTTATATGCTGAAAATGCATCTACAAGAGCCATTACAGCCTGCCTATATCGTGCATTTTCTGCGTTTTTAGCGCCAAGAAAAACAGCAACAGCATTCATTAATTTCACCTCTTCAAGCCTAACAAGCTTTAGAATCTTTGATTGGCTATAAATTAGCATAACAACCGAGTGGTTAATTGATTTTGTATCAAAAAATCTTAAGTATTAAACAATAACCTAGACGGATGAAAATTAAGTATAGAAAAACTTGTTAATTGATTCATCTTGATACGCTCGCACCTCAACGGTGCAATAACTATCCTCTGCGAAATTTACCCCCTTATTTTTTATTGATTTTTTATTTATTTTACAAAGTGTTAAGCAATTAATTAGTTGTTGACTACTTGGTCAAGAAATTGCAAGCACACCTGCTACACACAACTATAAAATGCAGTTAGATGAAACATAACTCAGAAATTCTCTTTGGCGTTGACGACGTGCCTAACCCAGCACAAAGCACAGCTGCCGCGTTTCAACACGTATTAGCCTGTTTTGTCGGTATTATAACGCCAACCTTAATTGTAGGTGCGGCGCTTGGATTGGGCAGCGAAATACCCTATCTGATCAGCATGTCTTTATTTGTCAGCGGTGTAGCCACTTTTGTGCAAGCAAAACGCATTGGACCTGTTGGAAGCGGCATGATTTCAGTGCAAGGCACTAGTTTTGCTTTTATCGGCGCTTTATTAGTAGCCGGCGTTACCATCAAAGAGCGCGGCGGCAGCAATGAAGAAATACTATCGACCATGCTAGGCATCTCCTTTTTCGGTGCCTTTATCGAAATAATATTGAGCCAGTTCGTAGAAAAACTTAAACGTTTCATTACGCCTTTAACTACTGGTATCGTCATAATGACCATAGGTATCTCCCTAATAAAAGTAGGTATGACAGACATAGCTGGCGGCTTTGGCAACGCTAATTTTGGCTCAACTACCAATTTAGGTTTGGGTGCGATAGTGTTACTAATCATTCTACTGTTTAATTTATCCAAAAACCCATGGTTACGTTTATCTTCAATCTTAATCGCCATGGCAATAGGGAGCATAATTGCAGCTGTGTTGGGCTGGATAGATTTAAGTCACTTAAATACGCTACCAATATTTGCGGTCCCCGAGCCTTTCAAATACGGTCTTACCTTTGATATAGAATTGTTCTTACCCATTGCTATTGTGTATTTGCTTACTGCCATTGAAACTTCAGGCGACTTAACTGCAAACTGTTTGTTTTGTAAATTACCCATCAAGGGTGCTGAGTATTACAAACGCATAAAAGGTGGAATATTAGCTGATGGCTGTAACTCGTTATTAGCGGCAATTATGAACACATTTCCAAACAGTACTTTCAGTCAAAACAATGCGGTTGTACAACTTACCGGTGTAGCAAGCAGACACGTAGGATTCTACGTGGCCGGTATTTTAGTGATTTTAGGGCTCTTCCCTATTATAGGCGGTGTATTTCAGGCGATTCCTAAGCCTGTTTTAGGAGGAGCCACCTTAGTTATGTTTGGCACTATAGCGGTTGGTGGTCTGCGTATTATTACTGCGGAGAAAATCGACAGAAGAGCAAGTCTGATCATTGCCACTTCGATGGGCACAGGATTGGGCGTTATGATGGTACCCAATGCCATTGAACACTTACCCATTTGGTTAAAGAACATTTTTTCATCACCAGTGTCTACTGCAGGCTTGTGTGCCATTATCATGGCCTTATTGATTCCTGAATCAAAAACCCAAGAAGAACCCGTTTTAAATGAAGAAACAAGCACCGATAATCTGGTTAAAGAATCCTAGAGCAATTTTTACTGCCAATTCACAAGATGCTAATGGCGGCGTTTTAGTCCAGGGCAGTGAAATAATTGAATTAGTGCCAGCTGGATCACTGCCAAAACAAGCCTATGATTCATATGTGGATTGCAGTCAGTGGGTAATAATTCCTGGGCTAATCAATACTCACCATCATTTTTACCAAACCCTTACCAGAGCTGTGCCAGGTGCATTGAATAAGCCTCTTTTCCCATGGTTACAGTTTCTCTACAAAATTTGGGCGAATCTAGACGACAAAATGCTCAAGGTAGCAACCAGAATTGCCGCGATGGAGCTAATGTTATCGGGTACTACAACGGTGGGCGATCACCATTACGTATTCCCTGAAAAATTAGCCAATGCCATTGATATTCAAGTGGAGGAAATTAAGTCTCTCGGTTGTAGAGCTGTTTTAACAAGAGGCTCAATGAGTCTAGGAAAAAGCCAAGGTGGACTGCCGCCCGATCATATCGTCCAGTCTCCACAAACAATTCTTGATGACAGCAAAAGGCTAATTGATACTTATCATGAGCGCAGCGAAGGCGCTCAAATTCAAATTGCGCTAGCCCCCTGTTCTCCTTTTTCAGTGTCTACCGATTTAATGAAAGAAACCGCAGTTTTGGCCACGCAAGAACAAGTGCTAATTCATACACACCTAGCGGAAACCGAAGACGAAAACAGTTTTTGTCTTAGAGAGTACGGTATGCGACCACTGGATTATTTGGAGGATTGCGGCTGGTTAAGACCAGGTACTTGGCTCGCCCATGGTATACATTTTAATGATGAAGAAGTTTCGCGCCTAGGGACTAATAAAATTGGTATTGCACACTGCCCTAGCTCAAACATGTTACTTTCTTCAGGTATTTGTCGCACTATGGAATTAGCACAAGCTGGCTGCACAATCGCACTGGCGGTTGATGGTTCAGCATCAAATGATTGCTCGAATATGATTCAAGAAGTAAGGCAGTCTTTGTTACAACAACGGTTGCGCTATTCTGCAACTGATATTACCGCAGAACGAGTTCTCGGTTGGGCAACCCTAGGAGGAGCAAACTTATATCAACGAAACGACATTGGTCAGATTGCAGTTGGAAAACAAGCCGATTTAGCCTTTTTCAGCTTAGACGAAATGCGTTTTAGTGGGATTGGCGATCCAATTGCAGGTTTAGTGACCTCAGGGGCGCATCAAGTGGGAAAACTTATGGTGGCAGGCAATTGGTTAATTGAAGATCCCCTTCACTATTTAGCCTTACAAGATGAGACGCTAGCGCTACATCGACAAGCGGCTAAAATGCTACAAGCTTCTATCAATTAATCAGGTTTTACCTTTAATGCCTTTCTTGTAAACTCTAGTCCAGACTATTTTTATTCCCTTTATATTATTTGGGACCTATAAATTGAAAACCCAATGACGCCAGGCATAAATGCTGCAAAAAAAGCTAAGATACCCTTTGAAATTCATGAATACTCCCATGATGCAACTTCCGAATCTTTTGGCTTAGAAGCAGCAGAAAAACTGAATATCCCGACAAAACAAGTGTTTAAAACCTTGGTAGTCAGCTTGGACGCTAAAGAACTTGCTGTTGGCGTGATACCTGTTTCGTCTAAACTAAGTATGAAAAAAATAGCTAAAGCCGCAGGCGTTAAAAAAGCCGAAATGGCAGAAAAGCTTGCTGTAGAGCGCTCTACAGGCTATGTATTAGGTGGCGTTAGTCCACTTGGCCAGAAAAAACGACTTCGTACCTTGATCGATGCAACTGCAGAAAACTTCCCCACCATATTCGTCAGCGCAGGCCGACGAGGACTAGAGATTGAGTTAAGTGTTAAAGATCTTGTTGATTTAACCAAAGGAGTTTTAGCAGATATTTGCCAATAGGCCCTGCACCAGAAAATAAAAAAGCTTCGATGGTCAAACCCACCGAAGCTTTTTGCACTGGGGTAAATCGATTAGAACTTATAAGACAAGGTCACAGAGAATGTTCGCCCTTCAGACGGTTTTACAACCGCTGAATCAAATAAGTCTGCAGATGTATAATATTCTTCATCCAATAGATTATTAACTTTAGCTAGCACTGATACGGGGCCAGTTGAATAACCCACAGAACCATTCCAGATAGTGTAACTCGGTAACAAAATGGTTTGCATAATATCGGTGTATGTAGAGTCAACATAAGTGACACCTAAACTGGCGTTAAAGTTACCCTCACCTAATTCTTGCGCCCAATTTGCATACACACTGGCGATGTTATCTGGCAAGCCACCGCGCTCTAATTCAACATTAGAACCAACAAAGGTTGCGCGATCCCCTGCAATTCGGCCACCAAATACTTGCGAAGGATCAAGACCGTTTTGACGTGCGAAATCAGCGCCGTTGATAACTGCTAATGCACCATCACTGACTTCTGTTGTATCAGTATTGGTTGCAGTTGCTAAGATAGATAAGTTATCGGTCACTAAGGCACGTAATTCAAACTCTAACCCGTCACCAAATACAGCAACCAAAGCGTTAGTTTGACTATCACGATACGTCTTTTCTTGGTCATAATAAGATAGTGCGGCATACAATCTGCCATCTAACACATTCGCTTTAATACCAATTTCGTTCAATGTGGATTCTTGTAAGTATTCACTGTTGTCAATAGTGCTAGGTACAATGCCACCAAGTTGGTTGGTACTGAGTGAATTTGATACTGAGTGAGTTACGTAAGGTACTACGCCGTCAACGTTGTAAGATACACTGATGTTGTAACTAAATGCATCGTCACTACCAGAATGGATCCCGTCACCTTGAGCTTGGCCAAAATAAGTTACCCAAGTATCTTCCGATTCAACATCAAAGTAGTCATAGCGAGCACCTAGGAGAATGTTTAATTGGTCGAAATTAATATCTGTTAGGAAAAATACACCCGTATTTTTGGTAATTGAATCATGGCGTTCGTTAAAGTTTCGAAGCAACGTACCGTCGATTCCAGTTGGATTGCCCGCATCATCATACAATATAGTGGCGTATTGATATGGGTCGAATGTCGCAGGCGAAATTCTATCGTTTGGCGTTGGTCCCACCGTAATATCACGGAAATCAAAGGTTTCGTCGAACCATGCTGCGTTATTATATAAGCTTTCGTATCGGTAGTTTGCACCTACAATTGTTTTCGCAACCGCTTCTGAAAATTCTGTTTCGAACTTCAAGCTTGTGCGCAATTCGTATAAATATGCATCCGGGTAAAACGCAGTAAAGCCCCAACTTTGATATTTAGTGTGGTCCATATAGTCATAAAAAGCTTCATTCTTCCAGACCATACCGTTTTGTAATTCATGGGTAATATCTAAATAAAGTGTAATAGCAGTGGTATCTGCATAATCGATATCATCAATAAAGGTAGTTTGATGATCAATCATTGCGGTGCCAACATTAGATAACGCAAAAGGATTAAAATCAGATGCTCCACTTAGGAAATCGCCGAATCCGCCTGGACAAGATAACTCAAATCCATTGTACACGGCATTACCTGTTCCAGCGGCTGCCGGTCCACAGAAACTCCCAGTGTTAGAAAAAGCGTTATTTAAAAAGCCGGGGGCAAAAGGTGCAACAAAAGCTGATTCTTGAGGAAGCAGCACATCAGCACCTAACGGATTATCGCTATTCAGCACGCGTGGCGAACCTGTAATGTAAACGCCGTTGTCAATTAAGTCCTGAGTAACGCGGTTCCAACCGGGCACCTGAATGCTGTCGGTAGTTTGAAACTGACCACCAAATTCAACCGTGGTGTAATCACTTAGGTCTATGTCTACAGCGATTTGCAATAACTCACTGCTAGGCTCATAGCCATCAAAGAAAGAACCTGAATCTTCTACTTCAGCAAAAACGTTTACGCCGCCATAGTTGTCACCAATTTGGAATGGTAAACCAATACTGCCTGAAATAATCTTTTGATCATAAGAACCAAAGGTCGCATTCACATCGCCAGTAATTTCTTCAATATATTTACTACCATCCACTTTAGCGGATTTAGGGATGTAATTAAGTTGTCCACCTACACTTCCACTACCATACAAGGGCGAAACGGGACCACGCATAATTTCAAGCTTTTCTGCGCCACGGATAATAGTGTTAAATGCACCTGGGTTAGCAATACGACGAAAACCACGGAAGTAGTTATCAGCAGGTTCGCCCCGAATATCCATCGCCCCTTTAATACCAAAGAAAGAACTGGTGAAAGCTCCTGGGGTCAAGCGTACCAAGTCATCTACGCTTCTTAGGGCAAATTTGTCCACAAGATCTTCACTGACTTCAGTTAGTGAACGTGGCGTTTCATGTAAACTTTTATCCAGACCAAAAGCGCTTCCGCTATCTTCTGATGGCATAATCCCATAGGTATCAACCCGTTCGCCAGTGACACCGATTCGTTCGACATCTGCTGGCGTTGTTTCTTCCTCTTGTGCGAGTGCTGTTACTGAGCATAAAGAGGTAGCCATCGCTACAGCAATACTTAAGCGACTTAATTTATGTGTAGAGTGCATAGTGTGTTTCCCAGTTGAAGACAATAAAACGAAAAGCTTGCATATTATTTTTATAGCTAAGCCTTTATATCCCGTTGAGAAGAGCATCTTGCGTGCCAAAACTTGACCACATGGTCTAATTTTAAAATTTGATATGTTACAATTATGTTAATAGAAAAATACGATTAAATGACTGGTCTAAATTTTTACTATATTTTTCATGCGGTTAATCTGCACGTCTAAATTTTGGACAACGAAAAAAGAGAAAATAAAAAGTGTAAAAAAGATCACTTTTTTCTCAAAAAAATGAAAAATAAAGCTTCTTGATTATTTCCATTCACTAAACAAATGCACCAGAATCGAACAAGATGCGATAAAATAACGACCAAGTTGCCCTATTATTGGGTTTTGACTTTTTACCGGGTTTCACTACTTTTGTCGCTTTTTCGATAACAAATCAAAGAATTTAACTTGATAGTTGAACAAAATAGAAATTCCATCATTATGGTGTATGGTAATTTATCTTAGAAATGGCATATAAACATTTGCCAATAAAGCAATACTCTTCAATATGACAAATAATTAAAAGGGGAAATATATGGATCTTGATTTTAACTCGGTGTCTACCTGTGAGTATGCTGATGCTTTGTCTCGTGACCAATTCATGGATTATAAGATCCATTGTTTGTATCAACCCGCGGGCAAAATATCTGGGCCTGCGTTTACGGTAAAATGCGCACCAGGCGATCATTTGATGCTACACGCCGCAATCTATCGTGCCTCACCTGGTGACATTATAGTTGTAGAAGCTGATGATCAGTTTGCAGTTGCAGGCGGAAATGTGTGTGCCATAGCCAAAGAACGAGGTATCAAAGGTTTTGTAATAGACGGCGTTGTGCGTGATATCGGTGAGATCCGTGAAATGCAATTTCCAGTGTTTGCTTTAGGCGGAATGCCTAAATCTGCTGGCAAAAAAGTCGTTAGTCCTCTAAATCAGCCCGTTACTTGTGGAGGGGTTACTGTTAACCCAGGCGATATAATTGTAGCGGACGAAGAAGGTATTGCTTGTATACCAAAAGATAAAGTTGAAGAAGCCTATGCAGTAGCAAAAGATCGAGCTATTAAGGATAGTGTTCCTTTATCCGAATGGCGCGATAAGCACTCTACCAATGTTGAAAATATCCTAGAAAAACTTGGATATAAAGACTAGAGCCTTAAAACCTTTCGCTATGCCTTGACGAATTTAATCGAGAGGCATAGCTATCAGATTATGCAATTTAGCAATAGAAGGCAATGCTCTTTCCTGCTGATAAAACAGTCTATTCAATCTTCCTAATAAATTCACTGAGCGTGATGGATCATGTGCCTTAGTGCGATGTTCACTGCTGGTTTCCAAAAATTCCCAAGGTTGTAAGTTTAAATGTTTAATCCACTCGTCTGTAATACCTTGGGCTTTCATGGTATTGAGAATGCGTTCTGTTTTACTAGCAAAGATTGGTTGGATCACTGGCGCATAAATGCTCTCGATAGGAGAACTCACTGCTTGTAGACTATGATCAATGGCTTGCCATACAAAATCATGGCTATAATGCTCTCCATTCGGAGCAAAGTATCCCATGACTTCCCATTCAAGCTCAGCATTGCTAACAGCAATCGAGCTTTTAACTTCTCTAGAAAATGATAAATCAGGATTTGCACCTATATTATACGCATCCACTGAGAATGCTAAGCAAATCACTAAATCGCCCATTTTTGTAGGATTACGATACAGCATTTCAAACGCAGCTCGTTTTACCCCCATCCAACCATAAATTCGACTCGGTTGCTCTATAAAGGCTCTAACATCATCAGGTAGGTCTTCGCCGTACTTATTGACCATTAATGGCAGGGGCGATTCTTCTAATAACTCGTTGGGTAACCAAACTTCATACTCTTGTCGGTTATCCGCCTTGCCTCGGCTTTTAATCCCATAGGATAAATTTATTGGTCGGCATATATCGCGATCTTCATCGACCCGATGAAAATATTCACTGCGCATACGTTTAATGAAAGGTGCATCTAGGCCTGCCATAGCAGCGGTTGGATAACGATAACCAATATCACTATGCTCAACCAAACTCAAACCGGACACTTCGGCACATAAAATGGCTTTAATACTCTGCATAAGAGTATAGTTTGGAATAATAATACTTCGTTCAGGTTCTATGGTTAATCGCTCGCCTGTTTCAGTAATAAATTTAGGCGTTTTATTAAATACATAGTCCTTTAGCCCTAAATTTAGTACCGCCTCGTAGCGGTAGCGGTCTAGCTCACAGAATAGAGTATCGTGATCACGAATATGTTTGAATAGCGGGCGCGTTTCAGTACTCATTGTCATAGGTTAAACCATTTCCTTTTACTTTCATTAATATCCTTTGTCTGCTGCAGTGAAATTAGCTTGAATACGTTGATTTAGAAATTCTTCAGCACTTATTGGTGCATATTTACTTTTCGGGCCTTGAATAATTTGTGATTTATTTGCCTGGCAGAAAAAAGCAATAGATTGACGGCTACCACAATATTCTCCTATTTTCGGCATTCTCACACGGTGCAAATTAGATTGTAGAACATCATCGCTCCAACGCGTTAACATGTCGCCAATATTACATGTAATTACGTCTTTCAAGGGTTCAATACTGGTCCAACGCTGGGTATTTGCTTCTTTGCCTGGGCAAACTTGCAAGCCACCGTGCCCTTGATGTTGAAATAACAGGGTTAAACAATCAAAGTCAGTATGCGCGCCAGCACGCCAAATATTTCCCTGCTCTTTGACTGGTTGGGTCGGGTAATAATGTAATAAACGCAAGGTACTTTGATAGTCAGGTGCTTTCGGGTCATGCGCTTTGGTAAAGAAGTCAGTAGCAAAGCCAAGTTTATCTGCAAAACACGAAAGTACCTGCATACCTAACTGCCATGTTTTCGCTTCAAAATCTAACATTATCGCCTGAAATTCAGCAATTTCACTTTCGTCAGGCCACAAGTCTTGCATAAAAGGTCGAGTGATTTGATAGGATTCCTTTTGATCAGCTGTACCAGTACTTGGGCGAATTTGGCTAAGCGATTCCCACCCTACATTCGAACCTTTTGGGCGAGGATATTTTGCTTTTATCTCTTCCGGTAGCGCAAAAAATTGCTCCGCAGTTTTAAACGCTAAGTCAATGTCGGCTTGGGCAATACCATGATTTTTTAATTGGAAGAAACCAATTTCAGTCGCCGCTAACCATAGCTGTTCAGTAATTTCTGCTTTTCGCTCTGCAAAATTACTTAGATCAATAATTCGTACTTCTCTGTCAGTAGCATCTTCGCCCACGGTGCCATAGGTGGACTCGCGATTTAATTCTTCTAAGCTGTATTTTGTTGACATCATTTTCTCCTGTTAACTCGGCTTACAAACCGAAAAATAAGAGCAATGACCCAGCCAATTGACCTGCCTGCTTATACTCTGTTGCAAATAACTATTAGTTTTCACTTGGCATACTCCAAGGAAACCACCAAGCTTGGATCCATTGAATACTTTTAAATAAGAGTAAACTCACGCAAGCTAAAAATATCAATCCCGCAAATGCTTGGGGGATTTTAAAAAAAGAGGTTGAGAATTGAATAAAGTATCCAAGCCCTTCTTCTGCTGCTACAAACTCTGCAACCACAGCACCAATAATTGCTAAAGTAATGGCTACACGAAATCCACTGAAAATATGCGGTAATGCATAGGGCATACGTATTTGCCAAGTCTCTCGATAACGAGGAGCTTGCAGCGATCTGCTAAGTTCAATCAATTCTTCTGGTGTATCTAACATACCTGTCGTGGTAGAAACCACGACTGGGAAAAATGTAATCAAACAGGTGATTAATATCCGAGAGCTATCTTCTGTACCTAGAAGCACTATGATTAAAGGCGCTACAGCCACTACAGGGGTTGATTGAATCACCACTAAAAACGGGTATAAAATTCGTTTTATCAACACTGATCGCATCATGATTATTGCCAAAGGAATACTCACTGCTACCGAAATAATAAAGCCTAAGAACGCCACCCTTAAGGTTGCCCATAAATGCCCAAGCCAACGGCTAAATTCAACGTCTAGAAAGGCTTGCCATATTACACTGGGGGCAGGCAAAATATATTCGGGAATCTCACCCCACTGGCATGCCAATTCCCACACCAAGACCATGCTGAACCAAAAAGTCCAAGGCACTATTAATCCAATGAAGCTGTTTAATTTATGCGGTTTCTGCATAAATAAGCTCCCTAACCTCTGCCGTTATTTTTGAAAATTGTGGCAGCTCTATGGTTTTGGTTGTGCGAGGTCTTGGTAAATCGACCTCAATAATTTTCGCTACTGTACTCGGACGCTTACTCATAATGACAATACGATCTGCAAGTAAAGCAGCTTCTGAAATAGAATGGGTAATAAACAAAACAGTTTTAGGCTGAGCTTTCCAGATGTCTAGTAAATCAAACCCGATTTGTTCTCTTGTCAGGGCGTCTAAAGCACTAAAGGGCTCATCCATGAGTAAAATATCTGGATTTAACAATAAGGCCCTAACAATGCCCACTCGCTGTTGCATCCCTCCTGACAGTTCATTTGGCATTTTATCTGCAAAGGCTGATAGGCCTGCCATTTCAAGTAGGTCAAAGGCGCGTTTTTGCTGCTCTTTGCTATAACGCCCATATTTATGTTTTAACGGAAACAACACATTTTTAATCACACTTAACCAAGGTAATAAGGTTGGCTTTTGAAATACAATTCCCACATCTTCTCTTGGTTTAGTGACCTCTAAATCGAAAACTTTGACTTTCCCACTAGTGGGCATTAATAAACCGCTAACCATACGTAATAATGTTGATTTACCGCATCCAGAAGGTCCTACTATGGCGACAAATTCGTGTCGTTTGATAGACAAATTTACGTTTTGAATGACTGGACCTTGCTGTGGATTAAAAGTATGACAAACACCATTAAGTTGTACGCAATTTTGCATAAACTACTGTCCTTGAGTTCGTTTCTCACTTAATGAAAAGTCAGGCACTACAGTAGCAGGATCTAATGCATCCACAGATAATTCATTGGCTTTTGAAACATATTGCCAGGTTGTGTTAAGTCTATCTTTAGTATATTTGCCAAATCCATCCCGTTCTGTCACAAGATTGAACACCAAATTGTAGCTGGATTCTACTTGCCCTTGAGCAACTTCAGGATCGACTTCAGGTACCAAATCATGCACGTTTCTGGCCGCTTGTGCAGGGTTTTCATAAGCAAACTTTATGGCTTTGGCGAACGCTTCGCTAAACCGCTGAACCATTTCAGGGTCGGTGTTAATCAGTTTTTCTGAAGCTATCAAAGAAGAACTGTACAAGGATAAACCTTTTTCCGACCAAGGCATGACTCTAATTTTTTTGCCCGCTGATCTGGCTTGATCTTGATACAATGCAGTATTAGTGGTCCAAGCGATAATGGCATCTACTTTTTTCATTAGCAACATTGGGCCTAAAGCGCCATTATTGGCTTTTATTAACTGTATTTGAGAAGCATGTAAGCCATTTTCTTCTAGCACCAATGGAAGAAAACCATTGGATGAAGTAAAGGGTGAGGTTGCAATCCGTTTGCCTGCTAGTTGAGAAATATTGGTTAATTTACTTTCTTCGAGGATGTAAAAAGCATGGGGAGCTTGAGTAAAATAGGGTAACACGGCTTGCGCTAATACCTCGCCTTGCGCTTTTGCTGCCATTAACGAACCAATGTCAGCAAAGCCAAATTGCGCTTGTCCAGATGCTACACGGGTAATGGAATCTGTAGAGCCTCGTCCAGTTAACACCTTTACTTGGAACCCTGCTTGCTCAAAAAATCCTTGCTGAATCGCAACATAGACGGGACTTTTATCACCGCCAGGCAACCAATCTAATTGAAACACTATGGGTTGTTTTGCAGACACTGCAGGTATGTGTAGGAATATGAATATTGCAATGACTTTGCATACTTTTAACAACATAAAGAATGGTGACCTTTTAAATATCAAAATTGAATAGTTTTAAATAAACGCGCTTCCTTGCCATAAATCCTCTGGTAAGTTAGCAATCTGCACGCCAAAACGCATTTTTGATTAATTTTATTCCGCTTATTTCAAGTTAATTCCCTGTAATTGCGGAATATTGACCAACTGGTCCAATTTTTTATTTATTGGACAGAATCAAGTCGACATTCCGAACAATGCCATTGATTGCTTTAATTAGGTGCAAACATTCAAAAAAGGTGCATTTAGCTTAGCACTTGATACCAATTCGCTATTTGTTTGGGTTCAAACAAATCTAAGCCTTTAATGGTTAATAAACTTAGCATTCAAGTGTTTAAACACTTGAAACTTCATCTGTTTAAATTTACTCTTTATAAGCTGACCAATTGGTCAGATTTTTGCTTTATTTCTTCAACCAATTACATCAAATAAAGCGCCCTTTAGTCAGGAAGTTCAGAAAAATAATGTCAGTCAAAATATCAGATCCCTTTGTGACTCGTGAGTTCAGTCCTCAATTGCAGGCTATTCGAGCGCAATCTTCGACATTGAGCGGTTTGCGTTTAGCGGTTAAAGACCTTTTTCATATCGCAGGGCTCCCAACGACTGCTGGAAATCCTGATTGGCAGAAAACGCATACAATACCTACTACCACCTCTTCCGCAGTAGAAAAGTTAATCCTGAATGGCGCCGACTATGTGGGAAAAACTATTACGGATGAAATTGCTTACAGCCTGAATGGGCAAAATATCCATTATGGTACCCCGACCAACCCAGTGACACCTGATCGTCTACCAGGAGGCTCATCATCGGGTTCTGCTACAGCTGTATCTTCTAATCAGGCTGATATAGGATTGGGTACAGACACTGGCGGTTCCATTAGAGTTCCAGCAAGCTATAACGGCTTGTTTGGACTTAGACCGACAATAAACAGTATAAGCATGGACAATATGGTGCCTCTAGCCCCTGGTTTCGATACTGTTGGTTGGATGACCAAAAGTCTTTCCCAACTTAGTCAGGTAGCAAATGTAATGTTTGAGCACCAAATTGCTCAAAAGGTAGATGGAAAAATTGCAGTAGCTAAAAATTTGTTGGCCTTGGCGGAACATCAATCAGCAATACAAGAAAGTATTGAGGGAATAGCAAATGCGTCGGATGTAACCTTTAGCAATATTACGATTGATGTTGAAGGCTATAATATCAGCGAAACATTTAGAATATTACAAGGTGCTGAGATCTGGCAGCAGCATGGTGAATGGATTACCCAATGTAAACCTCAATTTGCTCCTGACATTCAACAACGACTAGATTGGTGTAAAAGCATTGAACCTGAGCAAATAGAAAGCGCTAAGTCTGCGCAAATTAGATTTCAGCAAAAATTAAACGAATTGATGCAAAATGTAGATTGTATATTGCTTCCAACTACCCCTGGTTATTCACCATTGCTTTCAAGTTCAGCAGAAAATTTAGCAAAGTACCGCAATCATTTAATGAATTTAACAGCAATTGCTGGTTTAACTGGAAGACCACAACTACATATTCCGCTATCGAATACTGAATTTCCTTGCGGTTTTTCTCTTTTAGGCAAAGTATCTGAAGATTTAACACTAATTGATATAGCAAAATCTATATTGGAATTTATCCCCTATGCAAAAAATGACTAAATTTGGCTTTACCGCTCCGCATCATGCAGCAGCGAAAGTCGGAAACGACATACTTGAACAAGGCGGCACCGCAATTGAAGCTATGGTAGCAGCTGCGGCTTCCATTGCGGTAGTTTATCCGCATATGAACGGTTTAGGTGGTGATGGGTTCTGGTTGATTAGTGAACCCGGAAAAGATCCAATTGCAATTGATGCCTGTGGCGTTGCAGCTCAACTTGCATCCCTCGACTATTATGCCCAAGAGCAGCAGATTCCGAGTCGAGGTCCTAAAGCAGCTTTAACCATGGCCGGTGCGGTAGCAGGCTGGCAAAAAGCCTTGGATATTAGTGCGAATTGGCAATCTTCTTTGCCACTAAAGACATTATTGCAAGGCGCAATAACGCAGGCATCAGAAGGTATAGAAGTAACACAGAGCATGGAGGATGCCAGTGTAAAAACCTTTGAAGATTTATCCGGAAATGTTCACTTTAGTCAATTCCTAAATAAAGGTAAGGTGCTTAAAAAAGGGGATACAGTCGTTTTAGCTACCTTAGCTAGCACATTATCTCGATTAGCTGAGGTGGGACTAGATGATTTCTATCAAGGAGAAATTGCCCAGCAATTAGCCAATGATCTTACAAAAGCAGGCTCTCCTATTCGTTTAGATGACTTTCATCAATATCAGGCAAAGCTGGTCACGCCGCTAAATGTGAGCACTAGTTTTGGCAAGATTTATAATCTTCCGGCGCCTACGCAAGGGGTTGCTTCATTATTAATTTTAGCGCTGTTCGATAAAGTTAAAGACCAAGCAACAAATGAGACTGAGTTTGTACATCTGTTGATTGAATGCACCAAACAAGCCTTTATTGCACGCAATCAATATGTGACTGACCCTAGTCGTTTGAGTACAGATTTACAACAGTTGCTGAGTGACCAAAGTCTGGATGACATGCTGACCAATATAAGCGTTAAAACCGCGCTACCTTGGCCATATGAAGCCAAACACGGCGATACTATTTGGATGGGTGCTTGTGATAATCAAGGGCGCATGGTGAGTTATATTCAAAGTTTGTATTGGGAATATGGCAGCGGTGTAGTGAGCCCCTCTACAGGTATTGTTTGGAATAACAGGGGAACATCTTTTTCCCTTGAAAAAGATCATTTACAGGCTTTAGCACCAGGTTTAAAACCTTTCCATACCCTGAATCCAGCGTTTGCTGAGTTGACTGATGGTCGTCGACTAAGCTATGGCACCATGGGGGGGGAAGGCCAACCACAAACGCAAGCTGCCCTGTTCTCTCGATTTATTTATCAAGGTAAATCCTTGCAACAATCTATTGCATTGGGACGATGGTTATTAGGTAGAACTTGGGGAGACCAAAGCCATAATCTTAAAATTGAATCAGATCTCGCCACAGAAGTTGGACAAGCGCTTATAGAAAAGGGTCACGATATGGTGATTGTAGATGCTTGTAACGAACTCATGGGACACGCTGGTGCTGTAATTTTAGATACTCAAGGCAATGTTGACGCCGCTACTGATCCTAGGAGCGACGGTCAGGCATTCACGTCTTAACACTTATTTGGAACGATTTAACCATGGATTTTATTTTAGAAAATTTCACCACCATTATCGGCTTAGCTGGAACTGGCGTGTTCGCTGGTTTATTAGCAGGTCTATTGGGCGTTGGCGGTGGAATAGTGATTGTGCCTGTGCTTTATTTTCTATTCCAAGCTTTAGGTGTGTCACCTGAAACCGCTATGGTAGTGGCGACTGCTACTTCTTTGGCTACCATAGTACCCACCTCGATTAGCTCTATTAGAGCCCACAACGCAAAAGGCAATGTGGATTTTGACCTGCTAAAAAAGTGGGCACTATTTATTCTCATCGGCGTGCTTATTGGTAGTTATTTGGTGACTCAAGTAAACGGGCAATGGCTCACCATTTTATTTGGCGTTATAGCGACACTTTCGGCGATCAATATGATCGTAGGTCGAAAAGATGCCATTTTTAATGGACTTCCTGGACGTGTTGGTCAAAGTATAATGGCCGCTTGCATAGGATTATTTAGCTCTATGGTCGGCATAGGCGGTGGAACCCTTACAGTGCCCACCCTAACTTTTTGCAATTACCCTGCGCATAAAGCAGTAGGCACTGCAGCTGCGGTTGGATTAATTATCTCGTTACCAGCCGCCCTAACGCTTCTAGTGGCAGGCACAGCACCTGAAGACGCACCTTTTGGCACCTATGGGTTGGTCAACTTAGTAGGCTTTATATGTATTGTACCTTTAACAGTAATATTCGCGCCTATAGGCGCAAATATTGCCAGTAAGTTAGATGCTAAAATGTTAAAGCGTATCTTTGCAATTGTCCTCATTATTACTGGGCTTCGTATGTTAGCTCAAGCTTTACTCTAGGATTCACACATGAAAATACTATCCCCTCCTCCTCGTTTATTGATGGGTCCAGGCCCTATCAATTGCTATCCACGAGTGTTAACAGCAATGTCAACACAGTTGGTTGGGCAATATGATCCTGTCATGACAGGCTATATGAACGAAGTCATGGATTTGTATCGAAAAGTATTTAACACCACCAACAAACAAACACTCTTGATTGATGGTACATCCAGAGCTGGCATTGAAGCAGTTTTAGTGTCTTGTATTGAGCCTGGAGATAAAGTGTTAGTGCCAATTTTTGGCCGTTTCGGGCACTTACTGGCAGAAATTGCTGAGCGTGCAGATGCCGATGTTCACACTATCGAAGTGCCTTGGGGTGAGGTGTTTGAACCAGAACAAATAGAGCAAGCTATCAAGCAAGTCAAACCTAAAGTTTTGGCAGTGGTACAAGGTGACACCTCTACAACCATGTTACAACCTTTAGAAGCGCTGGGTGAAATCTGTCAAAAACACGATGTCATTTTCTACAGTGATGCAACAGCTTCAATTGGCGGCAACCCGTTCGAAACAGATGCATGGGGTTTAGATGCGGTCTCAGTGGGGTTACAAAAATGTTTAGGTGGTCCCTCAGGAAGCGCCCCAATTACGTTAAGTGATCGTTACGTGGATATGGTACGAAAACGTCATCATGTAGAAGCTGGGATCCGTGATGCACACCACACAGACGCCAAAGGCAGTCGTATTCGGTCAAACTATTTTGATTTACCCATGATTATGGATTACTGGGGCGAAGAAAGACTCAATCACCATACCGAAGCAGCATCAATGCTGTTTTGTGCTCGCGAATGCGCAATCAACCTACTAGATGAAGGTCAAGATGCGGTCATTAAACGTCATCAATTAGCTGGTGATGCTATGTTAGCTGGTGTAAAAGCACTTAACTTAAAACCTTTTGGTGACCTTTCTCATAAAATGACCAATGTAGTAGGCGTTTATATTCCTGACAACGTGGACGGCGAGGCTATTCGCAGTGAAATGCTACTGACTTTCAATATTGAAATTGGCACCAGTTTCGGACCTTTGAAAGGTAAAATTTGGCGTATTGGCACCATGGGGTATAACGCTCGCATTGATGCTGTTCTCAATACATTACAATCACTAGAGTCTGTGCTTCGACGAGCAGGTCATAAAATGCCTTTAGGCGAAGCAGTTGATGCCGCTTTAGCTGTATACGCTGGAACTGCCCATGCTTGATTTCGCATCTCTAGCTCAGTTAACCATGGAAAGATGTGATAGCCTTGGCGCTATCAGTCAAAACGCTAGTTTTATTGATCGACGATATTTGACAGCCGAGCATATGCAAGCAAATGCCTTAGTGACTGAGTGGATGCAACAAGCCGGCATGACTTGTTGGCAAGATCAGGCAGCCAATTGCTGGGGTCGATATGTTTCGTCTAACCCAGATGCTAAACGCCTTATCATTGGCAGTCATTTGGACACAGTACCGAATGGTGGCCGCTACGATGGCATGATGGGCGTGTTGGCGCCTCTAGCGTTAATTCATGGCTACCATGAAAGTGGTATAGCTTTGCCTTTCCACGTTGATATCGTCGGGTTCGGTGATGAAGAAGGAACAAGGTTTGGTTCAACGCTATTAGGAAGTCGAGCGCTGACAGGTAATTGGCCAGACCAATGGGAGCATCTTGCTGACAGCAATGGCATTACCGTTTCGGATGCTTTAGCAACTGTTGGACTGGATTTTCATCAAGTAAAGAAAGCGGCACTGCCCAAGGAAAATCTACTCGCCTTTCTTGAATTACATATTGAGCAAGGACCTGTATTAGAACAACAAAATCTACCCGTAGGCGTAGTCACAGCTATTGCCGGAGCTCGCCGCATTGAATTTACTGTTACCGGAATGGCGGGTCATGCAGGCACAGTGCCAATGCACATGCGACAAGATGCCCTTTGCGCCACTTCGGAAATGATTTTAATGGTAGAAAAACTCGCCAAAGAAGGCGGTGTTGTTGCTACTGTAGGAAAAGTTCTAAACAAGCCTAACGGCGTCAATGTAATTTCAGGACAAACCGTATTTACCCTTGATATACGCAGTGAAAATGACGAACAACGTGACAATGTTTTAGCAGATATTCAACAACACGTCAGCGAAATTGCAAATAAACGAGATGTAAATATAAGCCAGCGAGAAACCCACAATGCAGATGCAGTAAGCTGCGACTTAGATTTACAACAAGTACTATCAACTGCCATTAGCAAAACTGGCTATCGGCCGTTGCATCTTGCTTCAGGCGCAGGTCACGACGCCATGGAAATGGCCAAATTATGTCCTATGGCGATGTTATTTATGCGATGTCACAAAGGCATCAGCCACCATCCAGATGAGTCTGTTTTGGAAGTTGATGTGAAAGTTGCTTTAGAGGTTCTTAATAACACCCTAGTCGCACTTTCCAAATCATAGCGTTTAATTCATCCAATTGTTCGCAAACTACCCCAAGCCCCTAATTTCGTGTTCTAAAGCTTAGCAATCCATTTTTGCTTAATATCATCTGGTAAAAAGCTGGCTTCGAAACCATTAATGATAAGCTGTTTCAATTGCGACTCAGTCATGCCTAAATGCTCATAAAGTGCTATAAAGTTTTCATTCATGTAGCCACCAAAATAACTGGGATCATCAGAGTTTACTGTCACTTTTAAGCCTTGTTCTAAGAGTGATAAAATATTGTGCTCTTCCATCTTATCGATAACGCAGAGTTTTAAATTACTTAATGGGCAAACGGTCAAGGCCATTTTGTCTTGCTTTAATTTTTGCATCAATGCTTCATCTTCTTGGCAACGAACGCCATGATCGATGCGGTCTACCTTTAAGAGGTTTAGCGCTTGCCAAATATATTCGGGAGGTCCCTCTTCACCTGCATGTGCAACAAGGTAAAAACCTAAAGATTTAGCTTTTTCAAACACCTTTTCAAACTTGCTTGGTGGGTTACCTAATTCTGATGAATCTAACCCAATCGATTGAATATATTGATAATAGGGTTGCGCAGCGGTTAACGTATCAAACGCATCTTCTTGGCTCAAATGACGCAAAAAGCTCATGATTAGTCCAACTGACATGCCCCACTCTTTCTCAGCCTGCTGAATAGCCTTGATAAATCCAGGCATAAAAATATCGAAGCCAACTCCCCTTTGGGTATGAGTTTGAGGGTCAAACATAATTTCACTGTGCACTATATTCTGTTCGCGACAGCGAGTTAAATATTCCCACATCAGTTGGTAAAAGTCGTCTTGATTCTTTAGCACATCTGCGCCCTGGTAATACAAATCCAAAAAGCTTTGTAAATCTTCAAACTTATAGGCGGCTTTTATCTCTTCTACTGAAGCATAAGGTAGGGTTATTTTATGTTTGTTAGCCAATTTCCACATAAGCTCAGGCTCAAGTGTACCTTCAATATGTAAATGTAATTCAGCTTTTGGTAAGGCTGCAATCAGCTTTTTCAACGACATTCAATTGTCCTTAAAGTAATAATTTTGCACCAAAATCGTTCAACCATATTGTTAATTTTAATTATCTTATGGCAAGTTAGTTATTGCCAGCGTTCGAAACTTCATTAAAAACACTTATTTCTTGGCGCTTTGGCGTTTATTGGTACAAATTAGCACAAATTAGACCATTTGGTCAGAATATTGCTTAATGTCCAAGTTAGTCAAATCAATATGCCCAAAAATAAGAGAATAAAATTATGGCAGTCAATGTTTTAGAGCGAATTTTTCATCTCAGCGCCCATGGCTCAAACGTTAAAAATGAAGTCATTGCTGGCCTTACAACTTTTGCTGCCATGTCTTATATATTGGTAGTCAATCCAAGCATATTAGGATTAAGTGGAATGCCGGTTGCTGGATTGATTACAGTCACCGCCTTAGCTGCATGTATTGGTACATTGCTAATGGCTGCATTTACTAATTATCCCATCGCACTGGCGCCAGGCATGGGACTAAATGCGTTTTTTACCTTTACTATCTGTATGACCCGAGAAATCTCTTGGGAAGCGGCACTTGGTATTGTTTTTTGGAACGGTGTAATTTTTCTGTTGCTAACACTTACAGGAGTACGCACTAAAATAGCTGAAGCTATTCCACCCGCTCTTAAAATTGGTGTTCAGTGTGGAATTGGGCTTTTTATTGCCTTTATTGGACTTAAAAATGCTGGCTTAGTGGTCGACAATCAAGCGACTTTTGTCACTATAGGTGACTTATCTTCGGCCCCAGTTCTATTGGCGCTAGCGGGAATATTACTCACCATAGTGTTAACTATCAAAAACGTCACTGGCGGTATTTTAATTTCCATCATCGTTTTGACCTTGGTTGGAGCCTTTGTCCCTGTAGAGGAAGGTTTCCTTACACCAGTTCCTGACGCTGTAGTAGGTGCTCCAGAGCCAATTTCTGATACCTTTATGATGATGGATATTTGGTATCCCATTGAGCATTTTGCAGAAACTTGGGATCTGATATTCGCCCTGATGTTTGTGAACATGTTCGACACTATAGGCACGCTTATCGGCGTTAGCCGCCGTGCAAATCTGTTAGATAAAGACGGCAAACTACCTAAAATTGGCCCAGCTATGAATGCTGATGCTGCCGCTAGTATTGCTGGTGCTGCTATTGGTACTTCTCCAGTTACAAGTTATGTAGAGTCAGCCGCAGGGGTTTCAGCCGGAGGCAGAACAGGATTAACCGCTGTTGTAGTAGCTCTCTGTTTTATACTCTCACTATTTTTGACGCCACTGATGAAGGTCATCCCGCTTATGGCCACTACACCAGCCTTGGTAATGGTGGGTATTTTAATGATGGATTCTATTCGCCTGCTAGACTTTGACGATTTAGGCGCGCTTGCCACGGCTACTGTTGCTTTGATAGCAATGCCACTGACGTTTAGTATCAGCGAAGGTATTGCCTTAGGATTTATTACCTATGTGGGGATAATGTTAGGTTGTGGACGATTTAAACAAGTTAGTTTAATCACCTATTTATTAGCCGCCGTTTTCATTCTCAGGTATATTTTTGATCTAAAATAAGCCAGCTTGGATGTCCAAAGAAATTTGGACATCCAATTCTACAGTTCTTCAAATGGAAAATGATTGATCCAATGCTCAGCAATTTGTTCTCTTGTGGCAAACCAAACACGATCATGACTTTTCACGTATTCAATAAAGCGCTTTAGTCCTGCAATTCGCCCAGGACGACCAACTAACCGACAATGTAGTCCAATAGATAACATCTTAGGTTGCTCTTTGCCCTCTTCATACAAGGTATCAAACGCATCCTTTAAATACTGAAAAAAGTGCTCACCTGTGTTAAAGCCTTGGGGCGTTGCAAAACGCATATCATTTGTATCTAAGGTGTAAGGCACTATCAATAATGGCTTGCTGTAGTTGTGCTCATAATAAGGCAAATCATCTGCATAAGAATCAGCGCAATACATAATATCATCACGCTCTGCAATCAGTTTTAACGTATTTGGACTTGTGCGCCCAGTATACCAACCGGCCGGCTTTTTACCGGTCAATTGTTTGTGTAACAGTATAGATTCATCAATCATCTTTCGTTCAGTGTCGATATCCATATGCTGGAAATGAATCCACCGCATTGCATGACTGGCAATTTCCCATTCTGCATCAAGCATGGCCTGTACTGCTTCGGGATGCCGCTGCATGGCCATAGTTACACCAAACACTGTGGTCGGAATCTGATGTTTAGTCAGCAAGCGGAATAACCGCCAAAACCCTGCTCGACTACCATATTCATAAATGGATTCCATGCTCAAATGGCGATCTTCGTAAGCTTCTGCTCCTACAATTTCAGACAGAAATTTTTCAGAAGCGGGATCCCCATGCAAAACACAGTTTTCGCCCCCTTCTTCATAATTCAGTACAAATTGCACCGCAATTTTAGCATTATCAGGCCACTTCGGATGAGGTGGAGTTGCACCGTAACCAACTAAATCTCTTGGGTAACTCATAGTTTTCTCTTATTTGTATTGGGCAGGTACTTGTAAACCGCAACCTGTCAAAATTACATCAATCAAGTGTTGGGTTGCTTTTTCAAAATCGGCTTTTTGCATTTTCTTATCTCGTAGCCGAGTTATTTGGGTTGAAAAATCAGCATAGTGCTGAGTAGATGCCCATATTTGAAATAACAAATAATGCGCATCCACATTTTTCATTTTGCCAGCCGCAATCCATTGCTCTATAACTCTGACTCTTTGCGTCATCCACTGCAAATGTTCTTCGTCAAAATACCCATCCAGATTGGGTCCACCGTTAATAATTTCCATGGCAAAAATTTTCGATGAAAGAGGATGGGTTCTGGAAATCTCCATTTTTTCTGAAATATAGGCAGCGAGGGTCTCTGCAGGGTCATCATCAGGAGAAGCTAAATCAAAGCGAGAATTCCACAATTTCATGGTGCGCTTCAACACTGAGGTGTAAAGGTCTTGTTTGGTTTTAAAATAATAAAGCACATTGGTTTTTGGCAGTTTTGCAGCATCTGCAATTTGTTGCACACTAGTTCCTTTAAAACCGTTTTGAGCAAAAGCTTTTTCAGCGGCGTTCAGAATAATTAATTTATTTCTTCCACCGACTTTTTGGTCGTCGTCACGCTTATTTTTAGTCATATATTTTGTGATTAATAATTTTTGTAATCTTAATTACTTATGATGCATAGTGCCATAAAACGCTAGGCTAGCAAAAATGTTTATTTTAAAAGATTAGACCTCTTTTTCTGACCATTTGGTCTAGTTTTTGAATGGGATTTTGACATACAATGTATATGATGTGATAAAAAGACAATAATTTGAGGCAGAAAGACTCCATGATTCGATTTTTACTCAACAAGGATATTGTTGAACTACCTGATTATCCAACAGATTTAACGGTATTGCAGTATCTGCGAGAGTATCGTAAGACAACAGGTACTAAAGAAGGCTGCGCTGCGGGTGATTGCGGTGCATGCACGGTTGTCGTCGCAACTGTTGCACCAGATGGAAACAATTTGCACTACAAAACCATTAATGCTTGTATTGCTCTGCTTTCGTCAATTAACGGCAAACAACTTATCACTGTTGAATATTTGGCAACTGAGCAAGGCTTACATCCTGTTCAACAGGCGATGGCTGATTTTCATGGCAGTCAATGTGGGTTCTGTACACCTGGCTTTGTTATGTCTCTATTTTCCCTTTATCACAACCAAGTAAACCCGAGTAGAGAAGATATTTTACACGCACTTTCGGGCAATCTATGTCGCTGTACTGGCTATCGTCCTATCATTGATGCGGCTCTATTTGCTTGTGAAAAGCCGAAAAAAGATCGCTTCGATCAACTTGCGCAACAAACCATTGAAACCCTAAATTCCTTAGCAGAAAAACAAAAGGCTGATTTAGCCACATCAGGTTTGATGCTTCCCAAAGATCGAGAGTCATTAAGATTGTGCATAGAAATGCACCCAGAAGCGCCTTTGCTTGCTGGCGGCACAGACTTAAGCTTGGAGATAACGCAAAAACTAAAATCATTCGAGCACATTATTAGTTTGTTTGAGGTTAGCGAATTAAAACAGATTGAAATTTATGCTGACTACATACAGATCGGCGCTGCAGTTTCTCTATCTGAAATGTCGGGAACCTTATTGCAGTATTTCCCTCAATTGAAAGATGTATTTTACCGGTTCGCTTCTTTACCTATCCGCAATCAAGCGACACTTGGGGGTAATGTGGCTAATGCCTCGCCTATTGGAGACATGCCACCAGTTTTAATGGCATTAGGCGCTTCCGTTATCGCAGACAATGGCATAAATGAGCGCACCTTACCCTTGAGAGACTTTTTTACCGGCTACCGTTCAACTCAACTAGCAGACGATGAATGGATATCAAAAATAGAAATACCATTACTGACAAAACACGCAAAGTTAGCGGCCTATAAGATATCCAAAAGAATGGAAGATGATATCTCCGCAGTTTGCGCCGTTTTTAAAGTAGAAGTTAGCGATGAGGGTCTAATAACCAAGCTAGCGACGGGTTTCGGTGGTGTGGCAGCAACTCCCATTAATTGTCCAGCGTTAGAAACCGCTCTCGTTGGAAAAAACTGGCAGGATAAAGCCATTGTAGAAATTGGCAAAGAGATTCTGCTTAATGCGTTTACCCCCATTGATGATGTTCGCGCGAGTGCCCAATATCGTAAAACAGTGTTAAGTAACTTGTGGGAAAGGTTTTGGCTGGAGCAACAACAAGAGGTTATTTTTAAGACTCGGGTGATTGACCATGCGTAAACTGAATACACCCGCTAAATTAGCTGATACCACACAAGCAAAAACAGCGTTGAACCGCGTGAATAAACATGAAAGTGCCGATCGGCAAGTGAGTGGAAACGCGCGTTATGTAGACGATATGCCAGAACCTAGTTCAATTGCACATGCGGCTGTGGGTACAAGTGAAGTTGCACGAGGGACTATATCCCAAGTGATTTTAGACGCTGTGCTTGCAAGTCCTGGCGTAATTGACGTTATTACATCAAAAGATATACCTGGTCACATAGATATAGGCCCTGTTTTTGAAGGGGATCCTGTATTAGCTGATGGTGAAATCAAATTTTATGGACAAGCCATATTTGCTGTTTTGGCTGATACAGTCAGCAATGCCCGTCGTGCCGCTAAACTTGCGGAAGTAACAATATCCCCGTTAGAGCCCGTGTTTAAAGTAAGTGATGCATTGGCTTTAGAGCGCTTTGTGCGCCCTAGTCATCGAATGTTGCAGGGAGAGGTTGACAGCGCATTGCAAAATGCGGAACAGGTGGTAAATGGCCATCTGAACATCGGTGGTCAAGAACATATGTATTTAGAAGGCCAGGTGTCAATGGCGATTCCCGAAGAAGAAGATCGCATGACCATTTATACGTCTAGCCAACATCCTAGCGAAGTGCAAAAGCTGGTCGCTGAAGTTTTGGATATAAAACTACATCACGTTTGTGTGGATATGCGACGCATGGGCGGCGGATTTGGCGGCAAGGAAACACAGGCCGCACAATGGGCGTGTTTAGCCGCGGTATTAGCCCATCGAAACAAGCGTGCTGTAAAATTACGTTTACCACGTCAACAAGACATGGCAGTTACCGGTAAACGCCACCCATTTGAGAATAAATATAGCGTGGGATTTGGCGCCGACGGAAAAGTGACAGCTGCGAAGATTGAGATTAATGGCGATTGTGGTCACTCCCCTGACCTATCTGAAGCCATAGTCGATCGCGCCATGTTTCATGCGGACAACAGTTATCACCTTGGCGAAACCGATATAATCGGCCATAGGTTAAAAACAGACTTTGTTTCACACACCGCCTATCGCGGCTTTGGTGGTCCTCAAGGTATGATCATGGGCGAAGCCATGATGGACGCAATTGCACGTAGACTGGGTGAAGATCCCCTTACTATTCGTAAACGCAATTTATACCAAGACAATAAAAATCAACTAACACCATACGGCATGCCAATTGAAGATTTTTTCTTGCCCGATATGTTAGAAAAATTAGAGCAAGATTGTGCATACTGGCAGAGACGTGATCAAATCAAAACCTTCAATCAAACCAGTCCGATAATCAAAAAAGGACTGGCCTTAACGCCGGTAAAATTTGGGATTTCATTTACTGCCAAACATCTAAACCAAGCAGGCGCATTAGTGCATGTATACACCGATGGCAGCATTCAGGTAAATCATGGCGGAACAGAGATGGGACAGGGTTTACACACCAAGATTGGGCAAATTGCGGCTCAGGAATTTGGTGTCGATCTTGAAGCTATAGAAGTGACTTCTACGCGTACAGACAAGGTCCCTAACACCTCACCTACTGCTGCTTCTAGTGGCACAGATTTAAACGGGAAAGCAGTGCAAAATGCTTGTATCACCATCAAGCAACGATTAATTGAATATTTCGCTGAAACCACTCAACAAAGTCCTGAAAACGCCGTTTTTATCGACAATAAACTGGTATTGGGTAAACAGGAAATAGGCTTTGTAGAATTAGTCCAACAAGCCTATATGGCCCGCATTTCCTTGTCTTCAACTGGCTATTACAGAACACCAAAGATATTTTATGATAGAGAAACAGGCAAAGGTCGACCATTCTTTTATTTCGCGTTTGGTGTTGCTTGCAGTGAAGTAAGCATAGATACCCTCACTGGGGAATACTCTGTTGATCGAGTAGATATTCTGCATGATGTTGGTAAAAGCATAAACCCGGCCATTGATATTGGCCAAATTGAAGGTGGTTTTATTCAAGGTATGGGTTGGTTAACCACAGAAGAATTGAAATGGAATGATCAGGGTAAGTTAATCAGCGAAAATATGGCGACCTATAAAATTCCAGCCATAGGTGATACTCCGCCTATTTTCAATGTTGGGCTTTACGATAGACCAAATTCAGAAGACAGTATCTATCATTCAAAAGCCGTTGGCGAGCCACCTTTCATGTTAGCTATATCGGTTTGGTGCGCATTAAAAGACGCCATATCGAGTTTAAGTGACTATACAATAGATCCTGAATTACACACCCCTGCCACACCAGAAAGAGTACTCAACGCGGTAACGGCGGTTAAAAAGGATGTAACACTATGAGACCTAATAGATGGTATGAAGCCTTGCATAAATTCGAGCAACAAGGACGAAACTATGTGATAGTGACTTTGTTGCAAGTTGCTGGCAGTACTCCGCGTAATACAGGCACTAAAATGATTGTCAGTGATGATGACAGCATAGATACCATTGGCGGCGGGCATTTGGAATTTGAAGCAATTAGAACGGCCAGAGACTTATTAGCGCAAAGTAAACAGACCACTAAAACCGAAACATTTCCTCTCAGTAGCAAGCTTGGGCAATGTTGCGGCGGTGCAGTGAAACTACTCTATGAAGTAAGAGTAAATCATGGCCAGCATCTTGCTATTTTTGGTGCTGGGCATGTGGCTCAAGCCTTGGTACCCATATTGGCGCAATTACCTTTGCAGATTCATTGGATAGATAGCAGAGAAGACTTATTTAATGCTAAAACTACACCAGCAAACGTCAATATTATTGTCGAAGAAAGTCCTGCTGAAGAGACCTTATTATTACCGAGGAATACCTGGCTTATAGTGTTAACCCACAATCATCAACTTGATTTCGATATTGTGCACAATGCCCTTAAACGAGACTGTTTTTCCTATGTCGGCATGATAGGTTCACAAACTAAAGCAAAACGCTTTGTGACAAGGCTGACTAATAAGGGCATTAGCGCTTCTCAATTAACTAATTTTATTTCGCCCATAGGTGACCTTTCAATCCCGGGGAAAAGGCCAGTTGAAGTTGCCGTATCTATAAGTGCACAAATAATAAAACTGTTACAACAAGCTGATAAGCAGCAAGCTGTTGATAATGCAAAAATCAGTACGGTTGAGGCCAACATATGACCCTAAAAGAACTGAACAAGCTACATACCAAAGATGCTATTCACTGGTTTTTACAAACCTGTGGTGCAACTCAATGGGCTTACGCTATGGCGCAAGCTAGACCCTTTGCTTCCATTGAAGACGTAATAGCGATAGCCAAGAAAATCTGGGCTGAGATGAATAGTGAGGATAAATTGGAAGCCTTTGCCGCTCATCCAATGATAGGAGATTTATCCAGTCTGCGCGAAAAGTACGCCAACACAAAAGAAATGGCGAGTAACGAGCAATCTGGCACTTCAATCGCCGATGAAGCCACCCTGAATGCGCTTCATAAACTTAATCACGACTATTTAGCCAAACACGGGTTTATTTTTATTATTTGTGCCACTGGATTATCGGCCAATACCATGTTGGAAGCATTACAGAAACGCCTTCCCAACAGTACAGAACAAGAAATGAATATTGCTGCAGAACAACAAATCAAGATCACCTTGTTGCGCATCAATAAGGGACTATCACATTAGGATTAACCAATGAACACACTTTCAAGTCATATACTTGATACAACCTCTGGTAAACCTGTACCAGGACTCACATTGATTTTAACCACACCAAGCGGAGAAGTTTTTACTGCCCAAACAGACGAAGATGGCCGATGCAAATCTTGGGGACCTACCTCATTTGAATCGGGTGATTATAGTCTTAGATTTGAGTGTCAGTCTTATCTTGTTGAGAATTACGGTCAATGTTTTTATCCCTTTATAGATATCGCCTTTACCTTGGTTGAAAACGGTGGGCATTACCACGTGCCTTTGCTTATTTCTCCCTTTGGTTTTAGTAGTTACCGAGGAAGTTAATGTCACATCAAGCGTTACTATTTAGAGGCAATATACTGCACTTTCCTGAAGCTACCATAACCCCTGATTACGATTTTCAGTGGTTAAAAGACGGCGCTTTAATCGTGCAAGACAATAAGATTGTTGCACTGGGTGAGTATGATGACTTAGTGACTCAATATCCCCTTGCGAAAGTGCACGACCATAGTGGAAGGTGGATTTTACCTGGCTTTATCGACAACCATTTACATTATCCGCAAACAGAAATTATCGGTAAATTTGGTGAACAGCTGTTAACTTGGTTAGAAAATTTTACTTTCCCCACCGAGCGCCAATTTGATCAACAAGAAAAAGCCGAAAAAATCGCTCATGTCTTCACTCGCCAATTATTGAAAAATGGAACAACCACTGGTTTGGTATTTAGTAGTGTGCATAAATCAGCAGCGGACACACTTTTTGCTCACACTGACGCACTGAATATGCAAATGGTCATTGGTAAAGTCTGTATGGATACCAACTGCCCAGAATATTTGCAAGATACACCGCAAAGTGCGCAACAAGACAGCGCTCAATTAATTCAAAAATGGCACGGGAAAAACCGAAACTTTTATGCACTAACGCCTCGGTTTTCTCCCACCAGCACAAGTGCTCAATTAGCCGCATTAGGAGAATTGGCAGTGCAATATCCGGATGTCTTTATTCAAACCCATTTATCAGAAAATAAAGAAGAAATAGCATGGGTTAAGTCCTTATACCCGGACTGTGATGACTATTTAGCGACCTATGAGAAATACAATTTAGTGAGAAAGCGTAGCGTGTTTGGGCATTGTATACATTTATCAGATGATGAATGGCAGCGACTTTCAGACGCTAATGCAACAGCCGCTTTTTGCCCTACATCGAACCTTTTCTTAGGCAGTGGGCTGTTTGACTTAAATAAGGCGGTTGAATACAAAGTTCCCGTTGCAATGGCAACTGACGTGGGAGGTGGAACCAGTTTTAATCTATTGCGCACCTACGGCGAAGCCTACAAAGTATGTCAACTAAACCATCAAATTTTCACACCTTTGCATGGGCTATACACCATGACCCAAGGACCTGCGATTGCTTACGGATTTGAGCATCAAATAGGAAATCTAAATCCTGATACCTATGCTGATTTTATTATTTTGAACCCCAAATTCGATGAATTAAGCGAAATACGCATTCAACAGGATAGCACGCCTCAAGATATGCTTTTTGCTATGAGTATGCTCAGCGACGATCGAGCAATAGAAGAAACATGGATTGCTGGGAAATTACAATATTCAAACACAAAGGAGTCGCCAGATGCCATGGCTTGATTGGATTTCACTTTTTGTACGCTGGTTTCATGTCATCGCTGGCGTTGCATGGATTGGCGCCTCATTTTATTTTATTTGGCTCGACAACAATCTAGAAGAACCACCAGCAGAGAAAAAACAAAAAGGCATCAAAGGTGATCTTTGGGCCATACATGGTGGCGGCTTTTATGAAGTCGCCAAATACGCCTATGGTCCTGAAAAAATGCCGCAAAATTTACACTGGTTCAAATGGGAAGCATACACCACTTGGATCAGCGGTTTTGCCCTTTTAATATTAGTTTACTACTTATCCGCCAGCGCTTTTTTAATTGATCCGTCTGTTATGCAATTGACCGAAGGTCAAGCTATAGGCGCGGGTTTAGGCATCATTTTTGGCGGCCTTGCTTTATATGAATTGGCTTGTAGAAGTGCTTTAGCAAAATCCCAATTAGCTTTCGCTATATTTTTAGTACTCTTGCTTTGTATTATTGCTTATGTTTCGGCGCATTTATTTAGTGGCCGCGGCGCCTATATTCATATGGGAGCATTAGTGGGCACCATAATGGCAGGCAATGTATTTTTCCAAATTATGCCTTCGCAACGCAAAATGGTCGCCGCAGTAGCCGCAAAACAAGAGATAGATCCTGCATGGGGAGCTGGAGCAAAACTCAGGTCAGTGCACAACAACTACCTTACCCTGCCCCTGTTGTTCATTATGATCAGTAATCATTACCCGATGACTTACCAACACGAATTAAATTGGTTAGTTCTCATGTTGATTATGGCTGTTTCGGCTTGGATTCGTCATTATTTCAATTTAAAACATCTGGGTATTAATAAGCCTTCCATCTTGGTCTCAGGCGCAATTGCGATGTTAGCCATCGCGGCTTGGATTTCTTGGCCACAATCCCAAATACAAAGTACGGTCTCTGATGAAAATGAAGGCGCTATTCTGGCCTATACTGACCAACAAGTAATGTCACTGGTTGAAACTCACTGCCAAAGTTGTCATTCGTCGAATCCCTCTGATGAAATCTTTAAAATCGCCCCTTTAGGGGTTGTTTTTAACGATTGGGATGACATACAAAGGCAGAAAAATCAGCTTTTACACCGCACAACGGTGACTAAAGACATGCCTTTTTTAAACAAAACCCAAATGACTGATATAGAAAGACAAAGGCTAGCCCTATGGGGACAAGCTAAATAAATACTAGTAGCTTGGTCGGCGAATTTTCTGTCTTTATTCGCCGACTTTTATAGGTCATAATCAAGTGACAACTCAATTAAGCAGAATATAACTTGCGCGCTTCCCGTTTTACCGTTAATGATGAAGCCAAATTCAATTGGCAAATAATTACCAAACTATGGCCCTACCTGACAGAATTTAAAGGGCGTGTTTGGTTAGCCATGAGTTGTCTTGTGGCCGCCAAATTAGCCTCGGTAACCTTGCCTTTTATTCTCAAACATATAGTCGATAATCTAAATTTAGACTCAGCTATTGCAACCGCAATGTCAGTCATCATTGCGCTAATTATTGCTTACGGTGGCTTAAGATTAGCGAATGTCCTGTTTGGTGAAATAAGAGATACGCTATTTGGGAGAGTTACAGAGCGTGCTATGCGCCGATTGGGGTTAACTGTGTTTAACCATTTACACCAACTAGAGTTAGACTTTCATTTATCCAGGCAAACCGGTGGTCTATCTCGAGATATTGAACGTGGTGTGAGTGGTATCAGTTTTTTGATGCGTTTTATGGTCTTTAATATAGGGCCAACTCTATTAGAGTTAGCCATGGTAGTTGGCATATTATTCTACAATTATGGCTTTACATTCGCTTCAGTCATTCTAGCTTCTGTCATCAGCTATGTGTGGTTTTCCGTCAAAGCGACAGATTGGCGAACCAAATATGTGAAAGCGCAAAATATGGCCGACAATGCTTCTAGCACGCGGGCTATCGATAGCTTGTTGAATTTTGAAACGGTTAAATACTTCAGTAATGAAAAATTTGAAGCGGATCGATATGATCAAGGGTTAGCCGATTGGGAAAAAGCTAGGCGTAAAAATCGACTTTCTCTGTTTGCCTTAAATGGTGGGCAGGCGTTTATTATTGCGTTTGCCATGACCTCTATGTTGGCCTTAGCAGCTTTTGAAGTGGCCAACGGCAATATGACTATAGGTGATTTTGTACTGGTAAATGCTTTTACCATGCAAATATTTATGCCTTTGAATTTCTTAGGCTTTGTTTATCGAGAAATTAGAGGTTCTTTAGCCAATATTGAAAATCTATTTTCTCTACTTGACCGCGAACCGCAAATAAAAGATAACGATAATGCTACTGAGCTAGAAGTCAGCTCTGGTAAAGTTGAATTTCACAATATCGCTTTTGCTTATCATCCTGAAAGACCTATTTTAAAGGATTTTTCGTTGACCATCGAAGCAGGTAGCAAAGTCGCTGTGGTTGGTGAGAGTGGTTCAGGAAAATCTACCTTAGTAAAACTGCTGTTTCGATTTTATAGCCCTCAAACAGGTAAAATCCTGATTGATGGACAGGATATAGCCGATGTCACCCAGTCAAGTTTGCGCCAAGTTGTGGGCATAGTGCCGCAAGATACCGTGTTGTTTAACGACACACTTTTCGAAAATATTCGCTATGGACGGCCCGATGCCTCAAAAGAAGATATAACCACAGCAATTGAAATGGCACATTTATCAGCTTTTGTGGCCAAGTTACCTGAAGGATTAGACACCAAAGTTGGCGAACGAGGGCTCAAGTTATCTGGCGGTGAAAAACAAAGAGTGGCAATCGCTAGAGCCATATTGAAGGGATCACCTATCATGGTGTTTGATGAAGCAACAAGTTCATTGGACTCTCAATCCGAACAAGCAATATTACAAGCGCTAAAAAATGTAGAGCATGGACACACGAGTTTGGTGATAGCACACAGATTATCCACCATTGTCGACGCAGATAACATAGTAGTAATGCATCAAGGGACTATTGTAGAACAAGGAAAACATAAGGCCTTGTTAGAAAAACAAGGCCATTATTATCAGTTGTGGCGAGCACAAAATGACAACTAAGACAATCGAGCTGACTAGATTTTCTTTAGATAATCCGCCACTAAAAACGCCATTTCCAATACTTGGTCCGCATTTAAGCGTGGATCACATTGGGTTTTATACGCTTGGGCAAGATCATCATCACTGATTTTGTAAGCACCACCGGTACATTCAGTAACATGCTGTCCTGTCATTTCAAGGTGAATACCGCCAGCGTGAGTGCCTTCTGCACTGTGCGCATCGAAGAAATGTTTAATTTCTTGCAGTATGGCATCAAAATTACGTGTCTTGTAACCGCTAGATGCTTTGAACGTATTGCCATGCATAGGATCTGAACTCCACACTACATGACGTCCCTCTTCTTTTACTCGGCGTAACAACGGCGGTAAGTTTTTAGCCAGATTGTCAGCGCCCATGCGAGTAATAAGGGTTAATCGCCCCGGAATATTATTTGGATTTAACGCATCGATAAGCTTAATCAACTCATCCCCTTGCATGCTCGGCCCAATTTTGACTCCAATTGGATTGTTTATTCCACGGAAAAACTCAACGTGTGCATGATCAAGTTGTCGGGTTCTTTCACCAATCCATAGCATGTGTGCAGAGCAGTTGTAAGGCTTGTCAGTTAAGGTATCTATACGCGTTAAAGATTGCTCATAGTTTAATAATAAAGCTTCATGACTGGTATAAAGTGAAGTTTCGTGTAGAGCTGAAGTATTCTCACTGTTAAGACCAATTACTTCCATAAACCCTAGAGTATCTTGAATTCGCTGAGCTAAATCCTGATATTTTTCTTTCAATGGATTGTTTTCAAGAAAGGTCATATTCCAGCGGTTTACTTGGTGTAAATCTGCCAAACCACCTTGAGAAAAGGCACGGAGCAAGTTCAATGTGGCTGCGCTTCTGTGATAAGCATCCAACATTCGCATTGGATCCGGCTCTCGCGCAGCTGCAGTAAATTCAAAACTATTAATAATGTCACCACGATAAGATGGCAATGACACTCCGTTGATTTCTTCAAAATCGCCTGAGCGAGGCTTAGCGTATTGACCCGCCATACGAGTAACTTTGGTTACAGGACAACGACCTGCAAAAGTTAATACCACAGCCATCTGTAATATTACTTTGAAAGTGTCACGAATTTTGGGCGCATTAAACTCATCAAAGGATTCTGCGCAATCACCACCTTGCAATAAGAAACCATGACCTAAGGCAATATTGCCCAATTCTTTAAACAGATGACGAGTTTCTTCGGCAAAAACTAAAGGCGGATACTTTGCTAGTTTTTGTTCAACGTCTTTAAGTTTTACCTGATCCTTGTAGTGTGGTTGTTGCAAAATTGGCTTCCCGCGCCAACTATCTACTGTCCAGTTCGTCACTATGTGTCCTTGATGTTTGTATGTTCAACATATTGTAGTAAATTTTTTTGGGGTCAGAATATAACACATTTTTGCGCAATTAATTAACTAACAAATAGCCTTTTGCTAAAGACGGATCAGCTATTTCTCGAAACTCTTGGTTATATAACGATGTCATGTTTACCGGTGTCACCACTTTATCCGTTTCGCCTAAACGAAATACCTTTCCCTTATCCAGTAATATAACTTTATCAGCGTAATTAAGTGTCTGATTAACATCATGATGACTCTGAACAACAAGGTTCCCTAACTTTACTATATATTTCAATAAATTAAGCACATTAACTTGAAAGTAAGGGTCGAGTTGTTGAGTGGGTTCATCAAGCAACAAAATACCTTGGCCGTTTTTTAAGGAAGGCCAAACCTGATTTATATTTCTTGCCAAATGTACTCTTTGTCTTTCCCCACCAGATAATTGTTTTAAGGGCTTATTCAACAGGATTTTAACTTGAAGCACCTTTTCAACTTCCTCAGGAAGCTCAGCGGTAGCATTAAAAAATTCAAAGGCTTCTTTTACGCTGATACCAAAATCACTTTCATAGTGTTGAGTAACCAAAGTATAAAAATCAGAAAGTTCAAATGCGCTATAAGCGGATAACCGCTTATTTTGTATCAGCACCTCTCCTAAAAAATCATTTTCTAATCCAGATAGGACCTGCAACAAAGAAGATTTTCCACTACCATTAGCACCTAACAAATGCCAGTATTCCCCGGGTTTAAAATGCACAGAGATATTATCTAACCGATTGTTAAGAGTGAGGTTTGTCGCGCTTAAAAATGCTGGCATATACAGAAATTTCGAAACTAAAATTGAATGTTAACACAGTTGGGAATATTAACTTAAGACTCCTATTTTGAACATGGATACTTGCACCGACTTAAGAGGATAACGAAGAATTTTAAATAACGACGCCTTGAATCTGATTCCGACCATTAGTTTTAGATTTGAATAAGAACTCATCAGCCTGATTAATCAATTCCTCAGTGTGAGTGTCTGCTGTAGGGCTAGTAACAATATACCCCCCACTTATGGTAACAACTTGATGACCACTGGTTGAATTTTTGATATTCAAATCAAACACAGCATCTTTAATCTTATTAGCCAGATGTTTGCAACCTGATGGTGGAGTATTTGGCAAAAATACTACAAATTCTTCTCCTCCGTATCGGACGACTATGTCTTGAGGTCTTTTTAAAACATTTTGAATAGTTTTAGCCACCATTTTTAAACATTTATCGCCCTCAACGTGACCATAGGTGTCATTAAATCCCTTAAAGAAATCAATATCGATCATGACTACACCAAAAAATTGTTTTTCTCGGCTGCTGACTTTTAATAAAGTCGGCACTTCACTCATTAAATAGTGTCGATTAAAAACGCCGGTTAATTGATCTTTAAACGTTTGTTCAGTTAGCAACTCAAAGCGAAGTTTACTTTGTAAAATGTTTTTTACCCGATGCAACAAAGTGGATGCAACTATAGGTTTAGCGATGAAATCCGCGGCTCCGGCTTCCCAGCATCTGTCTTGATCACTGGGTAAGACACTGGCTGTAATAAAGATGATAGGAATATGGGCTGTGGTTAAATTTGATTTAATCTGATTGCACAATGTTATGCCATCTAGGTTAGGCATATTTAAATCAAGAATAATAAGGTCGGGCATTAAATCGATACTGGCTTAAACTGCCTGCATGCTATCACTTAAACAGTGAACTTGAATGATTTCACCGAGAATTGAACCTAAAACTAATTGAGTAGACTGTTCGTCATCAACAATTAACACCGAGCAGTCGCTTAACGTCTTACTCTCGAAATTTGAAGCTTCGAAGGTTGTATAACCTTTTTGCTGAGTCATATATTTCCTGTTTTCTCAATCAATTCTATTGGCAATCTAGCTCCGGTATAAATTAGAAATCCATTTGTGTCTTTTGCCTAGACCAAAAATCTAGACTAACCAGTTTCGCTGAAATTATTTTAGACATAACACGATTAGGCGCTATATTTAACTAGGTTATTCCTCAGTTGTTATCTAACAGCTCGAAACCTTTTTAGTTATATCGACCGGTAAAAGCAAAGGCTTAAAATGAAGAGTATTAGGGTCGCAGAGAAGATATTGTTGCTTCAGGAACTTATATGCATTCAAAAAATACATTTCTGATACTCTCTTTCTGCTCAGTATTCATCATTGTATTAATCGCTTTTGGCGCTAATCAACAAATAACAGTTAATTACACTGGGGAGCTAGAATCTAATTTATCGAACAATATTACCGAAGTTGATAATTTTTTACTAGATAAAATAGATAGTTATAAAAGAGATGTATCCTTTTTACACTCAACGCCTCCAATAAGCGGTTTAACCCGAGCAAAAGCTGACGGCGTTGATCCTTTAGATGGAACTACGACTGAATTATGGTTAAAACGCTTAAGTCAGATTTTTGCTGGCTTTATGCAATATAAAATTGAATATAGTCAACTTCGCGTTCTTGATGCTCAGGGACAAGAGATTTTACGAGTTGAAAAACAGAATAATCAGGTGTCCGTAGTCCCAGAAAACGATCTACAAAATGAACGAGATAATCCAAACTTTTTAGCCGCATCTAAATTACATAAAGGGCAAATGTATCTTTCTTTGATAACGCTAAATACCGAATATGATCAAATCACCCTTCCCTACACGCCGACACTCAGAATAGCTAAACCGATCTACTCATCCGAAAATGAATTTTTTGGGATAATCATATTAAACGTAGATATCTCACCTCTTTTGAAAGGTATTCGCCAATTGGTGGCAGATAAATACAAAGTGTTTATGACGGATGCTGATGGTTATTTTATTAATCATCCGGATAAATCTCTTCAATACAGCCGCGATTTATCTTCCAACCACAGGTTATCTTCCGTCTATCAAAGGTCCCAAGCGTATAATATTTCCATTTTTGAAGATGGTAATAAGAAATTTTGGGGAATTGAAAGTTCTGTCAAAGTAGCGCAAAACCAAAAAGGCGGCGAAATTATTAACTACATTATGCTACCTGACCAAACTTATAAAGAAGAGCTTAACTCTCGAAAATTTGAGTCTATGTTAGCGGTCGTCATAACAACGCTTATTGGGGCATTTGCAATATCATTTTTGCATCGCAACAATAAAAAACTTACCGATTTATTAGAAGTTGCAGAAGAATCTCAATCGGCGATCGATGTAGCGGAAGACGCTGTCATTACACTTAGTAATGATTTAAAAATCAACATTGTAAATCGAGCATTCGAAAGACTTTTTCTAGTTCATGAGTCTGAATATTCAAAAAAAAATGCCCTATCATTTTTTACTGAATTAGGTGACAGCCAATTTGAACAAGCAATTGACGCCGTAAAATCCAGTCATCCAGCAACCAGTTATGAATGGAAATACAAATATGAGCATAAAAGTTTTTGGCTCAATACCAAGATTACTCATATCACAAATTCTAATTCTAGCGCAGCTTTTGCAATTGTGATTCGAGATATCACACTAGAAAAAGAATCCGCCAAACAAATTGAAAACACAAATAAAATTCTAGAAAAAACCGTAGAGGACAGAACAAAAGAATTGAAAATAGCCCGAGATAAAGCGTTAGAAGTCAGTAATTTAAAATCCAAGTTTATCTCGACCATCAGTCACGAGATGCGAACCCCTCTGAATGGGATAGTAGGCGCTACCGAATTATTAAAAAAAGAACAATTGAATGATAAACAAGCTCGCTTTGTTACCATGGCGGAAAACAGCGCCTTAGTTTTAAAGAATTTAGTCAATGATGTTTTAGATTTATCCAAAATTGAAGCAGGAAAGTTGGAGTTGAATTTTCAGGATTTTAACCCTGAACAATTAATTGAGAGTGTGGTGGGTACCATGTCTGTGTTAGCAAAACAAAAAGGACTCAATGTTTACCTTGATACAGTCGATTTAGATTTGCTTACCATTTCAAGCGACCCCTTTAGACTGACGCAAATTCTTAACAATTTACTCAACAACGCGGTCAAATTTACCCAGGAAGGCTTTATTAAAGTGAGGGTTTGGAGCGACATTCAGAATGATATGGCAAATTTTTGTGTCGAGGTCCAAGATACAGGCATTGGTATATCACCGCAATCCATGAACAAGATGTTCACAGAGTTTAGTCAAGCAAACCAAACTATCGCTACCAACTATGGGGGGACTGGATTAGGTTTATCGATTTGTAGAAATATCATCAAGCTTTTAGGTGGCGACATATCGGTAGCTTCAATTGAATCCGAAGGCTCTAAATTCACCTTTTATGTGCCTATTGAGGATTGGAGTGCTAAACCTAGAAATGAACAACTTAGGCTTCAACACACAATTACAGGCGTGATGGTAAAACAACCTGAGTTATTAAAATTATTGACTAAATTAATAAAAAGCAATGCAGGTGACATAGTTCATATAAAATCTAATCATGACTTTTCAGCAGTGGATAAAGTAAAACTCCTGATTGTTGAAGCTTCTCATGAACAATTCCAAGAATTTTGTGATCATTGGAATCACAATTTTCAAACGAGTACAGAACAAATAAAACTGATTGTGATAGCAAATTCTTCAGTCTCTAATAAAGATTTACCACGAAATGCCACCTTACTCATTTCACCTATTTTTAGGTCCACTTTTTTAAGTGCCGCTCTAAATAGTCGCAAAGAAAATAGCACAAATAATGCAACTGTAGAGCGTCGCTCAGTCCAAAACCATAAAAATAGTAAAGTGGAAGACGAGTTAAAAAATAAGGAATGCAGCATACTTGTTGTCGACGATAACTTAGTAAACTGCGAAGTAACTAAATTTCTGTTAGACCCTCTAAGTAAAAAAGTAGTCACGGTAGAGAATGGTTCGCAGGCAATTGATTATTTAGCATCAGAGGACAGTAAAATAGATATCATACTAATGGATTGTAATATGCCGGTTATGGATGGCTATGAAACATCCTCAGCAATCCGAAAAGGAATGGCAGGGGAAAAGTATTTGTCAGTCCCTATAATTGCAATGACCGCAAATGCAATGCAAGGTTCTAGGGAAAAATGTGAGCAGGCTGGCATGACCGAATTTATCTCGAAACCAATTGATGCTCAGTTGCTTTTTGACATTATTTTGGCGCAATTAAATAATCAAAAATCGAAAAGTAAAGCTGTTGAGATAACAAATGAACAGCTAATTTGGGATAAAAAATTAGCATTAACACGCTTGGGAAATAGAGAGCAATTATTACAAGACTTGATTAAATTATTTATCCAAGAAACTAAAGACAAATTGCATAATCTACAGCAGGGATTAATTGATCACGATCGTGCAAAAATTCGCTTGAGCGCGCACACATTTAAAGGTGTTTGCGGTGATGTAGGGGCAGCAAGATTACAAGCAATTCTTCAGCAAATAGAGCAATCCGCGGAAACGGAAGAATTTGACAGGTTGAGTGAAAACTTCCAAATGGTAGAAGAGCAATTACAGATTACGCTGGATACTTTTAAAGAATACATCAACGCCGTTAGCTATTAACAAAATCACCACGACTAAACAGAGGATTAGGCAAAAGAACCATTCTATGAAATTTCTGAACTGAGCTCAGCGCAAAATACATTTGCACTATATACACCGCAAATAGGTCAAGTTATTGAACTAAAAACCTCTTCCAACAGTTTTAGTTCATGGTGGCAAAATATTCAATAACACCCTTTACTTGAGGTTATTCATTTAATCTTATGAATAACCTTCACCTAGCCGTCATATCGATTTATGATAATGAAGGCATCTTAAAAATAATAAAAATGAGGACTTATGTTTACACTTCCGCTTGTCCATAGTAACGATAGAAAGTACAAATCGAAAACCAAGCAATTAATTTCTTCAGCTTTGCTGTTGGCCTTAACTAGCTTTAGCTTGTCTGCCCAAGACACAACGGCTGAACTCGAAGATTCAAAAACAAATTTATTCACTGCAGAAGATATTTTCCAACTTGAATATGTAACAGACCCTCAAGTTTGCCCAGACGGTGAATTTGTTGCCTACGTTCGTAATAGCAACGACATTATGTCTGATAGCACAAAATCCAATATTTGGTTAGCCGCGACAGACGGTTCAAGTCATAGACCTTTGTTATCCTCAAAGAAAAACTACTACTCCCCTCGTTGGTCTCCTAATGGAAAACGACTAGCATATTTATCCAATGAAGAGGGTAAACCGCAGCTTTATATTCGTTGGATGGATACTGGCCAAACGGCACTAATTACCAATGTTACATCTTCACTCGGCAATATCACTTGGTCACCAGATGGAAAATATATAGCTTTCACCATGAGTGTTGACGCCAAAGAAGAACCATTAAAAATAAAAATGCCGGCAAAGCCTGAAGGAGCAAACTGGTCGCCAAAATTTGAATACATCACCAAGGCTAGATATCAAAGAGACGGTCGTGGAGTGTTAGATCCTGCCTATACCCACATCTTTATAGTGCCAACTGAGGGCGGAACCGCTCGACAATTAACCTCAGGTAATTTTAATCATGGTGGAAGTTTAAGTTTTTCCGCAGATTCTCAACGTATCTACTTCTCTGCTTACCGTGCTGATGACTGGGAATATCAAAGTGTTGAATCTGATATTTATAGCGTAGATATGAGTGGCAATATTGAGCAAATAACAAATATGCCAGGCAGTGAGCACTCCCCTGTTGTTTCGCCGAATGGCAAATATATCGCCTTTGCTAAACGCGATGAAAAAAATCTGATGTATAGAAACCACTATCTGTATGTAATGAATACAGATGGTACAGAGGCCAAAAACCTCACCGAATCTATCGATAATACTGTCTCTGATTTTTATTGGAAGGACAACGCTAGTCTGTATTTCCAACAAAGCGTTCGAGGTTTGATACAAGTAGATATGGTTAACCTTTCAGGCAAAGTCCGTAATATTGCAAAAGGTATTGGCGGCACCACCATAGGGCGTCCATATGTATTTGGTAGTTACCACGCGGTAGATGATGTTGTCGCTTACACCAAAGGCAGCACCGACCGTCCAGCAGATCTTTTTGTTACCACTAGAAAAGAAAAACAATTAACAGCCTTAAATGAAGATGTATTCGGTCATAAAACTCTTGGAGAAGTAAAAGAAATCATCTATCAATCATCAATCGATGGAGAAGAAATTCAGGGCTGGTACATTTTGCCGCCAAATTACGATAGCAGTAAAAAATACCCTCTTATTCTAGAAATCCACGGTGGTCCTAGTCTAGCTTATGGGCCATTATTTACAGCCGAACTCCAAAGAATGGCGGCTGAGGGATATATCGTTTTTTACGATAACCACCGTGGTAGCACAGGTTACGGTGAAAGATTCGCCCTTTTGTTGCAAGGTAAATACAGCTCTGAATATGATTTTGCTGACCACATGTCTGGCGTCGACGCGTTAATTGAACAAGGGTTAGTGGATCCAGAGCAATTGTACATAACCGGTGGTTCTGCAGGAGGTATAGCTTCAGCATATGCCATTGGCCTGACCAACAGATTCAGGGCTGCCGTTGTGGCTAAACCTGTCATTAACTGGCTTTCAAAAGTATTAACTGCGGATTCTGGTTTATATCAAATTCCGAATCAATTCCCCGGTAAACCTTGGGAACAGGTTGAGCACTATTGGAAAAGGTCGCCTTTGTCATTGGTTGGTAATGTTACTACACCTACCATGCTAATCACCGGCGTAGAGGACAAACGTACTCCGATGTCAGAAACAGAGCAATTCTATCAAGCCCTTAAATTACAAAAGGTAGACACGGTATTGGTGAAAGTACCGGGATCATCTCATGGGATAGCGGGTAAACCTTCGCGCATGATTGCGAAAGTTGAAAACATACTTGCTTGGTTTGAAAAGTACGCACCTAAAACAGAATAAAAACCTAGATTCATCAGTAGATAGTCGACACTAATTTAATCAAAGGTCAACTCTTATGGTAAAGAATTCGTTATAGTTGACCGATAAAATGATTGAATATACTCTACTGATGACTTTTTCAAAGTTGGTAGATCACAACCAATGGTTACCAGCGTCTTGAAGAATGCGATAAGTCTTTCTAGTTCGCAGGCAAAAGTAAAGTATTCACGGTTGCCAGTAAGGTCAGCTTTTCTCGACTTTTTAATTTTGGAATGTTAAACGTACATGGAATTTAAGGAAACAAATATGGGTGTAAATGCTAATGTCATAACGCTCAATTGCTTCAATCAATTCCCTAGTTCTGAATCTGGAAGTCAAACTAATTCCTTTACCTTAGTAACAATACCAATATGAAACCCAGAATTTTACTCGCAGGTATTGCCAAAAATGAAGCAGCATATTTGCCTGAATGGATTTTTCATCACCTAAGTTTAGGCATTGATGAAATTTTAGTTTATATCAACAACACTACTGACAATAGTCAAACCGTCCTCGACAAGCTCGGTAAAACCCTTCCTGTTAAATATGAAGTTGTTGATGGTATTGATAAAGTTGAAAATGATTACTTTAATCAGCATATAGGCGCTAGGCACATAAAACTAGCGGCTTTGCAGTCAAAGAGTTATGCAAGAATTTATCAAACCACTGACCCCGAAAAGTTTGATTATATTTTATATCTCGATATTGATGAGTTCCTTTGCGTTAAATCCCCAATTGAAGACTTTTATCAAAGTTTATCAAACGCAAATGTGTCCTCATTTCAATGGTTTTCACTGACGGGAGATGAAAAAGAGTTTAGTACCTTCACTGAAAATCTTTGCGGAGAATATGATTACTTTAACAAGTATCTAGTGAAAACGGGATGCGAGAACATTGTTATCGAGACCAATCACGAAGCCTGGGTAGATGACGCTCCCCCCAAATTGAATCCACATGCACTTGTTGCACACCGAGTATTGCGATCACAAAAAGAGTATTTAGCCCTTTTGCTAAGATCCAACCCAGATGAAAAAAATCTATCTAATGGATTTAAGTTTAATCGCAGAGGCTGGACGTCCAAAGCCAATGATGCTTTGCCTCAGGAGTATCAGGCCTGTTTTGAGTTACACAAGGAAAGTTTCGACGATTTTTGTAAACGACTAGAAATTCAAGAAGACCTAGAAGTCGCGCGTGAGCTGGTGTTAGAAAGGGCCGAAATGGTAAAAACTATTGTGAATGACTTAAATATCTCAAACTCTGAGTTAGGACGAGTGCTCGCTGGAACAGGTCTTAGTCACTTTTCATTTTTTAGTTGGTTAAAAAAGAGTTCCAAAGACAGGTTAATTGTACTTCTATTTCCTTCATTAAAAATCCGGCACATACCTGTTCTTGATTACGTAAAACTTAAGCTGTCTGAAATGTTTAACAAGAAAAGTAAACATTAATGAATGATTATCAATAAGTGAATCTGTAAAGGTTATTAGATGGCAATGAATGAACAATGGCATATTTTTGTATTTTCTTACAATCGAGGCATTTTCTTACAAAACTGTCTGGAATCTTTAAAGCATTGTGCTGACGGTATCGATGTTACCATCATTGATGATAATTCAGATGATGAATCAACAAAAACCATCTTAGCGTCCATCCCAGAAAAATTTGGCTTTGAATTGGTGCACCCCCAGCGCCAAGGTGGCAAAGAAAAGCGCTTAGGTGGACTGTACTCTAACATGAATTTTGCGCTAAAAATTGCTAAAAATAACGATAAGTCATTTTGTATATTTATCCAAGACGACATGCAATTTGTCAGGAGCATCCAACAAGATGATTTGTTAAATATGCAAAATATTTTTCATTCTGACGAGCATATTATTCAAATACAAAGTTGCTTTATGAAAGCTGAAAGTTTCCATGCCTATGAACAAGGCATGGTGCTACATGAATCATTAGAATGTTATAGTTGGAAAGGAGCACCTGAAGGCAAATGGTATTTCTCCGATGTTGGTGTATTCAACATTGCTGCATTTGAAAAACACCACAACACTTTTGCTATTGGCGAAAACCTCAACAATGAAATAGCGCAAGCAAATAAGACCAAGCTAGTGCAGTATAGAAAACCTTTTATGATGTGGTTGCCTTTCCCTAAATCTTACCTTAGAAAAAATACCAAGTGGAAAACTCGAATTATAGAAAAAATTGCTGGCTGTGGGTTTTATCCTATTGAAATTTTTGATCACCAACAAGAGCAAGCCTTATCAAACAATCCTAAATCAACATATCCTATTGCGGAACATTTTCTCAAGGTTAAGGGATTGGAAAAGTACAAAATTTGGGGGTTTTCTGCGGGAATAATTAACTGGTACGCCAGAGGCGGTATTCGTAGATTGTTGGCGTTACTCATTTGGAGAATGTCCAAATAATGTTTATTCGGGTAACAGAAATTACGACCATAACGATACACATTGTCTACAGTGAGATGACTTTTGCTTTCCATTAAACAAGGCATAATCGCTAGCCTATTCGAATTATTCACGCAAATAACCAAAAAATTCGTTGGAATTTTTAGCTTGATGGTGCTTGCTCGAGTGTTAACACCAGAAGATTTTGGTGTTGTTGCTGTAGCGCTGATTTTTTTGAACTTTTCAAACGCAATTACGGATTCAGGCAGCCGTCACTATTTGATGAGTTTAAAAGATATGGACTCAGATCATGTCAGTACCGCTTGGACACTTAGTTTTATTCTAAAAAACTTGGTCGCTACCGTTTTAATAATCTCAAGTAGCTTTATTTCTGACTATTACAATGACCCACGGATAGGTGAAATAATTTTAGTATTTGCCTCTATCATCTTTATTAGCACGCTTACCAGCCCTGATATTGAGTACAAATACAAAAACCAAGATTTAAAAGAAATCACATTTTTGACTTTTTTCTCTCGCTTACTCACCGTTGGTATTACAGTCGCGGTAGCAGTGATTTACGAAACTTATTGGGCACTTGTGATGGGTCAGCTTACCTCCGCCGTCACCTTCTTCTTTATCAGTTATAAGATAGCGCCCTGTATACCTAAGTTCTCATTAAAAAACTTATCCGAACAATGGAATTTTTCAAAATGGGTGATTCCTCGGTCATTGATAAATTTTGTTAGAGATCAGTTTGATAGCATTTATGTTAGTACCTCCTTTGATAAGTCTGTGATGGGTGCTTATAACAGCATGCGATATTACGGGTTTATTCCGTTCGATACCTTCATTCGACCTGCTTTTGGTACCTTGCTGGCTCAAGCGTCACAGTTTAAGGACATTCCAGATTATTTTAAACGCCAATTAACTACCGTAATATTCATATTATTGTTAGTGAGTATACCTATTGTATTCCTAGTATTTTCGCACTACGAATTTTTAGTACATTTAATTCTTGGCGAAAAGTGGACGCAATACGCGCAACTTCTTGCATTCTTTACTTTGTCGTCTTGCTTGCTGGGTTTGTTTAATTTGTCCTGCGATATTGTCATTTTACATAGCAAAACATCGATTATTTTTATCTACACCTTGGTTTCAACCATTGTTCAGCTCTATGTACTAATTAGCGTAGACTTTGAAGACATTTTTGAACTGGCGCTATATAAGGTTGGATTAGATATTCTTAGTATTTGTTTATTCTTTATTTTTATCACAATAAAATATCTTTCTTTTGCGGTTTTACTGAGCTTTTTCTATCGGCTATTTTTAATATCTGGTTTCATGTTGTTAGCTGGATGGCTCTCAAATTTGATTCAGCCAGACGGCAAAATCCTATATTTTCTGATTCATTCAACAATGTCGATGATCATTTATGTGACCTGCATTCTAGCTTATCTCTATTTATTCTCGTCTAAAGATAAGAGCGCGGAATATATTTTCCAACTTCTACAGAAAACCTTCATCAAAATAACTAAGCGCAATAAAGCACCCTTGTCACCGGACAATTAGCAAGTTATCTACGGTAAGACGACCTCCACGAATACATTCCTTACAACAATTAACACTTGCCCTAGAGGTTAATCTGTATAAAGTAAACAAAATGTTAATTAGGTTTATAGAGACATTAAGGTCTCAATTGGCGTTTAGGAAGTTCAATGATTGAAAAAGCAATCTTAGCCATTGATCAAGGCACTACATCCAGTCGGGCAATTTTGTTTGGTTTAAATGGCGAAAGACTAGCTACATTTCAACAAGAGTTTACCCAATATTATCCTAAGAACGCTTGGGTAGAGCATGACCCAGAAGAGATTTGGCAGACAACCTTAACGACTTCTAAACAGGCAGTAGAATATGCCAAGCATCAAAATATCAAAATTCAATGTATTGGTATTACCAATCAAAGAGAAACCACTTTGGTATGGCATAAAAAGACAGGTAAACCTATCTATAATGCCATAGTTTGGCAGGATCGCAGAACATCTGTCGATTGCAAAGGTTTAAGTAGTCACTTAGAAACCATCAGAAATAAAACGGGTCTGTTATTAGACCCCTACTTTTCAGCCACCAAAATAGATTGGATACTTAAAAATGTAGATGGCGCTAAACCGCAAGCAGATAATGATGAACTTGCATTTGGCACCATTGATACTTTTCTGATTTGGCGACTCACGTCTGGAAAATCTCATAAAACAGACGCCACAAACGCATCTCGCACAAGTTTATACAACATTTTTGAAAATAAATGGGATGATGATTTATTGACCTTGTTTGATATCCCCAAATCTATATTACCTCAAGTCTGTAACAGTGCCGACGATTTTGGTATCACAGATGCAAACGTACTAGGTACCGAATTACCTATCACTGGTGTTGCAGGTGACCAACAAGCAGCTTTGTTTGGACAATGCTGCTTTCATCCAGGTGACTTTAAAAGTACCTATGGAACAGGTTGTTTTGCCTTATTAAACACCGGCGAAACTCCATTGCTCTCACAACATAATTTGTTGACCACTATAGGTTACCAGATTAATAACAAACCGGTTTATGCATTAGAAGGCGCAATTTTTACCGCTGGCGCAAATGTACAATGGCTCAGAGATAGTCTAGGCATGCTGGAAAACGCGCAACAAACCAAACATCTCGCTGAATCTTTAGATTATGACCATGGTGTTTATATGGTGCCAGGTTTCGTAGGTTTAGGTGCCCCTCATTGGAATCCTCAGGCGCGTGCGTCTATGTTTGGTATGACTCGAGACACCACACCTGCACATTTCGCCAGAGCGGCTTTGGAAGCCGTTTGCTATCAAACTAATGATTTATTAGATGCCATGCAATTAGATGGCGCTAAGTTACAAAATGTTTGGGTCGATGGTGGCATGGTTGCAAACGATTGGATGTGTCAATTTTTATCCGATATATTAAATAAGACTATATACCGCCCGGCAATGATGGAATCTACCGCTTTGGGCGCAGCCTATTTGGCTGGTCTGCAATTTGGATTGTATAAAAATTTAGATGATGTTCTTGCGCATAAGGCCCTAGAAAGTGAATTCACACCGAGTATTACGTCTGAACTAAGGGACAAACTTATTGGTAACTGGCATAAGGCTGTGCAAGCTACTTTAGATTTTGCCAAAGAGTGACACCCGAATGCTTTAGCAATAAGTAAATAAACACGGGAGCCCCTATACTTGCGGTTATCATAGATAAGGGAACAGGTGTCGCAAAAATATGTTCATTAGCAATTGCACAGGATACTAGTACTATAGCGCCAGCCATACCAGATGCTGGTACTATTACTCTATTATCATTACCCAAGATCAACCTCAGCAAATGAGGAACAATTAATCCGATAAAGGCGATTGAACCCGCTATTGCTACGCTAGTTCCAATTAAAATAGCCACCAATAAAAGAGTCCCGGATTGAAACTTTCGAACGTCTAAACCTCTAAGCTGCGCCGCCTGTTCCCCCAAAAACAACCAATTTAATTGTTTGTTGCGAACTAATAATAAAACAAAGCTACAACCTATGAGAGGTAAAGCAACAAAAAGTGTAAGCCAAGTCGTATTGCGCAGGCTTCCCATCAACCAAAAGGTAAGATTTTGAATTTGCATCGGGGGTAAAACCAAATATAGCCAAGCAATCAGAGCACCAAACAAGGTTGAGACAGCGATACCCACTAAGATAACCGCAGCAGGATTATTGCCAATTCGACGAGCAAATAGAAATATCAAACTGCTACTGAGCATAGCGCCAATGAAACACAAAATAGGCAACGCAACTGCCAGCAATTCCGCAGAAGTAAACAAGGTATCAGCAAATCCAGTAACTGCAACAAAAGCAAAATAGATAGCGGCCATCAAGCTTGCGCCACTTGCAATACCTATAATGCCAGGGTCCGCCAGAGGATTTCTTAATACCACTTGCAGAACTGCTGAAGATGACGAGAGTGCAGACCCGGTTAAAATTGCAGTAAGTAAAATCGGCAATTTTATTTGCCAAAAGATGTGCCGCCCTACTCCGGTGTCTAACTCATAAGGCAGTAACAGATAGCCAACAGATAAAATGATCAGACTAAGGCACAATACAATAAGAGATTTGTGCATAAACCAATTACGATGAAATTTTAATTAATAAACCGTCACTGGCTTCTTCAATTAAATCTAATACCAACTCAAACCCTTTGAGTCCTGCATAGTAGGGATCTGGCACTTCATCAAATTCACTGTCAGAGAAAGACATCATAAGAGCAATTTTCGACTTGTACTCTTCTGGACACTTGCGCAATAAATTTTCTTGATTAGATTTATCCATTGCAACTATGAGATCAAAGCTACTGAAGTCACTCTCATCAACACGACGGCACTTTAAAGTAGAAAGGTTATATCCGCGAGCAGAAGCAACATCTTGAGAACGTTTATCGGGTGGACTGCCAATGTGATACCCGCCAGTACCAGCACTATCAACTTTGACTTTGACGCCAGCTTTTTTGCGCTTTTTGCCTAAATACTCCTTCCGCAGTAGGTGAGCGACATATGTTGCCGAGGCAAACAAATAAGACTGAATTTATACTGGAATCTGACACTGACTACCTGTTGTTTAATTTTTTTGCTTCCTTTAAAAAAATTATAAGGCATCGTGTAAGCGATTTCACCTTGAAATTTTACCCTTTTGCTCCTTTTCTTTTAGATCTTGCTCCCTTTTGACTAACACAAAAGTTAAAAACATCTTTGTAGGCAAAGACAAAATCATGCCGATAGCGACACAACATGCGGAAAGAATAATGCCTTTAACTCCCATTTCCTCAACGGTTTCACTGAACATGTGAAAATACACACCCAATAAAATTAGGCAAAATCCAATGGTCATTACAATTTTTAGTAAACGAATTAATCCTGCATTAGACATGGGAAAATCTCCAAAATGTCGACCAAATTACTATATAATCATAGGCAAATTAGTATATTGATGTACATCAGTTCCGGGTGATTTTGTATGAAAGTTCTAATGCTTAGCAGTTCTAGCTATGCCGACTATGATTATCTAGCCTATGCGCAAGATTGGATTCAACAACACTTAGAAAACATCTCTGAAGTGGTATTCGTGCCCTTTGCAGGCGTTACTATTGACTGGGATGAATACACTCAAAAGGTACAAGACGCTTTACCATTTATAAAGGTCATAGGTTTACACAGCTGTGATTCTCCTAGCACAAGATTACAAAATGCTCAGGCAATTTTAGTCGGAGGTGGCAATACCTTTAATTTATTACATCAATTGTACCTACAGGAGCTACTGCCAATTATTAAGCAGAAAATTGCCTCTGGCACGCCCTATATTGGTTGGAGTGCGGGTTCGAATATTTGCGGATTGAGCATACGTACGACCAATGATATGCCTATTATAGAGCCGAAAAGTTTTGATGCTTTAGCTGTATTAAATGCGCAACTAAATCCTCACTACACCGACCAGCATATGGAAGGCTTTCATGGGGAAACAAGAGATCAGAGGTTATTAGAGTTTAGTACTCTGTGGCCAGAAATCCCAGTCATAGGGATACGAGAAGGTAGTGCGTTATTACTGGAAAATAACCAATTGCGACTGCTGGGCACTCAAAAAGCGGTGCTGTTTCATGGTGCCCAGAAAAAGGTCATTGAGCAAGATCATGATTTAGCAGGTTTCTTAAATAACGCTAAGTAATATGTGCTCTGGATTTAAAATAGGCGCCTTACTAAAATGCACTTCAGCAAGCAAAGGCGCTTTTATCATTTTCTGTAAGCTATGCAAGTTTTCTTTATAGTAAGGCATAGGCTCAACGCACTGATTTGCTATCCAACCTACACATTGTAAATTATCCCGCATAATCGCTTGATAGGTGAGTAATGCATGGTTTAAACACCCCAAACGCATCCCCACCACCAACACCACGGGTATTTGATTCTGAATCACTAAATCCGATAGAAACTCATTGTCATCATTAATGGGGAGACGCCATCCACCAGCGCCTTCAATTAATAATAAATCAGGATTCAAACAAGCAATATCTTCATAGGCATCCTGCAACATATTTAAATCTAGCCGCGTATCAGCTAACTTTGCCGCGATATGAGGTGCTACGGGAGGTTCAAACGCAAATGGATTCACAGTTTTGTATTCCACTTCCACCGAGCTCGCTTGTTGCAGTTTAACTGCATCATCGTTGCGTAACCCATAAGTAGTCTGCTGACAACCTGCGGCTATTGGCTTGAAGCCCAACACTTTTTTATATTTCGCTTGCAGTGCTTGTAACATTAATTCAGACACCAGTGTTTTACCCACCTCAGTATCTGTGCCTGTAACAAAGATTTTTTTCATTTTAACACCCCTGCTTTTTAATTCGGGCGAATACTACATGATAGTCCAGATAATAATGATCTGCATATAAAGCGCTATATGCTTGTTTAAGTTTCAAGTATTCAGTTTTTTGCAATGGCTTTTTATCTTGTAAACTAGTACTGGCACCCACTGCAGTGATTGAAGAAAGTAAGGCTTTAAAATCTTGGCCGATGAAGCGAAAAACTTTGCTTTGTTTTTCAGTTAAATATAATGATTGTGGCAGTAGACTTGTCCACTGAATTTCATCAGGAAAGGTATTTATTTTACTGGGGTACCCGGCATTTTCCCATGCCATGTGCAAATTACTAAAGGAAGATTCGACCATAATAGCTAGCCAAATATCGCCATTGGGTTTTAACACTCGGGCTAATTCAGATAGGGTTTTAGCAGGCTCCTTGCACCACTGTAGCGCCATGGACGATACTATATTGTCAACTGAACTATCGAGCAAAGGCAAATTATCGGCATTTGCTTGCACAAAATTTTGCTCGCCGTTATTTTCAAGTTTTGTTTTCGCGACTTTTAGCATCTGCTGGCTCAAGTCTAGATTGATCCATGATGTATTGGGATTACAATTTAGACTAGCAAGCGCACCTGTACCGCAACCAATATCAAGTACAATGCCTGATAAAACCGATTGGCAAGCGATGAGTCTCGTTAGATGTTGGGAAACCTGCTTTTGAATAAGGCCAAATTCATCATACTGATTCGCCGCTCTATCAAAACCAGATGCAATTTTATTTGCCAATAGCCATTCATTTTCTATTTTGTTTTTGCTTACTAGCCTAGGTGTTACATTTGCCCGTACGTAGGTATTCATAAAGTTTCCATAGCTTCTGAAACCAAGGCTAAAGCGTCAACGATAGCGACTAAATCTTCGTATTGATGCTGAGCGCTAATGGCAATTCGCAATCTATCGGTATTTTTAGGAACAGTTGGATAGCGAATAGCAGAAACTAAGATGCCAAGTTCCATCAACTTCTCCTGTGCAAGTAAGACAGCCTCTGGACGTTTTAATATCAGGGTTTGAATCGGCGTTATAGAGTCTGATAACCCAATACCCTTACCCAATGCCAAGCGTCTAAAGGTATTTATATTTTCATCTAGCTTTTGCCTAAACGACCCTTTTTGCATCAATTGCAATGCTGTAAGTGTGGCTACAGCTGAGGCAGGGCTTAAGCCTGTACTGTAAATATAATGGCGGGCAAAGTTTTTAATGTAGTCGATAAATTCTTCGCTTCCCGCGATAAAAGCGCCTTGAGTGCCTAGTGCTTTTCCAAAAGTGCCCATCACTAGATCAACACCATCATAACTGTTATTTACACCACAACCATCTTCGCCTACAACGCCGAAACTATGGGCCTGATCTAGCATCAACCAAGTATCTTGCCTTGTATTTCTCAACGCAACCAAGGCATCAATAGGCGCTTGGTCTCCATCCATACTAAACACACCTTCAGATACAAGGAGCTTGTTCTCATTTTTAGCGGCCGCCAATAATGATTCTGCATGAGACACATCATTATGTCGAAATCGGGAAAACTGTTTTTGGTGAGCTAAACACCCATCAATAAAGGAAGCATGCATAAGTTTATCAGCAACTATTGCAACATCATTGCTAGAAGTAGTAGAAGGCGCTAACATAACCTGACAAATGGCCTGATTAGCCGCAAACCCTGAACTAAACAATACGGCCGAGGGTTTATTCACTAATTCACACAATGCCGCTTGTAAGGAATCACAGGCGTCATAATGTCCACTCACTAGAGGCGATGCGCCACTGCCAGCGCCATAGAGGCTTAATCCCTCTGCATAGCTTTGCAACACATCCCCATGTTGGCGTAAACCTAAGTAATCATTGCTGGCAAAATTTAAATAATGCTTCCCCTGAATTTCCACAACTGCATCATGGTCACTGTTTATAGTCTTTAACGCTCTATGCAGCCCTTGTTCAGATTTTGCATCTAGCTGTTTACGAATAAATTCAAAGGCCATAAATAATTACTGAGTAACACCTTGTTTCTGTTTTAAAGAGGTCTTGGTCGCGTCGACAAAAAGATCTGGCGTATTGTTCGCCTTAATTTCATCATCTAACACTTGCACATATGCCTCGTCTGAGTAGCTTCGAGTTTTCTCAGCATTTATACCAAGTTTTCTGAATAATTGAACATCTTCATGGGTTTCAGGATTAGACGTAGTAAGTAATTTACAGCCATAAAAAATTGAATTAGCGCCGGCTAAAAAGCACAAAGATTGCATTTGCTCATTCATGTTCTCTCGACCTGCACTCAATCTTACATAGCTTTTGGGCATCATAATTCTCGCCACTGCAATAGTGCGCACGAATTCAAAAGGATCTAAATCTTTTACTTGATCAAGAGGTGTACCTTTTACTTTAACCAGCATGTTAATTGGTACACTTTCCGGATGCTTGGGTAAATTTGCTAATTGAATCAATAAACCAGACCTATCTTCTGCTGTTTCGCCCATACCTACTATACCACCAGAACAAACATTCATACCTGCTTGTCGTACATTTTCTAGGGTATCTAAACGCTCTTGATAAGTACGAGTAGTAATAATTTCGCCATAGTATTCTGGAGATGTATCCAAGTTGTGATTGTAATAATCTAATCCAGCCTGTTTAAGTTCTAATGCTTGCTCGCGAGTTAACATACCTAAGGTCATACAGGTTTCTAAACCAAGCTTTTTAACCTCACTGACCATTTTAGTCACATAAGGCATATCCCGCTGTTTCGGATTTCGCCAAGCAGCACCCATGCAAAAACGCGTTGATCCCGTTGCTTTAGCATCTTTGGCTCTTTCTATAACTTTTTCAATTTCTAACAAGCGTTCTGCTTCTAAACCTGTGTCATAGCGTGCACTTTGTGGGCAATATTTGCAATCTTCTGGGCAAGCACCGGTTTTTATAGATAACAAGGTGCTTACTTGAACATGGTTAGGATCATGGTGTTGTCGATGTACACTTTGCGCTTGAAAAATTAAGTCATTAAAGGGCAAAGAAAATAACTGCTCAACTTCATTTAATGTCCAATTATGGCGAATTTCTGGAGAGCTATGTAACGCTTGTGTATTATTCATAAAAAAGTTTACTTATTAATTCAATCCGCATAGTCTATGCGCGAAACGCAAGTTGTCAATCTATTAGCTACTCACATTTTGACTAAAGGTTATTTTTTGAACGATTTAGAATTCGACAAACAACATATTTGGCATCCCTATACTTCATCTATTGATCCCCTTCCCTGTTACAAGGTTGTGGGTGCGCAAGGAGTTGATCTCACATTGGAAAATGGCAGTAAGGTGATTGACGGTATGTCGAGTTGGTGGGCATGCATTCATGGCTACAATCATCCAGTTTTAAATGAAGCAGCCAAAAAGCAAATAGACGATTTTTCCCATGTAATGTTTGGAGGTCTAACCCATAAACCAGCTATTGAATTGTGTCGTCGTCTATTGGAGATAACGCCTGAAGGTCTTAATCGAGTATTTCTGGCCGATTCTGGTTCAGTGGCAGTTGAAGTTGCTATTAAAATGGCGATTCAATATTGGGCATGCCAAGGACGCCCAGAAAAAGCTAAGTTAGTAACGCCACGTAACGGCTATCACGGTGATACGTTTGCAGCCATGTCAGTTTGTGATCCCGTAAATGGCATGCACAGTCTATTTCGTAAATCCTTGATTGAACATTATTTCGCACCTGCACCTCAAACGCGATTTGGTAATCCTTGGAATCCTGATGACATTGCACCAATGCGCGATATTTTTGAGCAGCATGCTGATCAAATAGCAGCTTTGATATTGGAGCCCGTTGTACAGGGTGCTGGCGGAATGCGCCTTTATCACCCTGAGTATGTACGTGCCTGTCGTCAACTTTGCGATGAATTTGATGTGTTATTGATTTGCGATGAAATCGCTACAGGATTTGGTCGTACAGGGGAATTATTTGCTTGTAATCACGTTGAAATAACGCCTGATATCATGTGTTTAGGCAAGGCCCTAACTGGCGGCTATATGACATTAGCCGCAACCCTATGCACTGAGCAGGTAGCCTTAGGTGTTTGTGAAGGGGAACCAGGCGTATTCATGCATGGACCCACATTTATGGGCAATCCTTTAGCCTGTTCAGTAGCTTTGGCAAGCATTAATTTGTTATTGAATCAGGATTGGAAATCCAAAATAGCTGCCATCGAATCCGTGTTAAAACAGCGATTGTTGCCATTGAGCGGTTCAGAAAATGTAGCTGACACCAGAGTATTAGGTGCAATTGGTGTTGTAGAAATGAAACAACCTGTGAATGTAGCTCAAATTCAAAAAATATTTATTGACCACGGGGCTTGGATTCGACCTTTTGGCAAGTTGATTTACATAATGCCACCCTTTGTTATTTCACCGACTCAATTGCAACAACTTTGTGATGCAATTGAAGCTGGTATTCAATTAAAATAACTAGGTCGTCGTTTTACGGAAACTTGCGGCGTTCAACCCATGCTTTTTCATCAATTTATGCATGTCAGTGCGATTACGACCGGCCAAATCAGAAGCTTTAGTGACATTTCCATCTGTCAATTGAAGTAATCTGCTTAAATATTTATATTCAAAGGAATCCCTAGCTTCTGTAAGTGTTGGCCAGTAATTAGTTTCCACATGTAAAGCTTGCTCTACCAAAGCCGCCGGGATGATTTTAGTGGTGGTTAGAGCGACACAACGTTCCACCACATTCACCAATTGACGAACGTTTCCAGGCCATTCAGCTTTGGTTAACAGGTCTACCGCTTCACTTGCAAACTTGCTCACCGCTACACCGTGCTTTTTGGCACTTTGCTTGAGTAAAAAATCTGCAAGCATTGGAATATCTTCAAAGCGTTCTTTTAAACTGGGCAAATCTAAATTCACCACATTTAATCGATAAAAAAGATCTTCTCTAAATTCCTGCTCTCGCATGGCTTTTTGTAAGTCTTTATGGGTGGCGGATATAACTCTAACGTCTATATCAAAAGACGTGGAACTACCTACAGGTCGAATCGATCTTTCTTGCAAGGCTCTAAGCAATTTTACTTGCAACGTTACTGGCATATCCCCTATTTCATCTAAAAACAAGGTTCCGCCGTTAGCCTCTCTAAACAAACCTTGATTTGCTTGAACTGCACCTGTGAAAGCGCCTTTAGTATGCCCAAAAAGTTCTGACTCAAGTAAGTTCTCTGGCATAGCGCCGCAATTAATAGCGACAAAAGGCTTATCATTTCTATCCGACGCTTTATGAATTGCTTTAGCCAGTAATTCTTTTCCTGTACCACTTGCCCCAGTAATAAGCACACTCACGTTTTTATTCGCGATCTGTTCAGCCTGTTTTAGAACTTTGAGCATTTCTGGAGAGCGGGTAATTATGTCACTAGACCAATCTGCGTAGCCTTGTTTCGAGTTATGGCTGATTGCTTGAAAGAGTATTTTTCTCAACTCTTCGTGCTGAACAGGTTTGGTAAGAAAACTGAAAACCCCTCTTTGGGTGGCAGCAACCGCATCTTTAATACTGCCATGAGCAGTCATTATAATGACAGGTAAATCAGGATGTTGATGTAATATCTCATCAAATAATGCAATACCATCCATACCCGGCATTCGTAAATCGCTCAAGACGACATCGAATTCATTATTAAACAATAATTTAAGAGCTTGAGATCCATTCTCAGCACTGGTGACGTCAAAACCTTCTGAGCTCAGTCGAATGCTCATCAAACGAAGTAAATTTTCGTCGTCATCAACTATTAATAGTTTTGGCGTGTATTCTTCTGTCATAAATCGTTCTCTATTATTGCTCGCTATTTTGATCAACCATGTTGGCTTCAATCTTGAGTAATTGTTCAACTTGTTCGCGCTGTTTTTCTAACTCCACTTTACGTTTTTCAAGGGTGGAATTGAGAGAGTCAAGTTCTTTTTCTTGTCGCGCATTTACTTTTGAAAGTATGGTGATAGCAGATTCCATTTCTAACATTTGCTGAGAAGGTTTGTAAATTATGGTCTCTAACGCATCGTCAAAATTATCTTCGACTACTTCTTGTAACACAGTGATCATGCCTTGAGCACGTAACCTATATCGATAAGGAGTGTCAGTGCCCTGACTTAATAATATCTTTCGCATGAGGTCGTAAGGTTCGTCGGATAAAGTTTCAATTTGCTCTTTACGCCTTGGCCATTCGATCTCTTCACTTGCCACATAAAATTTAGCCCAAGATTCCATATGACAAAATTCCTGCATTAATCCTTGAGCACTCTCACTTTGACATAACCATGGCGCGGGTACTTCTTCAGTTGTTGTAATTTGAGCTGGTTGCTGAGTCAATTCACAACCACTTAACAAGCCAACACACAGAAATATGGCGAATAGCTTTTTCATTTATTTCCCTCTAGGTAACACAACTTTAAAGCAGACATCTGCATCTTTAACATCTTCAATATTTATCGTTCCACCCACTAATCGAGCACAATCAGCCACTATAGACAAACCTAAACCAGCTCCCATAACTTTATCATTACGTTTATCTCCTCCACGTTTGAAAGGTTCAAAAATTTCTCCACGTAATGCTAGGGCTATAGGTTTTCCCTGGTTTTTTACCGTTAACCAAATGTCATCGCCATGGGACTTTGCATCTATTCGTATTGTCGAATTTTGTTCTCCGTAAGCAATGGCATTGGACACTAAATTATCAACAATGCGCCTTAAGAGGTCTGCGTCCGATAATACAGTAAGCGAGGATTTAGCACTGATCTGCAATTTCTGATTATTCTGCTGCAATATAAGCCGATGGTGTTTAGCACAATCGTCCAAAATAGGTTTAATTAACAAATTGTCCAATTCTGGTTCTGCTTGCTGCAACAAAGCATTGTAATCTAATAGACGCTCAATTAGTAAATTTAATCGCTCTGCCGAACTATCAAGCAAACTTAACACCTCAATTTGAGCCTCATTGAGATTGCCGACTAAGTTTTCCGATAAAATTGCGCAACCTTCTTTTATGCTAGCCAAAGGCGTTTTTAATTCATGGGAAGCATGGCGAAGTAAAGCTACCCGCACTTTTTCTAGTTGATTCAAACGATCATTCAACCAGAATAGATCTCTTTCAACTGCCATCAATTCTTCAGGTCCAGAAACAGATTTTGGCGGTAAAGAACTGCTCGATGAAGCAATAGCACGAATTACTGTTTGCAGTTTTCTTACGGGTTTAGCAATTAATTGAGCTGAAAATAGTATAAATGATAAGGAAAGAACAACGAGCCCTCCCGTTGACCAGGTTTGTCGTTTTTGCATATCAGCTAGAAACGCCTGTTGTTCAATCACCTTTTTATCAACGAAATTACCAATATCGAGTTGCAAATTTTCAAGAGATTGATCAAATCGAGCAAGATAAGCGTCAACCACTAGTGAATCATTAAATGAATGGAACTCGTTTAAGGTTGTTACAGCTGCACGCAAGGAACTGCACTCCCCTACTTCGTCTACATTTATACAAAGAGAGTCTAGCTTTTTAGAAAAACTCAGAATAAGTGACTCTGTGATTGCTTTTAATTGGGGTTCCTTTAATACCTGATACTGTTTTATCAAACGTTGTAAATCTAATCCTGAATTCAATAAGCCCTGTAAATCAGAAGCAATTCCGACAAAGAATAATGTGTTTTGTTCTGTGATTTGACTTACTTTTGAAAAGTCGCGTTGGCTTTGAAGAAGCAAAGTAATAAGGGGAACTAACGAAATAAAAAAACTGATAAATACGAGTTGGCGTATGGAGCGTAATTGCAATGATGTCACCAATGATTTTCTTCCTCTGACTAGCATTGCATAGCATCAAGTTTGCTTCAACATAAACTGTTTATTTTAAATAGAATAAAAAAGGGCACCCGCCACTCGCAAAGCAAGGCACCCCGGAAACTTAAAATTCTTGGTTTATCGATGCACTAATCGAAAACTCTTTTTGGCTGATGAAACCATCGCCGTTTAAATCAACTTTATTAAAGTTTTTAAGTAACTCTATATTTGCCGTTGATTCTCTTAACGAAATTAATCCGTCTTTATCCTTATCTAGAGTTGCAAAGTTGTGTTCTAGATCTTTGGCATAGGCTAGACCCATTAACGCTTGAACTATCGCAGCGACAATACCGAAAATAATCACCTTCTTGAAATTGGACATAACTGTCTCCTATCGCGAGTGAATGGTTCTTTAATCGGAATAAAACGTCTATCACCTATATAAAAACTTTTTCGTTTATATGTTTGTCAAATATATTCCTATCGACACATACTGCTACTTACACGCTTAACAAGCTTTGTGCCAAAACCATAATTCTTATATAATTCATATACTTAGGTTTGATTGCAGATAATTTAAACAGAACAAGTGTTGCCAGATGGCGACACCGAAATATTTATCTGCTCATTAACTGCACGACCTGTTTGAATTTCCTATAATTTTCAAACATTTAGATTTTGTTGCCAAATAGAAACATGACTAAACAGTGCTGTAAATCGTAGCTAAGCTAAGCACTGAAATGACGAGAAGTATGATTAGATTGTAGCCGAAACTATCGCTTTTTCGGCGATTCCGTCGCGTATGCATGGTAAAAGCGACAAGAGTAATTACCAAACAAATTTGTAATAAGGTTAATAAATCATCCAGATGTTCTCTAGACCAGAAGTCACGCCCTTCAATTCCCCAATAATTTTGTACACCGGTAATAAAATCTGGGCGAGCGTAATGTAATACTAAAAGCGCCGCGACTAGGCAAGCCCAAGCCGTGATATTTAATAAGACGACTAGGCGATAAAAAGTATCCTGGCTTCGATGAATTTTTCGACGTTCAGAATTATTTTGTGGGATTTCAAGATCCATTGATTGGTTCGCGCTATCTTTGTTGTTCATATATGTTAATTCGATAGTGTCATAATCTTTCGTCTCAAGTATACTTACCAGATAAACTCGATTTACACTAGTGTGTGTTTATCTAATTATAATAAATTCGGCAAATTTGCCGAAGTCTTGAAAGACATTTACGGAGATATTTATGACGATTGCCTCAGTCGCCGATGTTTTGGCGGGCAAATTTTCTGAAGGAGAGCAGATAACTGTTCAAGGTTGGGTGCGTACAAAGCGAGACAGCAAAGCTGGTTTGTCCTTTATCGCGTTGCACGATGGGAGCTGCTTTGATCCTATTCAAGTAGTCGCATTAAATAATTTGAATAATTACGCTGACATTACCCGATTAACCACAGGCTGCTCACTTACTGCCACAGGTACGATTAAGCAATCCGAAGGAAAAGGGCAAGCGCTAGAAATTGAAGCAAATGAAGTTAACATAGTTGGCTGGGTAGAAAATCCAGACAGTTATCCAATGGCAGCCAAACGTCATAGCATTGAATATCTTAGAGAACATGCGCATTTGCGTGCCCGCACAAATATCATAGGGGCAGTGACTCGCGTACGAAACTGTTTATCTCATGCAATCCACCGTTTCTTCCATGAACGCGGCTATATGTGGATAAGCACGCCTATTCTTACCGCTTCAGATACTGAAGGCGCAGGTGAAATGTTCAGAGTATCTACCTTAGACATGATGAACGTACCTAAAACTGATGATGGTAAAGTTGATTATTCTCAAGACTTTTTTGGGAAAGAAACTTATTTAACCGTTTCAGGCCAGTTAAACGTGGAAACATATTGTGCAGCTATGTCAAAAGTGTACACCTTTGGGCCCACATTTAGAGCTGAAAACTCAAATACATCACGCCATCTAGCTGAATTTTGGATGGTGGAACCAGAGGTTGCTTTTGCTGACTTATCAACGGTAGCACAACTTGCTGAAGATATGTTGAAGTATGTATTTGAAGCCGTGTTAACAGAACGTGCTGATGATATGGCGTTTTTTGAGCAGCGCGTTAATAAAGATGTTATTACTCGTATGCGCTCTGTAATAGACACTAAATTCGTACGCATGGATTACACCGACGCTATTGAAATCTTGCTGAAAAGCGGGAAAGACTTTGAATTCCCTGTTGAATGGGGTGTTGACTTATCATCCGAGCACGAAAGATATATTGCAGAAGAATATGTGGGTGCTCCTGTGATAATGCAAAATTACCCTAAAGACATAAAAGCATTTTATATGCGCATCAACGATGACGGTAAAACCGTTGCGGCTATGGATGTGCTTGCTCCTGGCATTGGTGAAATCATTGGCGGTTCACAGCGCGAAGAAAGACTTGATGTGTTTGACAGCCGTTTAGCCGAAATGGGACTAGATGCGGAGGATTACGCTTGGTACAGAGATCTACGTCGCTATGGCACTGTACCTCATGCAGGATTTGGTTTGGGCTTTGAGCGTTTAGTAGCTTATGTTACTGGTGTAGCAAACGTGAGAGACGTTATTCCCTTCCCCCGCACGCCAGGAAATGCAAACTATTAGAAACAGCGCCTACGGGCGCTTTTTTTTTAATCTGAAACAAAATGTAGCAGTCCAATACATATTGTTACATTTGGCACATACTTGATTCACAACTGGTTGCTAGACTATCAGCATAAATTGGATAGGGCTAAGTAACTATGAACTCAACTATTGTAAAAACTGTAAGCTTTTTTGTAATAATAGGCGCTTTTGTTGGCATTGCATCAGGCATAAGTGCCGCTGCAGATGAAGCAAAAGAAAAACCTCCCGTTGATACACGTCCGTTAATCAGTACAGTGCCATTAGAAACCACTGACTATAGTGTTAAGCTGTCGGCACACGGAGAAGTGACCCCGCTGGAAAAAACGATTTTATCTGCACAAGTCAGTGGTGAGATCCTAAATTGGAATCCAAACTTTGTTGCTGGCGGCATAGTTAAACGCGGCGAAGTGTTATTTACCATTGAACCTGACAAATATGAAGCTGATGTGCTGCAAGCAGAAGCGCAAGTGAGCCTTGCAGAAGCAACATTAACTGAAGAACTAGCGCGTCAAAAAGTAGCTGAACAAGAAGCAAAACATCTTGCTCGTTCTCAAGTCAGTGACCTATATTTACGTAAACCTCAAGTGTTGTCTGCACAAGCGCAACTTAAGTCTGCACAAGCAGCACTTCGCATTGCAAAACGTAACTTAAACAAAACCAAGGTTGTAGCCCCTTATGATGCTTTGGTAATTTCTCGTGAAGTTGGTGCTGGTCAATATGTTAGTGCTGGTCTTCGAGTAGCCGAATTAAATAATATCGAAACTGCTGAAATCATAGTGCCTGTACCAGGGTTTGACCGTCCATTTTTAAAGGATGACATGACGGGTGTTACCGCGTTAGCGAAAGCACAGGGCAATTTAGAAGCTTCGTACCGCACTGGTTTTGTTGACAGAGATTTAGGTGTTTTAGACCAAAACACAAGAATGATGCATTTAGTCGTGCAGATCAACGACCCTTACGGTTTACAGAATAATCAAGAGGCGTTGAAGTTTGGTTCATATGTAGAAGTCTCCTTCGCGGGTAAAACCATAGAAAATGTATATCAAGTACCTCAATCATTAGTTCATGCCAACAAACTTTGGTTAGTCGATAGCGAAAACAAATTACAGTCACACAAAGTTAAAATTATTCGTGAAGAAGGAACATTCTTTTTCGTCACCGGTGACTTTACGCAGAATGCTCGTTTAGCGCAAAACCTACCAGAATACCCACAAAACGGTATGGATGTTCGCATTAAAACCCAAGAAAAAGAGCAAGACTTATTAACTTTTAACCGTCAATAGGAGGCATTGATATGGAAGCTGGAAACAAAAATGAAATGCCCAGTGGCGTAATATCCTGGTTTACCCAAAACCCGGTAGCTGCGAACCTATTGATGATTTTCATCATAATTGCTGGGGTAATGAGCTACTTAACGATTCAAAAGCAGATGTTTCCCAATATAGAGCGAAACTACATTAATGCTTATGTTTCATATCCTGGTGCTGCGCCAAAAGAAATTGAAGAAAACATCGTCGAGAAAATAGAAGAGTCTCTTAAAGACATCACAGAAATTGAAAAAAGCATTGGTCGTTCATGGCGTGGTGGCGGTCGAGTTACGATGGAAATCGACACCGATGCGCATTTACCCGATGTGCTTGATAAGATTAAAGCTAGAATTGATAGCATAGCGACCTTTCCTGCGTCTATGGAGCCAATAACGGTTTCCCAACAGGAATGGCAACAGCAGGTTGTTGAGTTAACCCTAACCGGTGATTTGCCCCTAACTGAACTTAAACCCGTCGCAAAACAAATTGAAGAAGAGTTATTACAACTAAGTAACGTTCAACTTGTTCAACTAGATGCCCCAAACGATGAAATTGCCATTGAAGTTATGCCAGAGATGCTAAAAAAATATGATATCTCTATCAATGACATTTCCAATGCCGTTCGTCGCTATTCTGCAAACTATTCAGCCGGACAAATCAGAACTGAAACAGGGACAATTTCTGTTCGTGTTGAAAATCAATACTACTCTGGGGAAGAGTTTCGAAATATTCCAGTTAAATTAGGTCAAAATGGTGGCCAAGTAGTGTTACAAGACGTCGCCATGATTAAAGATGGTTTTACCGAAGGTGAACGTTATTTTAAGTACAATGGCGATAACGCCATTTACATGAATGTATCTGCAACAAAAAGCCAGAACGTTATACCTGTTGCTGATTCAGTCAAAGCTTATGTAAAGCAAAAAAATGAAAACTTACCTGCTGGTATTTCGTTAAATATCATGGTTGATATGACCTATTACTTAAATGGTCGTTTAGACATGATGTTGAAAAACTTGGTACAAGGTGCTGTTTTAGTATTTTTGATGCTTGCCTTATTCCTAAGATTCAAATTAGCTTTCTGGGTCATGGTCGGTCTGCCAATTTGTTTCTTAGGTGCCATTGCTATGATGCCGTTGTTCGATATTTCTATCAATATTATCTCCCTATTCGCCTTTATCATGGTCTTGGGGATAGTGGTGGATGACGCCATTGTCATAGGAGAAAGCGCCTACACGGAAATTGAATCCAAAGGTCCATCAATGAAAAACGTTGTCATTGGCGCTAAAAAAGTCGCGACACCTGCAACTTTTGGTGTTCTCACCACAATTGCTGCCTTTGCACCTTTCGGCTTTGCTAGCGGTCCATCCGGTGATTTCTTTATCAATATTGCCGGCGTTGTTATCTTTTGTTTGGTATTTTCATTAATAGAATCAAAGTGGATTCTACCTGCTCACATCGCACACAGTACTTTCAAGCCTTTACCAGAAAAGAGCTGGCGCAATCGTTTTAACAAAGGATTCTTTGGTTTTGTTTATGGTCCATACAAGCGTTTCATTGAGCGATGCGTCGAGTGGCGCTGGGCAGTGCTTTCTGTATTTATCGGTTTATTAGTTATTAGTATCACACTAATTACCAGTAACTTTGTTCGCCAAGTTAATGAACCAAGAGTACCTCATGACTTCCCTCGTATTTCAATTGAAATGAGCGAGACAGTTTCTGATCAAACCACGATAGAAGCCTTAAAAACTATTGAGCAAGTGGTTTTGGCAGAAGAACAAAAAATCATTGATGAATATGGCACTGGCATGATTCGCGACCTTATGGTTTGGAATAACAACCGTACTCAAGGCCGAGTAATGGCGCCGCTCGTAGATGATGAGTTAAGACCTTTTGATACCTTTGAATTAGCCAGAAGATGGCGAGAAGCCTTACCTGAAATTCCAGGTGTTAAATCACTTAATGTACAAGATAGTGTCAATGGTAACGGTGACGGCGATGGTGAGTTTGGCTACTTGATCTTTGGTCCTGACATCGAAACCCTGAACCAAGCTGGACGTTACTTAATAGAACAATTGCAAGGTGAAAATGGTCTGTATGACATTAGTTCAACCATAGATCCAGCAAGTAAAGAAGTACAAATGGTGCTTAAGCCTGTGGCTTATGATCTCGGTTTAGACCTAAATACTATCGCTTCTCAAGTAGGTGCCAGCTTCTACGGTGGCGAAGCACAGCGTGTATTGCGTAACGGTGAAGAGGTTCGCGTCATGGTGCGATATCCACAATTAACGCGTGAACGTTTCGCTGACCTCAAATACACTGTGATTCGCACCCCTACCGGTGATGAAGTGATGTTAGGTGATGTTGCAGAGCTAAAAGAAGCACCTGGTATCAGCTACATTCGTCGAGAAGGTGGATTTAGAAGTGTTTATATTTGGGGCTCAATTGATGAAGAAGTAGTAGAACCCTTTGAAGTTGTGAACAAAATAAAAGATGAAATTTTACCTGATATGAAGGCTAACTTTCCAACGGTTAAAACTGAATTGGGTGGTAAAATTGAAGAGCAGCAAACTCAACAACTAGAACAACTTAAATTCCTAGTAATTGGTTTGTTATCAATATATGTGTTATTGGCAATACCGTTAAAGAGTTATGCACAACCAATCATTATTATGTCAGTAATCCCCTTTAGCTTTACTGGTGCAGTGTTTGGCCACTTTATCTTAGGATTAGATTTAAGTGACTTTTCTAACTTTGGATTGATTGCTGCTTTCGGTGTTGTAGTAAATGACAGCTTGGTAATGACAGATTTTGTCAACCAACGTAGAAAGCAAGGTTACAGCTTAAAAGATGCTGTTATTGATGCTGGCTGTGCTCGCTTTAGAGCCATAACACTAACATCAATCACGACCTTTGCTGGTGTATTACCTATTATGTTTGAAACCAGTCTGCAAGCGGCCTTTGTGGTTCCAATGGCGGTAGCACTTGGGTTTGCTGTACTTTACGCGACCTTTGTAACACTGATTTTGGTACCTTGTTTATATCTGATTTTATTAGATTTAGGACGCCCGTTTAAAGCGGTTACACGCGGAATAATGCGAGTGTTTGGCAGAAAGCCAACTACCCCATCGCCTATTGAGGCAAAATAAACCTCTCCCCCAAAAATGAACTACGGCTCCATTGTTAATAATGGAGCCGTAGTTCATTATTCATTTTCTTACGACTTTTATTAAACAAATTCCCATTTTTGTAGATAACCTACTTAAGGAATGTGCAATAACCTGTGTATGAATACCGAGAAAAAACACCTATTAAAAACCTCTCCTATTTTAGTTCTTGTATACAGCTTTTTTAATCGTCGATGTATGCATCGGTAAAAAGGAATATAACCAATGACAAAGGTACTCATCTGTGATGATTCTGCGCTTATGCGAAAACAGTTATCGACTGTTTTAACTGACGCGGGATTCATAGTTGATTTTGCCAATGACGGCAAACACTGCCTAGATAAAATTGCAGAGTTTAAACCCAATGTAGTCACACTGGACATCAATATGCCAGTGATGGATGGGCTGACCTGTTTAAAACAAATAATGAAAGATATGCCAGTTCCTGTTGTGATGATTTCATCATTAACAGAAAAAGGCGCAAAAGCCAGTTTTGAAGCCTTAGAATACGGCGCGGTTGATTACATTCCTAAGCCGAGCGGCGCAATTTCAATTTTTAAACCTGAAGCGATCAACATGATTGTTCAAAAGGTTCGAAATGCCGCTAAGATGCGGGTTGCCAAACGAGTTAGTTTCAGAGAAAAATTCGAGCGCAGTCAACAAAAATCAATTTATCAAGCCAAAGCTAATTCCATTCAACACATATCTCGAGGTCGTAACACGAAACTCGATCTTATTGTTATGGGAGTATCAACAGGCGGTCCTGGAACCATTCAAGAGATTATCAGTTCCCTACCTGCGGACTTTGCCGTTCCCATAGTCATTGCACAACATATGCCTGAACGCTTCACTTCGGTGTTTGCTAATCGTCTTAATGGTGCTTGCGCGATGTCAGTATCAGAAGTCACCAGTGAAAGCCATCTGCAACCCGGTAACGTATATATTGCCAAAGGTGATGCTGATATTGAGATCAGAAAAAGAGGCGCTACACTTTACGCTGCTAGCATAGGTAAAGTTAGCGGTCATATTTGGCATCCCAGCATTGAACATCTTGTAGACTCTGCTGCAGAGCAAGTTAATTGCTCAAGGTTGATGTGTGTTCAATTAACAGGGATGGGAAATGATGGTGCGGAAGCAATGGCAAAAGCCAATAAAAAAGGCGCTAAAACTATTGCAGAATCAAAAGAAACAGCTGTAGTTTATGGTATGCCGAGAGAACTAGTTGCCAAAGGTGGTGCAGATCAAGTACTGGCTAATTTTAAAATTGCCCATGCTATCTTGGAAGCGGTGTATGGCTAGACTTCGCGCGAAATTGCCACGCAAGCAATACGCCTATTATTAAACCAAATAAGTGGGATTCCCAAGAAATAAAACCTGCAACAGGCAACACGCCCCAAAACAAACCACCATAGATGAAAATAAGGAGACAGGATATAAAAAAGGCATCCCATCGGCGACTGACGAACCCATGCACCACCAAATAACCAAATAAGCCATAGATTACGCCACTTGCTCCCACATGCGCACCTGAGCGCGCGAAAAACCACACGAGTAGTCCAGTGCCAAATACAACACCGAGCATGATGATGGAGTATCGCTTAAACCCTTCGCCTAGCAATAAAAAGTTTAAGATAGCAAAGGTCAGCATATTAGTCGCAAAATGGTGCAGATCTTTATGCACAAAAACCGAGGTTAAAATGCCTGTCATGCCATGCACTTCCCTTGGATAAAGCGCCAATGCATAAATGAGCTGAGTACTGAAAAAGCCTAAAACTTCAAAGATTGAAAAAAACAGCAAGCTGAAGCCAGTAATCTTTAGCTTTTGCTTAGTTGATAAGTTTGTCTCCAATGTACCCTACTCCCTGTTTCGCCAATAATATCAAAAGCCACTCCTGTGAGACCACATAAAAGCACTTTAGTGCGTTAATTATCTTGGGATATCTTTTGAGTCAATATGGCATTTAGGTTCGACTTAATTGTGTTACGGATCAATTCTGAAACCTCCGTTGACATTACGTCTTCTCGTATGGCTCTTAATAAAGTTTCTTTAGCGATTAAAAAACCCAAGGCTTGTCCGAAAAGCGCATGACACATAACCACCACAGATTTATCTTCAGGGTGTTGATTCAAACATTTTGCAATTAATTGACTATTTAATGCTTGAATTTTAACGTAATAACGAGAATAAAAGATCTCATAGGCTTGGGTTGGCGCTGCATGCTCTCGCATAATCAATTGCGCCCATCTCGCAGTATTGGGATCTTGCAGAAAAAACTGACAAAACGCATCCATAATACTCAGGTAAGCCTGCTTAGCATCATGTGCACTTAAGGATTTCACATCGGTCATCAATTGACTGATATTTTTACCTAATTTTCGCCAAATAGCATCAACAATGAAGTGCATACAAGCATTATAAAGCCCGTTTTTATTGCGAAAATAATAAGGAATCGCAGCAATATTCGCCTTCGCTTGCTCGGCAATACTTCTGGTGGTAGCTTTAAGTCCAAATAACCCAAATTGATCAATGCCCGCTTCGATTAATGATAGCGCTGTTTGACTCTCTAAAATATCCTGACTGGTTACTGTTTCCGTCATTTCACTGTGCCTTGTTAATTTTAAACATCATGGCGTAAAGCACTGGCACCACGCCTAAGGTTAATAAGGTACCGACTGCCAATCCAAAAGCGATTGCGCCTGACATGGCATAGAACAATGCATCTTGACCAATTATCAGAGGTAACAAGCCTAAAATGGTGGTACTGGTTGACATTATTATGGGTCTAAGTCGCAAGACACAGGCACTCACCAATGCTTTAAATTGAGCGTCTGGGTCACTTTGGTCGGTAAGTTCATTCATTTCAATATCGATCCTATCGATCAGTACTATGGCGTTATTCACAATAATGCCAGCCAAGGCATACAATCCAAGAATTACCATAAAACCAAAGTCACCTTGCAGCACGAGTAATCCAAATGCCGCACCGATAATAATCAACGGAATCGTGGTAATAATAATAAAGGTGCGTCGGAAAGACTTAAATTGTCCAATTAACAACACCAAAATTATTGCCATGCACAAAGGTAAATTTTTATTTAACGACGCTTGAGAGTCTTTGGAATCTTCGATTACGCCGTCATATTCAATGCTGTATCCATAAGGTAAAGATTGTCTTATGTTGTCTAAAGGCGCGGCAAGTAAAGGAACCATATCTTCTGCATTCATCAAGCTATTCTTAGCTTCAACGGTTATGGTTCTAAATAAGTTTTCTCGTGCAATGCGTGCAAAACCGGTTTCAAATTCCAAGGTTGCCACTTGCATTAGCGGAATATTTCGCTCTAATCCCGTAGAATAAACGGTTACAGTTTCCAAGCGATCCATACTAAAGCGTTCATCCTCAGGAGCTCGAATGACTATGGGTAAAATATCATCTCCTTCCCTAAACTCGGTCACCACGAGTCCACTGAAATAACTTTGCAGAGATTGAGCGATATCGTGAGAACTCACGCCAGCGCGCCTTGCCTGCTGTTGATTTACATTAATGCGAATTTGGGTAACTCGGTTTTCCCAATCATTACGAATATCATAAGTACCGTCCAAATCTCGCAAAACAGATTCAATTTCATGGGCTTTTTGATAAATAAACTCTGCATCAGGGCCTTTAATTTGAATGTCAATTTTGCTGGAATCAGAGGGTCCTAAAAACATCTTAGTAACTTTAGCGTTGGCTTGTGGAAAAGAATCTGCAAACATCTGGCGCAGACTATCTATGGTCGGCTCTGCATTTTGACGCTTGCCCACATCCAACATAAAAAAGGCTTTATGGGGTTCATTATCGATAGGCGTTAATGATAGAACAAAACGAGGGCCTCCAAAGCCCCCATAGGCTACGTGTTTATCTATGTAAGGAAACTCAGATTTATCATTCAGCTTAAGCAGAATTTCATCTAATAATGCATTGGTTTCTCGCATTGAGCTGCCAGCAGGCAAGTCTAAATAAATGAGAACCTGTGCTCGGTCTGAATCTGGGAAAAATTTGACCGGCACTTTACTCATACCGAACCCACCAAGCAGGAACAATAACAACATGCTAAGCATAAACAATTTTCGATGAGTCAAAACATGGCGCAATGCTTTTTCATAGGTGGGATTCAAATGCTCGAAAAACTGATTTATTTTTTGCCTTATTTTTCCCTGCTTTTCCACCGGCTTTAACTTCACAAAATGGAAGCACAAAAATGGCGTGAGAGACAAAGATAAAAACCAAGACACCATTAAAGAAATTAAAATCACCAACGACACAGACCGAGTATATTCGCCAGAAGCACTTTCTGCCAACATCAGCGGCAAGAACACCAAAATAGTGGTTAAAGATGACGTTAACAGTGGAATTGCCAGTGTTTTTCCTGCGTCAACAACTGCTTGTTCTCGTGATTCTCCCTCTTCTAAACGACGTTTAAAATCTTCTGCGACCACTATACCATTGTCCACCAGCACCCCTAAGGCAATGATCAAGGTAGCAAGTGACATCCGCTCTAACGCCAAGCCGCTAAATGCCATGATGGCAATGGTAATCAGAATCACCGATGGTACGATTGACCCCACAATGACACCTGTTCTCAACCCTAGAAACAAGATAACCACTGCCGATACTATGCTCAACGTCTGAATTACACTTAGGCTTACACCATTTACCGCATTTTCAACCACGTCCGCTTGACGGGTGATAGTTTCTAAATAGAATCCGGCTGGAATGGATTGTTGTAATTCTCCAATGAGTTCTTCCATCATGGGAGAAAAGGTAAGCACGTCGGTTTCGTCATCTTTAGCAATAGCGAAAACAACCGCTGGTTTACCCATGTAGTAGGCGGTACGTACAGGCGGATCTACAACCTGACGGCTGACATTTGCAATATCCTTCAATTGGATCGATTGTTCCAATCCCGGAACAGAAATTAACGTATCGGCAACATCTTGAATAGATTGATAGTTACCAGTAGGTTGCAGTGTAAGGTTTGTACCGTTTACATCCAACGTGCCGCCCGGCCTAATAATATTCTGTTGTTGCAATGCTTGAATAATCAGGTTGGGAGAAACACCCAATTGCGCAAGTTTTGCATTGGTCATTTCAATGACTACTTGCTCTGGCTGTACACCTAAAATATCCACGACTTTAGTACCTGGCACAGTAAACATAAAATCACGAATATGTTGTGCCATGTCTAGCCGCTGTCCCCAAGTAATCCCTTCATCTACCAACATGGCAACGGTGAGAACAGCCACATCACCAAAATTATCATTCACTCTAGGCGTACTAGTACCATCAGGAAGTTCATTAATCACCAAATCAATAGCTTGGCGCATATCGTCCCAAATCTGGTCAAGTTCTGTGTATCTATCTTCTATGCGAATATGAATAATCGATTGACCAACAAGCGAAACCGAACGAATTTCCTTAACTTCGGGCAAGGTTTGAATCGCTTCTTCAAGGGTTTTGGTGATCAAGAGCTCTACCCGCTCAGCTGGGAAACCCTCTAATTCAGTGGTGACAACGGCTTCACGAATAGTCACTTTAGGATCTTCTTGGGCCGGCAAGTTAAAATAACTGAAAAAGCCGAATACCATTAACGACAAAACTACCGCTAACATCAACCTATTGTAGGTCAGACTTAGTTGCGAGATATTCATGTTACAAGTGCCTTATTGGTTAATCATTTGAGGAAAATGATCGGCCACTTTAATCTGCTGCCCGTCACGCAAAAAATCTACGCCATTTAACACAACAACATCCAATGAATGATTGGTAGTAAAAATCACTTTGTCTTTTTTGAAAGATTGTACTTTAATCGGTACTTGCACTAACTTACTATTTTCAGCAACACTTTGTATCGCAAATACGTAATGACTATTATTTTCTCCAGAGCCAATTGCCGATAAAGGCAAACTATAGGCATCTGCGGGAATGTTGTTATCGCTGATACTGAATGTTACCTCAGCAGACATCCCTGGCTGTATCCCTTGTAAATCTTCAGTTTCATCTAGTTTAATGGTCACTGGAAATGCGTTGGCGCGTTGTGCTTGGCTTCCCTGTTCAAAAACTTCACCTGTTAGCGATTTAGACTGAATATCGTTCACAATGTGCACTGAAACTTGATCACCTGGATGAATTTTAGTGATTAGCGATTCTGGGACATAGATAGCGACTTCTAAAGCATCAGAACCTTGAATAGTTAAAATTGCTGTACTAGGAGAAACCTGCTGGGAGGGTTCAACATGACGCTGAGCAACACTGCCTGAAAACGGCGCGATAAGTTGTGTATCTGCTAAGTCTTCTTTTGCAATTGACACCTGTGTCCGTGCAATATTCACTTGATCAACCAAGGATTGAAAACGAGCTTCGGCAACATCAACCTCCGCCTTAGACACTGCACCTGATGCAACTAACTGCTTTTTACGATTAAAATCAAGCTCAGCTTCGGTAAGTCGTGCTTTGGCCTCAGATAACTGACCTTCACTTTGCTGCACGCTCAAGCGCATTACTTTGTCTTCAATGCTAGCTAACACATCACCTTGATTAAATTTATCCCCTAAGTTCACATTAACTTTATCGATGACTCCGGGGATTTCAAAGCTCAATACACTTTGATCAACAGGCTGCAAAACCCCAGATAGGGTCCTAGTGGCACTTTGATTGGCAGTTTCGGGACTAGTCGCAAATACGGTTTTTATTATAGCTTTTGGCGGGGGTGGCTCTGAACATGCGAGCAAGCCCATAACACTCAAGGCTAATAAAAGTGTTTTTACCTTAGACATTTGTAACCTCTACTGATCATACCACCAAATTCAATCATTTGATTAAATCAAATGATTAGATATTTTGCAAGGTGCAAATGCAGCTTATTTCATACTTAAAAAATTCGATTATTTAGCCTCAATGGCACATTGATGAGAGGGCAAATACCAAACATGCAGGATTGATCCCTGATTTACTTCATAATTAACTATTCTGAATTGCGTTTATTTTACCCCACTATACGTTGTTCGATAGTAGTTAAAGACGGTTATTCAAGGGTAAAAAATATTGAGAAAGTTAGAGTACGGGTTTTATCATGTAGTAAAAATTGTCTTCTTGTTTATCTATTGAAAAACCAAAGCGTTCGTAGAGATGAATTGCCGGACTAATAACGAAAACGCGAAGTTTCAACATGGTCGCCCCTGCTTCTTTTGCTAAGCGCTCGCATTGGTTCAAGGCAGCAGCTCCAATGCCTCTATTCTGGAATGAGGTGTCAATTTGCAAATCACGCAAATAGCATTCTTGACCATCAAATGCCAAGCGCATGGCCCCTATAACCTTGTCATTCAACACAATGTCCCAATTCTCCAATCCGGAGATCATCTCTTCAATGGTATTTACATCCCACTCAACACCATAGTGGTCGTAGTATTCACGCATGTTGGTAATAGTGAATAAGGCTGATTCAGATAAATTAGTGGTTGGTCGAATAATAATCAAGATGTTTAATCACTTTTGCAGGGCTTCCGCCAATAACCACATTATCAGAGAAACTCTTTGTAACAACGGCACCGGATGCAACCACTACATTATTCCCTAATGTAACGCCAGGATTGATAACTGCATGGCCACCGATCCAACAATTATCACCAATAATCACGGCTTTAGCATATTCTAATCCCGAATTTCTTTCGCTTGGATCTAACGGATGAGTCGCTGTGTAAATACCCACCTGTGGTGCTAAAAAACAATTGTCACCAAATCGTACTTCGGCCACATCTAAAATAACGCAGTCAAAATTTGCGAAAAAATTATCTCCAACATGGATATTGCATCCGTAGTCACAACTAAATTTAGGTTCAATATATATATTTTTACCAGTAGTTCCGAATAGCTTCTTTATAAGCTCAATTCGGTTATCGACTTGCGAAACTGAACTGGCATTGATTTGCTCCGTCAGCAACCTTGCTGCTATTCGCATTTCGACCAACTCATTATCAGCCGGGTTGTAAAGCTCGCCAGATAACATTTTAACTATTTCGGACATTCATTTTGCCTTTTAATTTTTAAACGCGATGAAGTCTACCCCATTTTTATGTGCTTAGACTAATCGTTTAAGGATTGCTGACAATTAGATTTATCGTATTTGATACTACCAGCAATGGGGTTTGAAGAATCACTAATTACCCTTTTAACTGGTTCCATCATAAGCCGGTTTCCTTTGGAGTTTTCTTGTTAGAAATTTTACTTTCAAATTTTAAATTTGCAGATTGAACAAATAGCTATTAGCTAACATAAGGTGCCATTATTTAATTTGCTGCAAGCTCATTCTTAGCCCGTTTTAAAATGTCTTTGTGTAAAGAGGAATAGTGCTTTCCTGACATCTTGGCTTTATTAATTATTTGACTAAATATCTCATTGGCAGTTTCTTTTTGATTCTGCTTTTTTAGAAACAACGCGTAATAAAAAGAGGCTTCTGGGCCTGAGAAATAGTCATGTAAGACTTCGTATTCATGTAATGCACCAGTTACTTCATCAAGGGCTTCAAGAGTTCTAGCGTAAAGTAAATGTGCATCTTGATTTTTGTAATTGGGATTGCTTGCAATTAGATCATCCAATAGCGTCTTTGTCTTTGCATAATGACCAAGCATAAACTCAGCATTTGCTAACCCAACCATTGCCGATGGATCTTTGGCATGTATGCCAACCAGACATTTTTCATACAGAGTTTTAGCATCTGAATAAAGTCCTTTTGCCATGCACTCATCTGCTAGACGCTTAGTATTATCGACTGTACCAGACACCGAAAAATTATGTGCGGCTTGATTAAATCCTTTATTGGGATTGATAACAGCCCCCACTTTGCGTCCTGCGTTTCTTCCAGCGCGGCTATTAGTGAGTTCGGGGAGCACTTCTAATATGAAATAAGCGATTGACCCTGCTACCGGCAACATAACAACTATCCATATCCAAGTGGTGTTTCTACCAGTTTTTACCACATGGATGACCAAGGCCACTTGAATCAATATTGAGAGAATAAAAAAAGGCATTGGGGATATTTCTCCTTCAAATAACAACTCTTTTTGGAAGATAAACCTTTCGTGATTCAAACTGCCATAAATCGTTGAATAGTGTAGCCGTTGGGGAAATTCATAGCGTCACTTTGTCCATTAAAAATTACATCTAAATCTGTCGTTTTCTTGTAATAACTTTAGAAGTCCTTCACCGCAAAAATAAAAAATTCGTTAAATATACGGGTAAATGCTTGTGATCAGAATGCCCTAAATTTGAATCAATGCCAATTACAATTGTTCTGTTTTGTAAATTTTAAAAATTAGGTGTTTTCGGGAAGTGATTCGAATTCTCGTTTTCTCGCTTCAAACCAATCTTGCATCTGTTGTGGATCTTTCATCAGCACTTGCATTTTTTGCATTGCCGCTAGATGAGCCGAATCATTTTTATTAAACATCTCTATACCATGTTGCTTACTAAGCTCGGCCATTTCATCGAATGTTTGAGCATGAAATGCCATATCACAAGCTCCGCCTAGTTGCTTACAAGTCATAGTTTTCATATCGGAATCCTACATTAATATTGTTAAAGTAATACTTTACTGGAAGCTGCATTTCTTTATAGATCAACAGTCTTCCAATTGATTATAGGCTAGTATTCTCGCAATACCGATATTGTTGCTTTATTTACTTCTAATGTAGATAAATATTTTGTGTCGCAGATAGTGGTCAGGTATAAGAAATCTTCACTTGAATGTACTTTAGGAAAATCACCTTCACAATTGCCTATAAATTCGTTGTTGCTGTCAAACAGACTGTATCTTAAAGAAAACCCTGAATTTGGAGGTGTATCACCAAGATTCTTCATTTTCGAAGAGATAATCAGTGACTCATCAACTAATTTAATTTCCAGTACTTGAATATCCATAGTTTCAATAAAGGTGGACAGCTCATAATACAAGGTATCTTGGAGTGATTTCTGTAAAGAATTTTCTAGCTCTGTATGAATTGTGAAAGTGTAAATAATAACAATGCTCAAAGTACCAATCGCAAAACCAACGCCCCAAAATAAACCTTCTAACAACTTAGACATTAAATAAATCCTTTTTCTAATTAATCGGCTACTGCCGCTTGTGTTGGCGAACACGCAATGGCGCGATCATTGCGTTTTTGGCAACATATTATATTTTCCCTTCATCTACTTGGTTTTTACTAAGATCAACCTCAGCTTTTTCGGCATCTTGTTTTGGTTTGAAAGTCGTAACTTTGTATACCTTCCCGTCTTTATCATAGGTAGTCCAGTCTCCAACTTGAATGCCATCTTCAAAATGGCCAGATCGGCTTATAGTGCCGGACTTGCGAAACCACTCCCAATAACCAACAGGTGTGTTTCCGGATACTTGTCCTTTGGCCCAGATACTGCCATCTTTGTGCCGTTGCAAAAAGGGTTTCCATTCATTCATTAATGCCCCCTATCCAGGTGAAAAGACTGAAGTAACCTGATGTAGATTTTATCGATTTTTTTACAAATCATCATCTTCCGTTTTAATCGTAACTTGAATCCCACCGGTATTTTTAGCAACTTTATTATAAATAATGGCTCCCAGCGCAGTCGAAATATAGCCAAATACAAAATATAAAATTGGCCCTAAAAAAAGCATGGCTCCTATACTCGCACCTTGACCAACAGAAGCGAGAAATAAGAACGAGGGGATTAGAAAGATAAGAGACAATACAGCTAAAACGCTAGCTACAGTCAATGCTGTTTTATGAGGTGAAAACGCGATAATCGTTTTTTTCATTGAATGCCCTTCAAACTTAAAGTTGTTTTTAACTAATGTAAGACAAGCCAACCTCTATTTCCATAATTATGTTATACCTATCTTTGATACTTCCTAATTAGAGCACCTGTTTCATTTCCATCCATGGTGCCATCAGGGTAGTACCTAATATAGTCAAATACATCTGCTTGATTCACTGTTACTTTAGCTCCACCTTTTAAATCTGGAATATTTCGAGGTTCATTTTTAAGAAGTCCTTGTAAAACATTGCCTTTCCAAGATTGAACTTCAACCCACATCCACTCATTCCCTCCATCAAGATCGGTAAATGGAGCTTTAACCTGGATAAATTCACCGGGGCTTAAACCCGAATTAAAATCATCTCTCAAACTATTAAGTTTTCTTTTAGCTCTTTCGCTTGCAGCTTCAATCTCTTGATTATGCTGTACATAGGATATTTTGTCTTCCCATCCGAACAAACTAGAGAGCATGGATTCATGTTTTTCAGACAATGAGGCACCATCAAAATCATCAAATAATAACTCAATGATATAGTTATATGGGTCTCCATCTTCCCATTTACCATCCCCTATTTGAATTTTGACCTTAGTTTCGGCGTTATCTTTTAATGTCGCAAGTAACTCACTTTTGTACTGAATATTTTTTAACTCTTTTATATTCAGTAAAAGATAGCCTTGTTCGTCTGGGACTAACCCTTCGGCTAAAGATTGAGCCACGAGATTAATTAAATTGCCCATAGATTGATTCAATGACCAAGAAAAATCATTCACTACAATATCAGGCAAACCAAATTTAGCCATCCCCAATGTAATTGCTCTAACGCCTTCGTTATTTTGATAAGCATGAATGACAGTATGATCTTCAATTTCAGGAATATTATCTATCCAAGAATCTATTCTTTTCACTTTCCATGCTTCAGGCGTATATAACTCTCGAGTTTCAGAATCCCAAATTAATCCATCTGAAACGTTGGCAAAATTAAACACTGAGATAGTTGCATCTTTTAACCCATCAAAGGTCAAGCTCACCGGATAGGCGACATCGATTACTAAGGCTAAGTTTGATTTTTGAATCTGATTAGCTTGTTGCTTATCTAATCCTCTTCCAAAATAAGCTAAATAGCTTAAATCAGGGACCGGAAATGAGTTTTCAACGTCATTAATGACAGAGACTGAAACGACTGGGCTATCTGTTACATTTGGAAGTTGTTCGACTAGCTCAAAGCTCTTAAACTCGTTTTTTAGGGCTGAAATATCTATTTCTTGTTTGCTTGGGAAAAAATAGACTATCGACCTGTATCTAATATCAGGACCAGAATTAGAGGCATAGGATATGTCAGCTGCGGAGAATCCCAAAATCAATAAGATAGTGATTTTCTTTAACAACACAAAAGTTCTCCAAATTCGACGCGTACAACATAATGTTTTGTATAAATGAACCTCGATAGAGAGTTCACAGGAAAGAGCAAAGTTAATATAAGGAAAAAAAAGCAAACAATATGTTTAAACTTTTTCATACACCATAATAATATTGTTATATCCAAAGGCTGAGCCAAACCAACAAGCGTCAGCATCAACGCTGCATAGATTCACTTATTTTGTAGTTCAACTGATTTAGCACAAAGTTTTTCAAGAAATATAACACTTTTCATTACTGATTTTGGCAGCTCTTGACAAAAACTGGTTAACAGACTTGTCATATGAAGATACAAAATTACCTTTTTAACTAAATCTATAATGTCTAAAGAGTCCGGTTTATGCGCAATCATCTAACTATAAATACTCTATTAACTATCCAATATACACCAGAGAATATTAACTGAGTTACGATACAAAAAATCGGCCAAACAAACAGCATCCCAACGATAACAAAACCACTTTCACCTTCTGGTATATCAGTGAAGTATGAAATGAGCATGGTCAACCACATTGCAGCAATACCTGTTTGAATTAGTACAAACAGTTTATTTTTAGTCTTCCTCCAGGCTATGACAGGAATAAGTGCAAAACAAATAAAGCTGAATCCAATGTAAAAAATACTTTGTAAAACAATTTGAATCAAAGTCTACTCTTTGTCATATAGGGTCTGCAGGCGATATGTCACAGTAAAGCGACATAAATCTATTGTAAGGTGTTTGCACACTAATACTCTTTAATACTGCCATAGCAGAAGCTGAATATTCAACACAAATAGACACACCAATAGTGCAATATACCATGCTGATTTCCTTCTGATGTTTATGTTAGAAAATGAGGGTCTTTCTTTGACTAGGGTTACCACAATAACCAGAAAATTAAACGCTACATGCAATACAGCAAAATCTTCATCGTATAAAGCAACGCCCGCTGGTTTTGCAACCACACCTTGTTCTTCAGTAAATAGCTTAGCAATACTATTGTAAATTGCGCCAATTACATCAGAAAACAAAAAGTTTGCATGTAATTCATATGCAATTATCGTGGAAATCAAGGCTAATAATATTAAACCAACCCTCAGCATTTCGTCAGGCAAAGAACGCTTCAAAATATTTCATTCAACCTCTTCAAGCACAGAAAAGCCATACTCTGATTTGCTGGTATCCTCCGCAACTTCCAAATTAACAGATACATCTATAGCAAACTCCCAGTCAAACCGTTGTCTGTAAGCACATGATTTAAGCGGTACAATTGTTCCTTTCGGAAAAACTATACCCTCTTCAGAAATCATATCGGACAACAAAACATGCGGACTTGGTGATTCACAAAGCATGTCAAAGTCTTTGTAGAAAATTCCGGCTAACGCACCTGAAAGAAAAATTACGAATGTAGCTAAAGAGAAAACGACATATTTTTGAAAATTCTTCATGACTTCCCTGACAAAAAACGCCTCAATAATGGGTCGGAGCGCAGCGGCGAAGCCGCGGAGTGCAGGTCCAGCCGTGAGGCGACATTGATTGATTTGTTAAGTGTTTCTCTGGCGCAACTCACCGATTAATCCTCTTACTTCGGAAACTCCCCTATCATTTAATACGAAATCTCCATCTTCATTCTCCATAAGAAACTCATCGTATTCCCAGAGCACCTCACACCTCTTTCTTATGGAGTCTAGGAACTTATCCTTGATGGGGATATTAAGGAATCGATCCCAGCCAGCACCATCCACTTCTCTTGCCTCCATGCGCTTGAGGAAATCTTCAACTTCCACAGGAGTTCTCGCCATTTTAGAGCCCAATAATTTGAGAGAGATCACAACCACAAGTACTACAGCGAAAGCGATAAAAATTATGTTCCCTGGCATGAGGCTCTCGTACACTTAACGCTCCGTTGTTGAGCACAGGTTTGGCGCTAACCGAAGCTGTGTCTCAATGACCGAAGGAAATGAATTAATCGGCTTGTTAGAAGCACCTAACCTACCAACCTTCCAATAATGAGCCAACTTCTTTTCCTTTTTCTATATCGTTTTTCTCAAGATATGCTATTCGATTGTCTTCATCACGTAAATTATATCGATGGAATGCAATACAAAGCAAAAAATAAGCAAGCCAGAAGAAAACTAGTAAACCTATAAATAAAATTAGTTGTTCAACAAATGAAAGGCCATCCCTGAAAAATACTATTGGTATGCCAATCAACGCTACTAATAAAGAAACATGAATAAACGACGTTTTCGCTGCTTGTTTTAAAATACTAATGTTATAAAACGACATTTCGAACCTTCCAGTGCTTCTAACGCTTTAAACAGCGGAAAACGCGAGCGTCGCGAATGATTTTCCGATGATTTAACTTATTTTATGCCAACACCGCGTTTCCATCTATTAGCTTGCGCAAATGCTTTATGCCTAAGTCTTTGGCTATCCGTTTTGTCTTTGGATATTCGGATTAGACCGTCATAAATATCACTATTGATAACGAATCCATTTTCTATCCATAAAACTGCTGATAATGCCCAGTGCCTGCTTGGAAATCTTAATGAATACTCTACAACTTGTTCTAACAACTCAGAAGACAGTACTTTCGACGTTTTTATGTTATCTAATACTTCTGGATATGAATATTCTAGCAGTGGCAGTAAGGCCATTGGATTCTCCATTTCTAACCAGCGACTTTCTAACTCTTCAATAGGAACTAACATGGCACAGAACGCCTCAAACACCGGCTTGGTGAAGTTGGCGGCTTTTTTGCACACGCAAAAAAGGTGACAGCTTTACTAAGTCCGCGTGCTTTGACTTGTGTACGCCCAGCATGGGCATGAACTAATGAGGTGAAAGTCCTCTGTAGGAAAATCACCGTCTTTTAACATCTAGTTATTAGACGCTAACTACTAGCGAATGGC
>NZ_JBLWFH010000011.1:0-131093 GCF_050306235.1 Glaciecola sp. 1036 | reverse complement strand
ACAATTCCTCGCGGGATTGCACTTGCCATTCGCTAGTAGTTAGCGTCTAATAACTAGATGTTAAAAGACGGTGATTTTCCTACAGAGGACTTTCACCTCATTAGTTCATGCCCATGCTGGGCGTACACATGTCGTTCAAGCCGCATTTCCGCCTACGGCTCCAATGCTCGGACGTACCGCTACGGGTCCCGTTTGCGATTGGCTTCGCCAATTTATCGCAAACGCTCCCCTTCGCGGCACGCCGCTTAACGAGGTGTTGAAGCTGTAGAAAAATTAGGTTTTGATTTTCATTATTAAAAAATGTTTAATTTATGCACGATTTTCGTGACTCTACGTTAATATCAGATAGGATTCACCATTGAACTGTAAAAATAATCAACGTAGATCTCGAAATTTAATTGGCATTTTATTTTTTCTACAGCCTCGTTATGTGCCAGGAGAATTAAATTAGTGCCAAGTAAACGTTTTGCCTTTGCATCGGCCTTATGGAGCTTTCTTCCAGGATCTTTAGTTATTCTGTTATTTGCTTTAACTGATATAGACCTGTATCAGAAAGCTTCTCAAGCAACAGAGGGCTATCAATCTTTATTCTTTTTTGCGCCAATGATTTTATTACTTTTTGTTATTTATCACACTATTGTTGGTTATATCCAAACCAAAATAAAGCAGCCTAAATTTTTGTTAGCTCTATTATCATCAACAGTCGTATCCGTACCTTTTCCTCTTTTGGTAGCTTTGTCAAAATCAAATGCGACACAAGACGAGCGTTTGGTTCTTGTTCTTACGGCACTCGTACTCTTTGGCTTATTTTGGCTTTCTTTATTTACAGGTTCTTGTTATCAATTCCTTAAAATAAAAGGGCGTAACCTGCATGGCACATAACACATATGAGCCTCCGGCGTGTCAATGAAAAAAGAATGTCCTTTGATCACTTTTTCAAGATCAAGCCAACTTCTTTTATGGAACCTGTTTACTTCGTCTGTCATGGTTGATGTTAAGCAAGTTGCTTACGTCAAACACATATAGAGGCTCTGTAATGTTGCACTTTTCAATTCCATTTGATGGGCAACTGCACTAGACATTCATCGGTTAACCTTCCTCTGTCCTATTCAAAACTAAGTGGCTATTAATAATTCCAGTTAGTGTCGGGCTCAGTGAAGGTGTAAGCAAATTCAAATAAAAGCTTAAGATTGCGCTACTTTGGCATGTCTAATCAAACGCAAGTGGTTTAGGCATATTGGTATCGTTATTGATGCTGCTCAAAGCCGAGGTTTGTGCAATAACCAGATACTCGCCGTTGTGCCAGTTAGACGCTATAGCTCATGCCAAAGAGCGACTTACCCGTTTAAAAAGCGCTCTTCATCAAACACCTGTTGGTTCTTCAGCATAAAGTAAACACATCGGCCAATTTTATGGGCTAGTGCGGATAACGCTTTAGCCTTGCTCATGCGTTTTTGCAAAGATTGCAGATAGCTTTTAGCGTTATCATTGCCTTTAAGGTAGAGAACGGTTGCTTCACTGAACGCCCATTTAAGATGAGCGTTGCCTATTTTATTGCCTTGTGTGCCATAGCTTTTACCTGCGGATTCCGCTTTGCATTTGACTAATCTGGCATAGGAAGCAAATTGTTGAACTCGAGGGAATCGCTGAATTTCCCCGACTTCATATAAGATGGTAAGGGCTAGGATTTTCCCAATACCAGGAAAAGAGTTCAGAATATGATAATCACGACCTTTATGGTGTTGGGCGTTCTTCTTCACATAGTGCTCAATTTTATAGATTTCATGCACCATGGTGCTGATGACATTGAGGTTTAAATCCATACTTTTTTGTACAGCTTCATCCGGAAAGAAGTGGTGCATCTTTTGTCGGTCAGGCGCATTACGTAGATTCAATCGAGATTCTAAGGCGGGTAAGTTGTATTGGCTAATGGTGGCTGCAACATGACCTTTAAGCTGTGCACTCATGCGCATAATATGAGTACGTCGACGAAGCGCATCACGAATCGCTCTGTATTGTTTCGAGTAAGCATGGGATAACGGGAAATTACCACCACGAATAAGTTTAGCGATTTTAAGGGCATCAATTTTATCGTTTTTAGTTTTACCCGCGTGAATGGCTTTCATATAAAGGGCATGACCAAGAATGAAATCAATATTGTGCTCTTCACAGAAATCCGATAGCCAATACCAGCAGTGCATACACTCAACGCCAACGACGACATTTCCACGATAAGGCGCTAAAAGCGCTAATAATTTCTGAGGTGAATCATCGATTTTTTCATGTACGAGGACATTGTTTTCATTATCGATAATGCAAACGTAAAGTAATCTTGTGTGTAAATCGATTCCACAATAGTAAGGATGTGTATTAGTATAGAAGTTCATTGAGTTTTCTCCGTTTGGTTTGGTTGCCATCTCAGGATAAACTCAAATTTATCTGAGGAGGAGGCTCAATGAGTATCAAAAAAATTATGGCGCCCGCCATGGCGGGCTGGGACACGAACAAGCAGGCGGCTTCGCCATTTTCGCCTACGTGTTTGTGTCCCATATTAAGGTGTGTGCTAGGCATAGCACAAAACTAGAGAGGTGAAAGTCCACTTGCCAGGTGCACGTAGATGCGAAGGCTAGGAGAAGGGCGAGGGCGTAGCCGCGAGGCTGGGTTTGGAGGAAGTCCAATCCAAAATAACGGGGTGATGAACAAGAATCAGATATGAGGTGTGATATCGTTGAGACCAGAGGGTACGTGACCCGTATGCCCGGTGGTGTGGGAGGAGGGGTAGTGTGAACTACCTCCCTATCCCGATTATATGCCAGTAATGGCAAAGTCAATCGCATCTATCAATATCGTTCGAGCTCCTTCAAGAGTTCCAATGGGACGTTTGAGGATTTCTTGCGGTACCGATGCTATTTGCTGAGTCATAAATAGGTAGTTTTTGCCCTCGAAGTTGATTTCTGGGGTTAGCTTTTTCAACATCATATTTGGTCTTGAAGTTGTTTCCGTAAGAGGCACAACCAATCTTGTAGCTAGCTGGTCGATAACAGCGTTTTGAACATCGACTAAGTAAGGATATGCATCTTTAGTTCTCTTACTTGGGTTTCGGTAAACATCGAATTGAGGCATCAATAATCTCTATATTCGTCACTTAAGCAGCCATTTTCAGCTACGAAATCATTGTAAGCTTCAATAGATGCCTTGTTGTCACGCTTCCACTTTTCCGATTCGACATCCTTAAGTTTTTCGCTTAGAGCTTGCTCAAGTGTTGCTGATAAGTTAATTTTCAGGTCTCTAGCTTTATTAAGTAAATCGCTGTTAAGGCTTAAGTTTGTTGCTTTTTTTGGAGCGGATATGTCGTATAAGTTAGCCATCGTTCATCTCCCCAACAGTTTTGGGGTGTATGCGTATTGATATGCGCATTGTAGACGCGTCTTTGGCGTATAACAAGAGATTTGACAAGCTTAGCTGTGACCTCACTGCGTTTGGACGTCAATCAAGCGTTAGCAACCCTTGACATACCTTTCTTTCTTCACACAATGTACATACGATTAAGTTCGATTGGGATTCAGTGAAAGCTGAGTCCAACCTTCAAAAGCATGGAATAACTTTTGATAAAGCAAAATCGGTCTTCTTCTAATTCTTGGGACTTGTATTGAATCTAAAGTTCTTCAAAAAATTACAACCTACACTTGTTATTAATAAAATAATGATTTTGCAGAATTCTGACCATTAGTAATAACAAACTACTAATGGTCAGGCAAAGTTGTTGATGTAAGTTTCAGTATCTAGCGAATAGCTGAAGATGAACTTAATCTGGTTGAATATCTAAAATATCAAACTCACCATTGATGAAAATTATTTCAAATTGCGTAGCATTGATGATGGTTGAATTGCGGAACACAACCGTATCTCTATCTGAACCTTGGAATTGAATAACAAAATTGCCATTTCTGACACGAACTGAACGCATTCGGGCGTTACGCTCTATCACCAACACATCACGACTGGGTTCAAAATCAAGGATAACATCTCGATTTTTAATACCGTCATCTACTTCAGCGCCTACCACGAAGAAGTCTCCACCTTCGCCTCCGGTCATGCGATCGCGAGAACCGCCGCCACTAAGAAAAATATCAACACCATCTGTTCCCACCAAACGATCGTTGGCGTCAGTGCCAAAAATGATATCGTCTTCGGTAGGTGCAGGATCTGGAGGTGGCAACTGAAACTCAGAAAAGCCATAATCTGACCAATTCAGCGATAACTCGACAATTTCACCGGGAACGACATCGACGATTTCGCTGTGGTTGTAACCTAGCGCGGCCAACTCTTCTTTACTTACCAAAAAATACTGAACACTGGTGCCGAAGTTAAAAAAGGCTGAATCAAATAAGCCTGAAATACCTTCTACAACTGAGCCATCTTCAAAAGTGACAGTCATTAATCTCTCGCTGGAATCAGCTTGAAAAAATTGGAATGGATTAGTGTTTATGGGATTGGTTGATAGTTGAATGACAGCTTCGCCTGCGTTATTGCCACGAATCAAATCATCGTCCAACAATATACCTTCACTAATGCCACTTGCTCTTAGTTCTTGGCCCAAAAACGATTTGGAAAAAAATGGCGCTCTAAACTCAGTTTCCGCTAGTGCCGGCGTTACTAATGCCATACTACTAACACCAAGTATAATAGAGGAAATAGGTAACACCTTAGTAAATCTCTTCATTGCTTGTTTCCTTGAATTAAGTGTTTATTTTTAGTAGCGAAAAGGTGTATCTAATTGAAACTATTATTAATATTAGAACTTCCACGCACCGAGTCGCAAAGTAGTCGGTCAGCAGTTCAACGTTTCCGATCAGGCGCTATTCTAGAAACTAAAGTTCTCAGAAGTTTCACGAAAAGTTCACGATTTACAGAAAGTTATATTGCGAGTTAATAGAGTTAAGTGGCAGGAAACATTGGGAAAGTAAGCGAGAGTGGAATCTTATTAATTCAGGCTCTAATATAGTGTGAAAAATCTAGTGCTTTCTAGTCGCACCATTTTAATATGTAATATATTATTACTAATTGGAGATATGAAAGAATCATTTTTTATAAAGCAGTTTTACCGCTTTAGCTGTTTTTTCTAGTATGATGATTTTAAACTAACGCTTTATTTATTTACTTATTTTATTTGCGTCAGATTAGTGCAACATTTACTCTCCTACGCAAATTGAAATATTCTCACCGTTTCTCGGTAAAACTTGAATTTAAAATGGGAAGATACGATGTCTGTGATCACTACGCCTGCTGCAAATGCGATTCGAATGTTAGCGGTAGATGCCGTTCAAAAAGCTAATTCTGGCCACCCTGGTGCGCCAATGGGAATGGCTGAAATAGCCACTGTTTTATGGCAAAAATTCTATAACCATAATCCTAATAATCCAAATTGGAGCAATAGAGACAGATTCGTTCTTTCGAACGGACATGGCTCAATGTTGCAATATGCTTTATTGCATTTAAGCGGTTATGACCTTTCCATGGAAGATCTAAAGCAATTTAGACAACTACATTCGAAAACCCCAGGTCACCCTGAATACGGTTATACACCTGGTGTTGAAACTACAACAGGCCCTTTGGGTGCGGGTATTGCAAACGCAGTAGGTATGGCAATTGCGGAAAAAACCTTAGCGGGACAATTTAATCAGCCAGGTTTTGATATTGTAGATCATTTCACTTATTGCTTTTTAGGTGATGGCTGCTTAATGGAAGGTATTTCACATGAAGCTTGTTCATTAGCCGGTACTTTAAAACTAGGCAAATTAATTGCATTCTGGGATGACAACGGCATTTCTATCGATGGCCATGTAGAAGGTTGGTTCACCGACGATACTGCTAAGCGTTTTGAATCTTACGGTTGGCACGTAATCCGCGATGTTGACGGTCATGATATGGATGCAATTACTGCAGCTATTGAGCAAGCTCAGGCCGAAACTGGTAAACCGACATTGATTTGTTGCAAAACTATTATCGGCTTTGGTTCTCCAAACAAATCAGGAAGTCATGCATGTCATGGTTCTCCATTAGGTGAAGATGAAATTGTTGAGATTCGTAAATTCCTAAACTGGGATTATCCTGCATTTGAAATTCCAGATGATGTGTATGCTCAATGGGACACAAAAGATAAAGGTGACACGTTAGAAAGTCAGTGGCGTTCATTGTTCGAAAGCTATCAGGAAAAACATCCTGAACTTGCAGAAGAATATGTTCGTCGTGTTGTGAAAAAAGCTTTAACTGAAGATTTAAATAAAAAGGCAGATGAATTCGTTCGTCAATCACAAGAAAAAGCAGAAAACATTGCAACTCGTAAAGCGTCGCAGAATTCCATCGAGTTCTTTACTGGATTATTACCTGAAATCATGGGCGGTTCAGCTGACTTAGCTGGCTCAAATTTAACCCTATGGCCTGATGCCAAAGGCATTCAAGATGATCCAGCCGGCAATTATATCTTCTACGGTGTGCGCGAGTTTGGTATGAGCGCCATCATGAACGGGATAGCTTTACACGGCGGCTTTATACCATTTGGCGCGACTTTCTTAATGTTCATGGAATATGCACGAAATGCAGTAAGAATGTCAGCCCTAATGAAAGCTAAAAATATTTTTGTTTACACTCATGACTCTATTGGTCAAGGTGAAGATGGTCCGACTCACCAACCTATTGAGCAGTTAGCAAATCTACGCCTAACGCCTAATTTAACTACTTGGCGACCTTGCGATGCAGCAGAAACGGCCGAAGCATGGAGACAAGCGATCATTAAAGAGGAAGGACCAAGTGCACTGGTATTTTCTCGTCAGGGCACCAAAGCTATGGCGCGCTCAGATGAGCAACTTAAGGCGATTGCAAAAGGTGGTTACATCTTAAAAGAAAGTGCTCAAGCGCCGCAGTTAATTATCATTGCAACCGGCTCAGAAATGGGAATTGCGATGGGAGCAGCGGATACCTTAAATGAGCAAGGCTATCAAGTTCGAGTGGTATCTATGCCAAGTACTGAGCAGTTTGATGCGCAATCTCAAGCCTATAAAGATGAAGTGTTACCAAGTGATGTTCCAAAACTTGTGGTAGAAGCAGCCCATACAGATTTCTGGTACAAGTATGTAGGTACATCAGGAGCTATAATCGGTATGCAGACCTTCGGAGAATCTGCACCAGGTAACGCATTGCTAGAACACTTTGGCTTTACTGTGGATAATATTATCGCAAAAGCTCAAGGCCTGTTAGGTTAATAGTGACCAATTGAAGAGGACGTTTAATACGTCCTCTTTTTTATGCAAACGGAGTAGTAAATTTATGCCAAATCATCAGATCGAAAAACGAATATTAGGTTCTTCAGGCTTAAACATAAGTGAAGTGGGGCTTGGTTGTTGGCAACTAGGTGGCGATTTTGGCCCGGTTTCTGAAGACAAAGCCATTGCTATCATTCAACAAGCGGTGGATTCTGGAATTACTTTTTTTGATACAGCTGATGTATATGGTGCTGGCGTTAGTGAAGCCTATCTAGGTGAACATTTGAATAAATTGTTGCCTGAGGCTGTAATTGCCACCAAATATGGCCGGTGGCAGGGCACTTATCCAGACGGTTATAGTTTAATTGACCTAACCGATTCCATTAAGCGAGCCCAAGATCGCTTGCAACGAGACGTCATTGATTTACTTCAACTACATTGTATTCCTAAAACTGTTTTACAAGAGGGTAAAATCTTCGATTGGTTAAGAGAAGCACAACAGCAAGGGTTGATTAGCAATTTTGGTGCTAGTGTAGAAACTCAAGCCGAAGCTGAAATCTGTTTACAACACTCAGATTTGTCATCTTTACAAATCATTTTTAATTTACTAAGACAAAAACCTGTTGAATCCTTGTTAACTCAAGCACAACAAAATGACGTTGGAATCATTGTTAGATTACCTTTAGCTAGCGGCATGTTAAGCGGTAAATTTAACCCACAAACTCAATTCGCCGAATCTGATCATAGAAACTATAACAAAGACGGTGAAGCCTTTAGTGTGGGTGAAACCTTTAGCGGCATTGCGTTTGAAAAAGGATTAGAGATTGTCGACAGCATTAAATCTCGAGTACCAGAGGGATATTCCATGGCACAGTTTGCCATGCGATGGATTCTTGATCACCCAGCGGTTACTACTATTATTCCTGGTGCCAGTGGTCCTCAGCAAGTGATACAAAATGCGCAAGTATCTCAATTAACTAGGATAGAAAAGCAATTGCATCAGCAACTATTTGATTATTATAAATCGGATATTGAGCAATATATTAGATGCGAAATCTAGACAAAGATTTTTTAAAACTAACTCCAAGCCCGTTATTTCTCTAACGGGCATAACCAAAATTGATTTTTAGCCAATAAATATAAAAGAGGCCCTGTTATGAGAATCTTATTAGCAGTCGTACTTTTATTGCCTTTAGCCGCCCAAGCAAAAGACTTAAGAGACGCATTTGAAAAACATTTTCTGATTGGAACCGCTGTTAGTACCTCTATGCTAGAAAACCCCGAACAATCTGAAAAATTGATTTGTCAGCATTACAATGCATTGACCGCTGAAAATGCGATGAAATGGCAAAATATACATCCAACGCAGGATACCTTTGATTTTTCTCTTGCTGATAAACTCATGGCCATGGCTAAACGCTGTGAGGCAGAAGTTATAGGGCATACCCTTGTTTGGCATCAACAAACCCCCGACTGGGTGTTTGAAGATGAACAGGGCAATCCTCTCTCAAGGGAAGCCTTGTTAGCCCGCTTGAAAAATCACATTACCACAGTAGTTAGTCGTTATAAGGGCAAGGTTAAGGGCTGGGATGTGGTGAATGAAGCATTAAATGATGATGGCACTTTTAGGGTAACTAAATGGCACACCATTATTGGGGATGACTACATAATTAAAGCCTTTGAATACGCCCATGCTGCTGATCCTGAGGCTGAGCTATATTACAACGACTACAATATGTATAACGCCAAAAAAGCAGCTGCGGCAGCCGAGATAGTCAAATCAATTAAAGCGGCCGGCTTACCTATTACTTCAGTAGGCATGCAAGGGCATTATTCGGTATTTTATCCTGATTTAAACTTAGTTGAAGACAGTATAAAAAGATTTATGGCGCTGGGTGTTAAGGTATCAATCACAGAATTGGATGTCAGCGTTTTACCATTTCCTGAACAAGCACAGGTGGGTGCAGAAGTCAGCCAAAGTGTTGAATTTGAAGAAAAATTAAACCCCTTCGCTAATGGCATTTCAGAACAGATGCAAGACAGGCTGACCAAGGTTTACGTGGATTTATTCTCGATATTCTTAAAATATCAAGACACTATAGATCGGGTGACTTTGTGGGGAGTGGACGATAGCGTTTCTTGGCGAAATAACTGGCCAGTGCCAGGTAGGACAGATTATCCTTTGTTGTTGAATCGCCAAAAAGAACCTAAACCCGCCTATACAGCGGTGACTGAACTAGTAGACTAGTTCAGTCATTTACTTTACTCAGGTTCGAAGTCTAGCTCTTTTCCAGGGCGGGCTTCATCTCTGTATTCTCTTGGTGTTTGGTCAAAATGCTTCTTGAACACCGCATACATGTATTGCAGCGATGGATAACCACAACTCTTGGCGATTTGTGCGGTAGAGTCGTCGGTTTCGGTTAGCATTTTACAAGCTCTATTTAGCTTTTCATTGTGAATCTCGGTATGAATACTATGTCCGCGCTCTTCTTTAAATCTGTGTTCTAGATTTGAACGTGAAACTCCGACGTAGTCTAACACTTGTTCAACTTTGATACCGCGGTTCGCATTTTGGCGAATGAAATGCATAGCCTGCATAACATAAGGATCTACAATAGCTTTATAATCGGTAGACTGGCGTTCAGCGATACCTTCTGGTGGCACTAACACTGGTTTTCTCGGCCCTTTGTAGCCATCGAGCAGCTTATGTAAAAACTTAGCCGCTTGAAAGCCCATTTCAATACAACCTTGTTTCACCGAACTTAAACTGACGCGACTTAAATACCTTGCGATATCATCGTTATCTATGCCGATGACCGATATTTTGTCAGGTATCAGCATACCAATGTGGTCACATACTTGGAGTAAATGACGCGCTCTTGCGTCAGTAACTGCAATTATACCGATAGGCGTTGGTAGACTTTCTAACCAGTCACTTAAACGTTTTATGGTGTACTGCCATGTTTCAGGGCTCACCGGATGGCCGCGATAAACGTGGCATTCATAACCTTCTTTTTTGGTTATATCTAGAATTGCCTGTTCTCGCTCTCGCGCCCAGCGTTGGTTTTCATCCACCGGAGCACCATAAAAGGCAAATCTCTGTACGCCTTTTTGACGAAGGTGTTGGAAAGCCGCATTCACCAACTCATAGTTGTCAGTTGCCACATAAGGCACATCTGGATAATCTTCAGGATTGGCGTAAGAGCCGCCAATACCGACAACAGGCACACTGGCTTTGTGCAATGCCTTTTGTACCTCAGGATTATCATAATCGGCAATGATACCGTCGCCGCCCCATTCGTCGAGGTGCTCTAATCGCGCCATGAAATCTTCTTCTAAATACAGATCCCAATCAGCATTAGAGGTTTGCAGATATTTGCCAATCCCTTCGATAATTTGACGATCGTATACCTTGTTAGCTTTAAAAAGCAAAGTGATACTATGTTTGTTTTCATGCATCTGAACTTACTACCCGTAAAATAATGCGTTATTTGATAATATTCTTTATGTTTTTTCACATCAACAGGAAAATAACATATTACACCTGAATTAACAAAATAGTTACAAAATTTCGTAATTGTGAATTTACATCTCGACAATCATCATTACGCCCCTACTAAACTTAAGGTTAATAAAGGATTCTTGATTCATGTACATAGGCATTGACTTAGGCACCTCTGGGGTAAAAACCATTCTTTTGAATGAGCAGGGTGAACTTATTGCCACAACAACGGCGAGTTTAGAGGTTTCGATTCCTAAACCTTTATGGTCTGAACAAAATCCAGAAGATTGGTGGCAGGCTACCTGTGATTGTTTAGATCAACTAAGTGAAATGCAAGTGTTATCAGAGGTTAAAGCTATAGGATTAGCTGGGCAGATGCATGGCGCTACCTTGTTAGATAAAAACTCAGAGGTCATTCGTCCTGCAATACTTTGGAACGATGGCCGTTGTGAAGAACAATGTTTAACCCTCGAAAAAGATATACCTAATGCCCGAGACATTACCGGCAATATTGTGATGCCTGGCTTTACTGCGCCTAAGCTTCAATGGGTTAGGGAACATGAACCTGAGAATTTTGCCAAAGTTTATAAAGTTTTATTGCCTAAAGATTACTTACGCTATCGCTTGTCTGGCGATTTTGCCTCGGACATGTCGGATTCTGCCGGAACCTGTTGGTTAAACACTGGAACACGTCAGTGGAATGACGACATGTTGCATGCCTGTGGCTTGAGCGTTGCCAATATGCCTATGTTATATGAGGGCAATGCAATAACTGGTTATTTAACTGAAGATTTATGCGAACGCTGGGGAATGAAAGATGTCGCCTTGGTTGCTGGTGCTGGAGATAACGCGGCCGGCGCTATTGGTTGTGGCATTGTGAATTCTGGCCAAGCTATGCTCTCATTAGGTACCTCTGGCGTTTATTTCGCTGTAACCAATGAATATAAGTCTAACCCTGAATCCGCGGTGCATGCATTTTGTCATGCCCTACCCAATCGCTGGCATTTAATGTCAGTTATGTTAAGTGCAGCAAGCTGTTTAACTTGGTTTGCCAACAATAGCGGTTATAAGGACGTTGCAGAGTTATTTGCTGATATTGAAAAAAATACTCAGCCTGATGATCCGCAAATTCCTTATTTTATGCCCTATTTAACTGGCGAACGAACGCCGCACAATAACCCAAATGCAAAAGCAGGGTTCATCGGTATTACAGCAGCAACCACAAGAGCACACATGGCATTAGGTGTGGTGCAAGGGGTTAGCATGGCGTTGGCTGATGGCATAGATGCGGTGCATAACAGCGGTTTAGATGTTGAGGGTATAAGTTTAATTGGTGGTGGTGCCCGCAGCGCTTATTGGCGACAACTGTTGGCTGATGTGACTAATATTCCCATGAACTTTAGAGAAGGCGGCGATGTAGGGCCGGCATTGGGCGCTGCTCGATTGGCACTAGTTGCTATGTCTCCAGAAACGTCTCTAGAGGAATTATGTCCGGTACCAGCTTTGGTACAAAACTGTCAGCCAAATGCTGATTTGCAAGCACATTTTGCCAAACGAAGAGAGAATTTTAGAAAGCTATATGAAGCAAATGTAGCATTCTTTAAATAAACAAGAAAAAACACAAAACTTTATGAAATTATCATAATTGAGTCGAGCGCTGACTTTAACGACCATTGCGATACATTGAAAGACGGGCCTACAACTGCCCAACAGGAGTAAACTATGAAAGATTATTTTGGCCAGATTTCGCCAATTAAATATGAAGGGCCAGATTCAACTAACCCTCTAGCGTTTAAACATTACAACCCAGAGGAAGTGGTCTTAGGTAAAACAATGGAAGAGCACCTAAGATTTGCAGTGTGCTATTGGCATAACTTCTGTTGGGATGGTGCTGATGTATTCGGTGGAGGCACCTTTGGTCGACCTTGGTTAGCTGCAGGCGACCCAATGGAAAGAGCAAAGCAGAAAGCCGATGTTGCATTTGAATTCTTAGCAAAACTTGGCGCTCCTTTTTATTGCTGGCATGACATTGATGTAGCACCTGAAGGTGACAGCATCAAAGATTACATCAATAACTTTGGCCAAATGGTTGATGTTCTAGGTCAAAAGCAAGACGAAACTGGCATGAAGTTATTATGGGGTACTGCAAACGTATTTAGTCATCCACGATACATGTCTGGTGCGTCTACCAACCCCAATCCTGAAATATTTGCCCGTGCTGCGACACAAGTATTTCACGCAATGAATGCTACTAAAAAGCTGGGCGGTGAAAACTATGTATTATGGGGTGGCCGTGAAGGTTATGAGACGCTTTTAAACACTGACCTTAAACGTGAGCGTCAGCAGTTTGCTCGTTTCCTATCCATGGTGGTAGAACATAAGTACAAAATTGGTTTTGATGGTTTATTGCTTATTGAACCTAAGCCTCAAGAGCCAACAAAGCACCAATACGATTACGATACAGCAACCGTACATGGTTTCTTAACTGAATTTGGTTTAGAGAAAGAGTTTGCGGTAAATATCGAAGCCAACCACGCAACGTTATCTGGTCACTCTTTCCATCACGAAATTGCGACTGCCTTTGCGTTGGATATGTTTGGTTCAATTGATGCCAACCGAGGTGATGCTCAGTTAGGTTGGGATACTGACCAGTTCCCTAACAGCGTGGAAGAGATGACGTTAATTTGTTACGAAATCCTTAAAAACGGTGGTTACACTACTGGTGGCTTCAACTTTGACACTAAATTACGTCGCCAAAGCTTAGATCCTGAAGATTTATTCCACGGTCACATCGGTGGTATGGATACTTGTGCATTAGGTCTTAAGAAAGCTGCGGCAATGATTGAAAATGATTTTATTGCGCAAACTAAGAGCGATCGTTATCAAGGTTGGGATCAAGATTTAGGTAAACAAATCCTAAATGGTGACCTATCTCTTGAAGCGCTAGCGGGGCTTGCGAATGATAAACAGCTTGATCCTAAGCCAGTATCAGGTAAGCAAGAAGCGCTTGAAAACCTTGTTAACCAAGTTATCTTCAAATAAATAAGAGAATGACAACTTCTGTCATAGACTCACTTTTAAAAGCAGGCGTAAGCCTGCTTTTTGCTATCTAAAGGAAAGCGACTATGCAAAAAATCTCATTGTTAGTTTGTTTGTTCATTTTATTTTTTAGCCAACAGAGCCTGGCCTTAAGTCTTCACAAGTTAATAAGCGATGGCGCAGTTATGCAAAGGGGGGTTGAGATTCCGCTGAGTGGTAATTCAGAGCATGCGATTACCGTTTTTTTAGACGGGAATAAAATAGCCAATGCCACGCCTGTTGAGGGCAAATGGTCAGTCATTTTACCACCTCAAAAAGCCGGTGGTCCTCATGTATTAGAAATTCATACCAACCAAGGTGAGCAAATCAAAGTTGAGGATATCTTTTTCGGGGACGTGTTTCTCACATCTGGCCAATCGAATATGGAATTAACCATTGCCAGAACGGAAGAAGCGTTTCCTAAGGATGTTGCATTAGCTAATTATCCCTTAATTCGTGAATTTACAGTGCCTGATAGATACAACTTTAATCATCCGCAAGATGACCTAGAGTCGGGGCATTGGCGTTCTGCGACGCCTGATAATATTCGGCAACTATCCGCTGTTGCTTACTATACTGCACGTCAAATACATCTTCAGGAAGGCGTTCCCATTGGTATAGTCAATGCCTCATTAGGCGGCTCTCCCATAGAAGCTTGGTTAAGCAAAGAAGCACTAAGCAAGTATCCTGAGTGGCTGGAAAAAGTAGAACCATATAAAGACGCAAAATACATTGAACAAATCGAACAAAAAAACAGTGAAAACAATAATTATTGGTATGGGGAATTAAATAAAAGAGACGCAGGGCTGAATGCAAATCCGCAATGGTCAACTGAAGCGCTTGATCACAGTGATTGGCAAGTTATGGAGGTGCCAGGATTTCCTGAGTTAGAGTCTAAAGATGGCAACTTTATTGGGTCTTGGTGGTTAAGGAAAACCATTCAGGTGTCTGAATCTATGGCCGAACAAGACAGTATTTTACGTCTTGGACGTATTATTAATGCAGACGAAACCTATGTTAACGGGAAGAAAGTGGGTAACACAACCTATCAGTACCCGCCGCGTCGCTACAAGGTGCCTGCAGGAACCTTGCATGCGGGAGAAAATACTATCGCCATAAGAGTGATTAACGGTGGTGGTAAGACGCAAATATTAAAAGACAAGCCTTACTACATTGGCAATGATGAGTGGCGCATCAGTTTAAAAGGTCCTTGGCATTATAAACAAGCCTCGACCATGCCGCCGGGGGAATCGACGGTATTTGTAAGATGGCAACCACTGGGGCTTTATAACGCTATGATAGCACCCATCAGTCAATACCCTGTGAAAGGCGCATTTTGGTTTCAAGGAGAATCCAATGTTGGGCGCTACAAAGATTATGGCGACAAACTCACCACCATGATCGCTGACTGGCGTAAAGCTTATAGCAATGCTGAACTGCCTTTCGTCGTTATTCAATTAGCGAACTTTTTAGACCGAGATGACAAACCTCAAGAAAGCGCTTGGGCTGGTATTCGCGCTCAACAAGCCATGGTCAGTGAGCAAGAAAATGTTGGTTTGGCTGTGACAATAGATTTAGGCGAATACAATGATATTCATCCAGTCAACAAACGCACGGTAGGCGAGCGTGCTGCATTGGCAATGCGTAAATTAGTATACAATCCAAACCTGCCGGCTTCCGGACCTGTGGTCAAAGAGGTGACACAACAAAACAATGCTTTACTGGTCAGTTTCTCAGATCCGGCAAATCATTTAGCACTATCTGAATCAGGCCACAACGGGTTTGAATTAGCTGATGAAGACGGAAAGTTCCATTGGGCCAAGGTTGAACTGACTGATCAAGGAATTAAGTTGAGCCATCCAGATATCGTTAAACCAACGGCAGTGCGTTACGCCTGGGCAAATAATCCCGTTGCTGGCTTATACAATTTGTATAACTTACCAGCGGTGCCTTTTGAAAAATCAGTAAACTAAGTTTATTAAAACACCAAAAACCAACCGCTTAAGGTTGGTTTTTTTATGCAAGTTATAAAGGCGCTGTTTAGGTGTTTGCTGGTAAATAATTCGCAGCGTCAACATTAGGATATAAGAAGGCCCCTGATTTGAAAGCTTCGAAATCATGGATGATTTCGCAGAGCGCCCATGGATGGGTTCACAGCATCTTTCAAATCAGGGGCCTTCTTGTATCCTTCACTAGCCAGAATTACCTGCAATCACCTAAACGGCGCCCAACTATGTAGAAACAACCCTAGAGTTCAAATTCTCCGTAGGGTTTAATGGGAATAATAGTGCCATCTTCGTTGTATTGGATTTCCACCATTTTTACCGATCTCAAGTGAGTAATACCACCTGATAAACTGGAATCATGGTAAAACAAATACCACTTACCTTGGTATTCACAAATCGAATGATGGGTAGTCCATCCTAATACAGGTTCTAGTATTTTTCCTGCGTAGGTGAATGGACCATAAGGCGTATCGCCAATGGCGTAACACAAGAAATGCGTGTCACCTGTACTGTAAGAAAAATAATATTTTCCATTATATTTATGCAACCAAGAAGCTTCAAAGAAACGTCTATCATGATCCCCGGCCAATAACGGATTGCCGTCTTGGTCTAAGATTTGTAGCTCTCTGGGCTCCTCAGCAAAAGACAGCATATCGTCGGTTAACTTAGCGGCAATTGGGCCAAGGGCTGGTTCATTGTCAGCAGGCTCACCTAATGAGGCATCGTATTGATTGTTGCGATAGTTTTGTAGCTGGCCGCCCCAAATACCACCAAAATACATGTACGCGGTGCCATCTTCATCAGTAAATACGGCTGGATCAATTGAATAACTTCCCTCGATAGCCGTTGGCTCAGGCGTAAATGGACCCACAGGAGAATCGCCCACAGCAACACCTATTTGGAAAATACCATCGGCTTTCTTGGCTGGGAAATATAAATAATATTTGTCGCCTTTTCGCGCTGCATCTGGGGCCCACATTTGACGTTCGGCCCAAGGCACATCTTTCACATGCAAGGCGACGCCGTTATCGACCGCTGGACTTTCAGGCGAATCTAGACTGATCACGTGATAATCTTCCATACAGAAGTGGTCACCATTATCATTAAAGGGTACGCCGCCTTCAATGTCGTGGGATGGATAAATATAAATTTTTCCATCAAACACGTGCGCAGAAGGGTCCGCGGTATAAATATTGTCAACTAAAGGTTGTGAAATTGCATTTTCACGCAGTTCAGACAATACCTTATTATCGAGTTTTTCTTCAGACATTTAATTCTTTCTCTTCTTTGTTACTAGGCCATAGAAACAGATGCGCCTTGCGCTCTTCTTTCAGCTAAATCAGATTCGATTGTATTTTCCATGGATTTATTTATTTTATAGGCAAACAAGCAAGCGCATGCGATTAAAAATGGTATTGCCGCATAAACACTTACCGCTAATTTAATGCCATTTACCGTTTCAGCGGATTGGGTAACCAAATCAGGGTTGTAGCTAACGCTATCCAAAATACCTGTTACTAAGGCTGAACCTAGGGTTAGTCCAACTTTGAGCCCCATGATCATGGCTGAAAATATAATCGCAGTAGCGCGGCGATTGGTTTTCCATTCTGAAAAATCTGCTACATCGGCAATCATCGCCCATAACAATGGTGTACTGATACCGTAGAAAAAACCGTGCAAAATTTGCGACGTGAACATGGTGCCAATAGCGTCTTTTGGGTAAAAGTAAAAAGCCAATATAAAAATCGTAGAAACAAATAATGAAAGCCCAAACACATTTCTTTTTCCAAACTTATCAGCAAGTGATTTGGAGAAAAATATTCCGATAATCATGAAGATTATGCCACTCGCATTAAACAGTGAAAATGCTGAGGTTGCAGGATCATCTGGCCAGAAAAAGTTAGGGAAGTAATTTTGAACGCCTGCAATAAAGCTATTAAATCCTATGGCCTCTAAAAAACTGACCATTTCAGCTTTATCAGCGTAATCTTTAAAGTAGTACACATAGGTGCCACCTTTAAGGGCAAGTGTAATAAACACCAAAACGGTAACCACTAGCATGATGATCCAAGGAACATTGGTCACCAAGTCCTGTAAATCTTCTTTTATTGTGCTGGCTTTTTCAGATACAGGTAGTACTCGTTCTTTTGTGGTTAAAAAAGTAATAATGAAACAAACCGTACCTATGATAGCGAGATAGGTCATTACAATTTCAAAACCCGCGGCTTTATCCCCATCACCCGCAACCAATACTAAGGGTAATAACAAGGCTTGAATGATAAATTGCGCTATCATAACCGCCACAAAACGGTAAGAAGACATGCTGTTACGGTCTTTCATTTTGCCAGTAATTACGCCACTTAAGGCTGCGTAGGGAAGATTGTTGGCAGAATATACAAACAATAAGAGCAAGTAGGTGACAAAGGCATAGATTACCTTACCATCGGTATCAAAATCCGGCGTAGTAAAAGCAAGCAAAGACAACACACCAAAGGGCACTGACGTCCATAAAATCCATGGGCGAAATTTACCCCAGCGGGTTTTGGTTCGGTCCGCTAAAATCCCGATTATTGGATTAAAAGCAAAAGCGCCCAATAAGCCGCATATAAAAATAATACTGGTGGCTGAACTCGTAGGAATTCGAAACACATCGGTATAATAAAAAGCAATAAAGGTGACCAAGGTTTGGAATACCAAATTAGCCGCGAAGTCACCAAGGCTATAGCCTACCTTTTCTAGCACTGAAAGTTGTTGATTATTATTTTCCATGAAGGCTTCTTTTTTTACATCTTATTCACAGGTGGTCATTGTAAAGAAAATTACTTTTCAAGTTATTGTGATTTTACTTTTCATATTTATTGTTTTTTGCCTGTGTTTCAACAAATAAACAAAATTTCTAAAAACGAAGTGTTTTGTAGACAAGATTTCTAATTTTTCGACCACTTCGGTGCAAAGTTGGATTAATGATAAAGAAAAAAACGCAATCTTATAAATGTGTTTTCATAATCAGGATAAGTTGAAGATAACGCCGGATTAGAATCTAATACAGCAAAAGATTTACACAGTATTAACAAGTTTAAGGCGGGAACAGATGTCGAAAGGCCTAGTAATATGTATTTTTTCATTCGCATTATTAAGCTGCGGTTCAGCTGATAATGCTCAAGATTCCCCTAATGCGATTAGCGGCCAAAAAATAAAAAAATCGGATGGAGAGCAAACTAAGATACTAGTAAATCAAATCGGATTTTTGCCACAACAACATAAATTAGCCGTTATAAAAAGCGAACAATCGCAAAAATTCAGCGTTATCAATGCAGATACTCGAGAAGTTGTGTTTGAAGGCACAAGCAGTGCACCTAAACTCTGGCCCTACTCAGATGAAATAGTCAGTATTGCTGATTTTTCGGAAGTATCTGTCGCAGGGAATTACTTAATCACAGTAAACAATGAGGTAAGTTCGGTAACCTTTGGGATTGAAGAAGAGGTTTATTCAGATATACATGATGCGGGAATAAAAGCTTATTATTTTAACCGTGCAGGCATGGCTTTGGATAAATCCTACGCTGGGAAATGGCAAAGATCTGCTGGTCATCCTGATACCCAAGTAATGGTGCATTCTTCAGCTGCAACCAAAGAGCGACCGGAAGGTACAGTACTGAGTTCCCCCAAAGGTTGGTATGACGCAGGTGATTACAACAAATACATTGTTAATTCGGGCATCACTACCTATACCTTAATGCGCGCCTATATTGATAATCAAAACTTCTATCAAAATAGAGATTTTAATATTCCTGAGTCAGGAGACCAAACACCTGATTTATTAGATGAAATCCTGTGGAATCTCGATTGGATGGCGACTATGCAGGATACCGATGGTGGGGTTTATCATAAACTGACGACATTGCGGTTTTCTCCAGCAGACATGCCAGAAGATACCACAAAGCAACGTTATGTAGTGGCTAAAGGGACTTCGGCTAGCTTGAATTTTGCAGCTGTTTTATCCGTTGCTAGTCGCGTATTTCCAGAAAAGCGTGAGCAGTATTTGCAACAAGCGAGACATGCTTGGCAATGGGCGCTAGCCAACCCTGATGTAAAATTCAAGAATCCGTCAGATGTAAGTACAGGGGAGTACGGCGATAAAACTCTCACCGATGAGTTTGCCTGGGCAGCGGCAGAACTTTTTATTAGCACAGGTGAAGATGAGTATTGGCAAGCTTTTAATCAATATAAAACTAAACTTGCGACGCCTTCATGGTCAAATACCTCTCTCCTTGGATACTTTTCGATATTAGCGGACCAACCAAAAGCACTCGCCGATGCGGACTACCAACTAGTGCAAAACGAATTTTTGTCATTTGCAAAGAGTATAAAAGAAGAAGATCAAGCATCGGCTTATCGAGTGGCAATGAATAAAAAAGACTTTGTTTGGGGCAGCAATGCTGTGGCCTTGAACAAAGCCAGTGTGCTTTGGCATGCATGGCGGTTAACCGATGATACTGGGTACAAAGATGCTGCGTTAAACTTGGTGGATTATGTTTTGGGGCGAAATCCTGTGGATATTACTTATATCACCGGGTTTGGCTCGCGTTCTCCAATGCATATTCACCATCGTCCTTCACAAGCTGATGGTATAGAGGATCCTATTCCTGGTTTTGTCGCAGGTGGCGCGCATAGCGGGCAACAAGACAAATGTTCATATCCCAGTAAGTTACCCGCACTTTCATATTCAGATACTTGGTGCAGTTACGCATCAAATGAAATAGCCATAAATTGGAATGCGCCTTTCGTTTATATGATGTCCTCAATTTTGGCTGACTAGTTCATAAGTCACTATATTTAAGAAGCTGAGAAGCGATAGCCTCTCAGTTTCAAATTCATAAACTCAATTTAACGCTAGTTTTAGGGAAAACATTATGCGCCGCTTATTCATCACACTGGCTTGTATTTTGAGCTTTCAGGTGTCTGCGAACTATTTAGTTGAAACATCTTCTATACAGGATTTTCCGTTAGTTACTCAGCAAAAGGTTGCCCCTATCGTCTTAGAATCTTCTGCTGAAAAAGGTGTCTTGCGTGCGGTCGAAAATTTACGTAGTGACATTGCGGCTGTCACTGGGCAGGTTGCAAAGATCTACAATGAATTACCGGCCAATGCTGATGCCATAGTGCTTATTGGTCAGTTAGGAAAAAGTGATTTGATCCAACAATTGATCGATCAAGGAAAGTTAGATGTGCACGCGATACAAGGGAAATGGGATGGTTATCATATTCAGCATTTAAGATCGCCTTTTAAAGGCATCGATAACGCTTGGGTTATAGTGGGTAATGATAAACGCGGTGCAATATATGGGACATATGATTTAAGCCAAACGATAGGGGTAAGTCCTTGGTACTGGTGGGCAGACGTACCGGTTAAGAAAAAAACTGAGCTGTATTTAAGCGCAAATACTCGGATTGCAGATTATCCGAAAGTAAAATATCGCGGCATCTTTCTTAACGATGAAGCGCCTGCATTGACAGGTTGGAGTACAGAAAAATTTGGTGGCTATAATGCGGAATTTTATCAACATGTGTTTGAGTTGCTACTTAGATTAAAAGCGAACTTTTTATGGCCAGCGATGTGGAACAATGCCTTTGCTGACGATGATCCGCAAAATATTATTTTAGCCAATGAAATGGGCATAGTAATGAGCACCTCCCACCATGAACCTATGATGCGAGCTGACAAAGAATGGAATCGATATGGCAAAGGTCCTTGGGAATATTCAACTAACCCCAAAAACTTATATGACTTTTGGCTACAAGGTGCTAAACGACATAAAAATTTAGAAAGTATTTTCACCTTAGGAATGCGCGGTCAAGAAGATACGCCAATGAGTGAAGGTGAAAATATAGGTTTACTCGAGCGAGTTGTAGAAGACCAGCGCCAAATTCTTAAAGATACGTTTGGTCAAGATAAAATCGAAGATATCCCGCAAGTTTGGGCATTGTACAAAGAAGTACAAAGCTTTTATGAAAAAGGCATGCGAGTGCCAGATGACGTTACTTTATTATGGGCTGACGACAATTTTGGTAATGTGCGTAGATTGCCGACCAAAGGTGAGCGTAATCGCAAAGGTGGCGCAGGTGTTTATTATCACTTTGACTATGTAGGTGGGCCACGTTCTTATCGCTGGATCAATACAGTTCCCTTAGCAAAAATATGGGAACAAATGGATCTATCTTACAGATACGGTGCCGATCGCATTTGGATAACCAACGTGGGTGACCTTAAACCTATGGAGTTACCCATTTCATTTTTCTTGAAAATGGCCTGGGATCCAACAGACATGGACGCCAACAGTAGTTATGAATTTACTCGCGAGTGGGCAGCAGAACAATTTGGCGGTGACTATGCTAGTGGTATAGCAGAATTGTTGGCTCTCTATACTCAACACAATGGGCGACGCAAACCTGAAGCAATTTCACCAGAAACCTACAGCATTTCTCATTACGATGAGGCAAAAAATGTCTCTGACGTTTTAACCGAGGCAGTGAAGGATTCTTATGATATAAAATCAAAACTACCGAAAGATTACCATGATGCTTATTTTCAATTAGTGGGCTACCCGCTTAAAGCATCACGGGTAATCTTTGAATTGAATTACAATCAAGCGCTAAATCAAAGGTATGGAAAACAAAATCGCATCAGCACCAATAAGTATGCCGATGCAGTGAATTATTGGTTTGCACAAGACCAAGTACTGACCGATGAATATCATAACTTGAAGGATGGCAAGTGGAATCGAATGATGAGTCAGTCCCGCATTGGTTATGTGTACTGGAACAATCCGCCAGCCAATATACCTCCGACAGTTGTTCGTCATACTGCTGCTGAGCCTGCAGTTGCCAACATGGGCGTTGCGCTATCTTCAAGTGATAGTTTTTGGCCAGCAGGGGGGCAATTAGTGCTTGATAGCTTTTACCAACATGGAGAACCTGAAAAAACAGTTTCGGTTTTTAATCGTCAAGCTAAACCCTTTGATTATTCTGTTACGGCCTCAGACGATTGGGTTCAGCTTTCATCTACTAAAGGTACTGTTGAGGATGAAATTACCCTAGGCATAAGTATCGATTGGTCAAAACTGTCAGCAGGCACTCATAAAGCTAACGTATTGATAAAAGGTACCGGTTGGGGTGGCGCTCGAGTATATGTAGAAGCAGTCAAACTAGCGCAAACGCCTAAGGGGTTTGCAGAAGCTGACGGCTATATTTCCCTCGATCCAGCCAAGGCACAAATGAAAAACAATACAAAAGAAGTGAAATGGCAGGTAATTCCTGGCCATGGTCGCTTTGGTTCTTCGGTAGCGGGAATTTTACCTCCTTATACGCAGCATTCTGATTGGGAAACGGCCCCCACGTTGCATTTCGATACTTGGTTAATTGAAGCGGGAGAATATGAAGTCCATATCGACGTGGCACCAACGTTAGAGTTTGCACCAGATGCTACAATGGAGTTTGGAATAGGTGTCGACGGGAATCCACCAAAATATCTAGATGCGGGATTGATGACGGATGCTAAGGTCGCAGAATTGCGTCGAAAAGCGAAGTCAGGGGATAAAGAGGCAGTTCATAGTCTGGAGATGAGCTCAGCTTCCTGGGGGGCAAATGTACTTGATGGTATTCGTAGGGTTAAAACCAAGATTTCGATTGCCCAAGGTGGTGCTAACAGTTTGCAATTGTACTTAAAAGATCCTGGCGTCGTAGTGCAGAAAATCGTGATTTACACTTCAGACTACAAACCGAGTTATTTGGGGCCAGAATTTACTCAATATCTAGAATAATTGTATGATAAATTGTTAATTAATTGAAAATTAACACTTGCCCAATTTTATCAAAACAAAATCATTGAAGTATTGATATTTAAGGGATTTAGACTTTACTAATACTAAAGTCGGGTTAAATAATTAACACGTTGATTGTTAAATGTTACAAAAATGTTGCGATATATGGTTTCTGAATTGTGATATTTCCAATGTCAATTGACCGCAAGATATCTCTAACGCATTATCAGCATCGAGGAAACATGGTCAAATGGAGTAATTGTAATACTTTAAAGGCCACACAAAGGGGAAGCTGGCAATTACTTTTTTAAGTAAAAGGGTCACCAGTAAAGCCGTATCATAAATGGGAGCACACAAATGGTGGTTAGCACACGACAACACCAACGAAAAAACCGCATGTTCAATAAGTCGGTAATGGCGGTAGCGCTTATTTCCGCAATGCACACAGCCTATGCACAAGAAACCGAAACTGAAGAAGAGGCCAATGAAGAGGAGTTGGTTGAACAAATTGAGGTTAGAGGCACAAGAGCAAACTTATTAAATGCACAGAATTTAAAACGTAATTCAGAAACCGTAGTAGATTCTATTACAGCATCTGACATTGGCGTTTTACCGGATCGAAGCGTATTAGAAGCTATTCAACGTATACCAGGTGTATCGGTTGAGAGATTTGCAGGTCCAGATGACCCTGATCACTTCAGTGTAGAAGGAAGTGGCGCAATCATTCGAGGTATGACACAAACTCGAAGTGAATTTAACGGCCGTGATTCATTTACTGCAAATAGCGGGCGCGGACTATCTTTCCAAGACGTTTCACCTGAATTAATGGGTGGGGTAGACGTTTATAAAAACCAGACCGCTGACATGATTGAAGGTGGTATTGGCGGTACTGTTAATCTAAGAACTCGTAAGCCTTTTGATTCTCAAGATCGCGTTTTTGCCATTGGTGGAGACTGGTCATACGGGGATATCGCCGAAAAAGGTAGCCCGACGTTTTCTGCTGTTTATAGCGATCGATTTGAACTAGATACTGGTGGTGAAATTGGTTTCTTGGTCAACTATGCTAATTCACAACTTTACGGACAATCACACGGTATTCAGTCTGACGCTTACGTGCAATTTTACGCGCGAGATTTAGCTGGAGCTGAAGAGTTTGTTGGTGAGGATGGCAACGGTACAGTATGGATGCCAAATGCTTCCAACTTATTAAGCAAGTTTGATGATCGAAAACGTGAAGGTTTTGCAACGTCTTTACAATTTGAAAATGAAGACGAAACCTTATTAGGTACCTTTAATTACATTCGTTCTGATGCAAAGCTATCTTGGCATGAACAAGCTGTTAAATATCAAGGTGGTTACTACAACATCGATGCTAGACGAACTCGTGCTTTAGAAGGCACAGAGTTTGAATTTGACGATCAAGGGTTATTTGAATCAGGAACCTTGACGCAAGGTGTTGATGGCTGGCGAGCAGCTGATGGAAACAATGATCGTATTATTCGTTCATGGGAAGCCGGTGGTCGCCCACAATTTGGTTATCCAACTCAGTTTGACAGCCGTGTGAAAGATACTGAAACCCTAGTGGAAGACTTCTCTTTCAATTTACGTTGGTTGGCAACTGATAGTCTTGAATTAACCGGTGATATTCAATACGTTAAAGCCGAAACTGCTGATAATGATATGACTGTTCACACTGCAGCATTTGCTGGTCAAGCTTACGATATTACGGGTAGTACGCCAACAGTCGCCTTATTAGAACCTTATTTCGGTTATAGAGACGCTAACCCTGATGTTTATGCTGGTGGTGTTTACCCTGGCTTTACTGGGGATCCAGCAGGGGATACTAATTACTTCCAAGACCCAACCTCCTATTTCTTAAGAAGTGCTATGGAGCACTATGAGAGATCTGAAGGTGACTCGATTGCGGTGCGTTTTGATGGTAAATACTTCTTAGAAGATGCAGGTATCTTTACCTCAGTTCAAGCCGGTGTGCGATATGCGAAGCGTGAACAAACGGTGCGTTCAACGAGTTGGAACTGGGGGGCATTAGGTCCAGAATTTTCTGGTTCAGCTCCAGCGGCTTGGTTAGATACTATCCCTGACGCGGCAGAAAATTTTGAATTGGTTGATTGGTCTGATTTTCATGGCGGCGGTGTTGCCAACATTCCTGGCGGCCAGACAATCCATGCAACTGAAGATTACGTTCGTGAAATAATGTATGGCGCTATGCCTTATATGACCGCTGGTGGCGATTGGACGCGTTATACGCAAAGAACGCAGTTTCCATTAGATGATGAATTTGGAATTTTTGAGCCAAACGAAATTACGGATATTACTGAAACTAACAAAGCGATTTACCTAAGACTTAACTTTGAAGGTGATGGCGACCTACGTTATAGCGGTAACTTTGGTCTACGTTACGTGCAACTTGACCGTGAATCTTATGGTTTCGTAAATTACCCTGATTTAGTACCAGATTACTTGCCGCCAGAGAACTTGCAAGGAAATCCACTAACACCTGAATTAGTATCTGCCTGGGTAAACGACCAAGTGGCTGCTGGCAATTACGCTGATTTTGCCGCCGCAATACAAGATGAAGCAAATCGATGGATCGGCGATCCACTTAACTATATCAGCAACGCTAGCCGCGCGTTTGGTAATGACTCAGCTTCTGCTTTGGCTGCTGAGCCTAGTTTTAATATGCTACTTCCAAGCTTTAATATCAAAGTCGAATTAACAGATGATGTTCTTTTCAGATTTGCATTATCAAAAGCGGTGGCATTACCCGATATTTCGGCTGTTCGAAATACGGCGTCATTAGGCAACGAATCTGTGCAAACCATTCGTCCTGTGAATCCGGATCCATCAGTTGAGCCGCCTCCCGAAGATAATTTAATTCAGCGTGCATACGTTCCAGCGTTTACCGGAAGTGGTGGTAACCCATTCCTTGAACCTATGGAAGCATGGCAATATGATGTTGCGGTGGAATGGTATTTTGCTGATGTAGGTCAGTTGAGTGCAACCTTGTTCCACAAAGATTTGAAAAACTACTTTGTGCAAGGCGCGTATCCTCGCTCATATACCAATCCTTCTACAGGTGAAACACAAACGGTATTGTTGACTACAACTACCAATGGTGGGGATGGTAAAATGGATGGCTTAGAGCTCAAATATCAACAGTTCTTTGACTTTTTACCAGAACCCTGGGATGGTTTGGGCTTAGAGTCTTCATTTACCTACATTGATGCTGGTGGCGTGCCTAACAACGAAGTCGATGTTGAAGATGAATCTTGGCAGGGGGATGATTTTGAAGATACTGGTATTCGAGTATCTTTGGATAACATTCCACTTCAAGGGCAATCAAAACGTACATTCAATTTAGTCGGTATGTATGAAAAGAATGGCTGGAGTGCACGTTTGGCATATAACTGGCGTAGTCGTTACCTCTTGACCACGCGAGATGTTATATCCAAAGCACCTTTATGGTATGACGATCATGGTCAATTAGATGGCTCTATCTTCTATAACGTTAATGATAATTTCACTGTTGGTTTGCAAGGTACAAACTTGACTAACTCTCAGTCTGAAACCATCATGCAATTGAACAATGAGGGTCAAGAGGCTGGACGTAGTTGGTTTGTTTCTGACCGCCGCGTTGCATTCGTTGTAAGAGCGAATTTCTAGGGGGAAGCAAACGCAACCTCTGGTTACTAAACTAAAACTTGCCCGATACATTCGGGCAAGTTCGTTTTATGAGACAAGGAATTTTGTAAATTGATGAAACAGCAGCATGTGGTCATTCTTGGTGCTGGTACCGCGGGTTGGATGACAGCCGCAGCATTGTCACGCTTTTTGCCGCAACATGCGTTTAAAATCACCTTAATTGCTTCAACAGATATAGGCACTGTCGGTGTCGGTGAGGCAACTATTCCGCATATACGACATTTTAATCAATTGCTAGGCATTGACGAAAATACCTTCATGCAAGCGGTTGGTGCTACATACAAACTCGCGATTCGGTTTAAAGATTGGGGATATAAAGGTGCAGATTATTGCCATGGTTTTGGCTACAGTGGGCAACCCATCAATGACATAGAATTTCATCAATATTATCTTTACGCCAAACAACATGCTGGCCTAGATGAAAAAGACTTTTTTGAAGATTTTGATAAATTTAATCCTGCAGCCTTAGCGGCAAAACAGCACAGATTTGCTTATCCAGTGGCAGACAGTAAGTCGCCTTTATCACAATATGGCTATGCATTTCATTTAGATGCGAGTCAATACGCAGATTACCTAAGAAAATACAGTGTAGACCGCGGTGTCGAACATCTGGATGCAAAGGTAGATGATGTTATTCTGGCAGATAGCGGCGATATCGAAGCTCTAACATTATCAGACGGTAGAAAAATCAGCGGAGATTTGTTTGTCGATTGCAGTGGTTTTAGAGGCCGGTTAATAGCCCAAGTGTTAGAGGTAGGTTACGAAAACTGGCAACATTGGTTACCCTGTGACAGCGCCCAAGCTGTACCTTCAGACCCAATTCAGAACCCACCGAGTTATACCTTATCCCAAGCGCATGAAGCTGGATGGCGATGGCAAATTCCACTTCAGCATAGAACAGGTAATGGCATCGTTTACGCTAAGTCGCATATGAGTGATGATCAGGCTACTTCATTGTTATTATCTGCCCTAGGTGATCAAGCGTTAGCAAACCCTTCGCAAATTCGTTTTATCACGGGTAAGCGAGAAAAAAGTTGGGCCAAAAATTGTGTCGCCATAGGGTTATCGAGTGGATTTTTGGAGCCCCTTGAATCAACTAGTTTATATTTAATTCAGGTAGCCATTGAAAAGCTAATTGAATACTTTCCTGTTTCGGGTCAATCTAAAGTGTTGAGGGACAACTTCAATAAAGTAATTGATACTGAATATGAGCGTATTCGGGATTTTTTGATTTTTCACTACCATCAAAATTCTCGCCCAGAAGCCTTCTGGCAAGCTTGTGCTCAAATGGAAATCCCCCTGAGTTTGCAACAGAGGATTGAACAGTTTACCCAAAACGGTCATTTTCAGGCTTACCGACAGGGTTTATTTATGCCAGTATCTTGGACCGCTTTATCGTTAGGACAAGGTTTGGAACCGGTGCATATAGATCCTCGACTGGTAAAAATTGACGCAAAAGCAGTGTCTAGTCAACTAATCCATTATCAACGTCATATGGCGACCTTAATTGAAAAGCTACCCTCGCATAGTAGCGCAATTCAAGCTAGCAAGAGTGGAGCAGCTCATTATCCGCCGACTAGCTTGAGTCTTTATGGGGCTTACCAACTATGAGTATTCGACACATAGGCGTAGTAGGCGATCCACTGGACATTCATTTATTACTTGTGATGCTAGTTGGTCAAACTTTACCTTATGGGATCAACTTCAGTTTACTTGCATCTCAAATGTCTGAAGATTCCAATGATCTGATCGAGTTTGGAGAGGAGTTTTTGGATATCTGCCAATTATTGAAGGTGAATCCTATTCAACTTGCGCAAAGTGCTCAGGGGACTTTTACCTATGGTGTTAATTGTGATTGGTTGGCGGGAACCGGATTTATAGGTGCAGCTCAATGGGGACTAAATGCAAATCAAAGTGAATTTGAGCATGGTGTTTTTAATAGCTTAAAAATAGACCCCACTACATCCGTTAGTGATTTTAGTATTGCAGGGAAAGCCAATCAGCTTAAACGCTTTGCTATTCCGGCAAAAGAGCAGGCGCAATGGCAACAGGGGATGCTGTTTGGCGTGGTATTTAAGCGTGCAAACTTACTGACTTCACTTAAAAAAATAATGCAAAGTTTGCCGCAAAATCAAGTGCGAATATTCGATGAAGTCAGTGATCTAGATGAAATCCAAAATAAACATAAAGACGTTGATTTTTGGATCCATGTGAATGAAATAGCCGCTTCCTCAAAGACTAGTCATCAACAATCAAACCTAGACTTTGATTCCATTGATAACCGATTGAGTAGGCAAGATGCAGCTATTACTAAGTACATCCACAACGGTTATGCCTATCAAAAAGTAGCCTTTGCAGATGTGAAACAAGCATCACCTAAAGCAAGATTAGACGACAAACATTTAACTATCTATCTCCCCACATTAGCGCCAGTGATTACCAATATTCACTTCTTGTTTTGGGTAGCTGAGCAATTATTAAAACATTGGCCAGCAGTTATGCCTTCAGATTCTATTGCTGACTCCTTTAACCACGGGGTTAAGGTGTTTTCAGAGGAAATTTATAAATTTAATCAAGTGCTTTTCAATGGAATTGAGGGAATAAATGTCGCAGAATTGTTTGCAGAATGTGGACGTTTACCACCAATGGCAACCGATGCAGTATCGAAATGGCAATGGTATTGTTTGTTATGTGGGAATGCAGTGAAGCCTAAGCATATAAGCGTTGCTTTATCTAATACATCAACAACTGAATTACATAATATTGTGCAACAAGTCGCAAAGCACATTGAAAAGGTAGCGAGTCAGATGCCCAATTACAATGCTTTTTATCAAGAGTTTAGTCGCCCCAATATGAGTTCACGGAGCTAAGATGCATCAAAAACTAAGCAAAATCATTATATTAGGTGGAGGAAGCGCCGGTTGGATGACAGCGGCTGCTTTGGGACGCGTATTAAAAGGAAAATACTGCGATATCCAATTAATTGAGTCTGATGACATAGCCACGGTTGGCGTGGGAGAAGCCACTATCCCACAAATTTTACTCTACAACGACCTTATTGGTTTAGACGAAAACGAGTTTGTGAAACGCACACAAGGCACGTTTAAGCTAGGCATTCAGTTTTGTAATTGGGATCAAATTGGCAATAGCTATTACCATGCCTTTGGTGAAGTTGGTAAAAATATGGAAGGCGTGCCTTTTTATCATTACTGGATGAAAATGCGCGCTATGGGAAAAGCTGATCATTTAGACGAGTATACCTTAACCTCACTGGCGTCTACCGAAAAGCGTTTTATGCGCTCAATTAAAGCAGGTAATTCCCCATTATCTAATATTGCCTATGCGTTTCATTTTGACGCTGGTTTATACGCCAAATACTTACGAGAGCTATCAGAACAAGCTGGCGTAGTGCGCACAGAAGGAAAGGTGGTTAGTGTTCAACAGCATGATGATGGTGCAATTAAAAGTTTAACCTTAGATGATGGCAGCGTACATGAGGCTGATTTTTTCATTGATTGCAGTGGCTTTCGCGGCCTTTTGATAGAACAAACATTAAAAACAGGCTATGACGATTGGAGTCATTGGCTACCTTGTGATCGCGCAGTAACCGTGCCCTGTGCGAAAGCGGGAGATCCTTGGCCATTTACTCGCGCGACAGCGCAAAAAGCCGGTTGGCAGTGGCGAATTCCATTGCAACATAGAACAGGTAATGGTCACGTCTATAGCAGTAAATTTATGTCTGACGACGAGGCGAAAGAGATTTTATTGCAAAATATTGATGGCGAACCTTTAGCAGAACCAAGAATTATTAAATTTGTAACAGGAAAACGTAAGAAATTCTGGAATAAAAACTGTCTCGCCATTGGCTTATCTAGCGGTTTTATGGAGCCATTGGAATCGACTAGCTTACATCTTGTTCAAGCTGCAATTTCCAAGTTCTTTAGTTTTTTCCCGGGCAAGCAAATGTGCCCATCTGATGTGGATGAGTTTAATCGCCAGATGGATTTTGATTTTGAGCGTATCCGTGACTTTCTAATATTGCATTACCATGTAACTAAACGTGATGATACGCCGTTCTGGCAATACTGCCGCACTATGTCTATTCCTGATTCGTTGCAGCAAAAGATTGATCAGTTTGAAGAGAACGGGCGCATTTTCCGTTTCAATAATGAAATGTTCAGTGATTTGAGCTGGTTTGAAGTCATGTATGGTCAAGGCCTTAGACCTAAAGGCTATCATTCATTGGTGGACGTATTTTCTGAGCAAGAGTTAGATAAACGGTTAGAGAGTATAAAGTCGGTTATTCGACGTTCTGCCGATTACATGCCACCGCATCAGCAGTATATTGATGAACACTGCAAAGCTGACCCTATGTGATTATGTGATGCAAGCACCAAAAATCTCTTTTAAAACGATTGGAACAGAACAACAACCATTGTGGGTTATAGACAATTTTTTTGCTGAACCCGATAGTCTGTTTTCGTATGCGATGTCTAGTAGTCCGGTGTCAGAAGCAAGTGGTCACTACCCTGGAATGCGTTCGCCAGCGTCCGCGCAGTACAAAACAGCTGTGTTGGCGTTAGTAGGTAAGTTAATAAACCAATTCGATGCCTCAGTAAGACTTCAACGCATTGACGCCTATTACTCACTTGTGGCCACACCACCGGAACAATTGAACATAGTGCAACGAATTCCACATTTTGATAAACCCCTGACCAATGAATACGCGGTAATACATTTTTTATGTGGAGAAGAACAGGGCGGTACTGCATTTTATCAGCATAGAAGTACAGAATTTGAATTTATCACTGAACAACGGCAGAACCGGTATTTGGCGAGTTTAGAAAGAGATATTAAGCAGCAGGGAATGCCTCAAGGATACATTAATGGCGATTCTGATTTATTTCGGCAGATACATAGCGAAAAAGCTTTTTTCAATCGCGCATTAGTTTATCGCTGTAGCAGCTTACATTCTGGATGTATTGCTAGGGACTATGTACCGGTTTTTGACCCAAATAAAGGTCGTTTTACATTGACGTCTTTTTTGGGCTAGTACGTAATTTAGAGATTTTAGGGAAAATTTGTCATCATTTATGATGACCTATTTATGAAAATAAACACTATCGAGGGTGCCGTCTTGCATAGTCACAATAGACTGACTATGCTCGGTTTCACAAAAAATACCTATAGTGAATGGTGCACTATCCTTGTAGGAGATTGAATGAAAATCGTTGATGCAAAAGTTATCCTGTGCAGTCCCGGTCGAAATTTTGTAACCCTTAAAATTATGACCGATGAAGGGGTGTATGGTATTGGCGATGCAACCCTTAATGGGCGAGAAAAAGCCGTAGTTGCTTATCTTGAGGATTACGTGTGTCCTTCTTTGATTGGCAAAGATCCGCAACAGATAGAAGACATCTGGCAATTTTTCTATCGAGGTGTTTATTGGCGCAGAGGTCCTGTCACTATGACTGCCATTGCAGCTGTAGATGTGGCGTTGTGGGATATAAAGGCAAAATTAGCCGATATGCCACTGTATCAACTTTTAGGTGGACGAAGCCGAGATGGGGTTATGGTTTATGCCCATGCTAACGGTAAAGAAATCAGTGAAACCGTTCATGAAGTACAGCAAATGGTGGCGCAAGGTTATAAAGCTGTCAGGGTTCAATGTGGTGTGCCTGGCTTAGATCATGTGTACGGTGTAGCAAAGCAGGGCAGATACGAACCCGCTAGCTCAGATTTACCGGCTGAACATGTGTGGTCAACTGAAAAATATTTAAACCATGTGCCTAAATTATTTCAAGCCGTAAGAGATGCTGTAGGAGAAGATATTCATATTTTGCACGATGTCCACCACAGGCTAACGCCTATCGAAGCCGCTAGACTGGGTAAAGAAATCGAACCCTATCATTTATTCTGGATGGAAGATCCAGTACCGGCTGAGAATCAAGAAGGATTTAAATTAATCAGGCAGCATACAACTACCCCTATTGCCGTTGGAGAAATTTTTAATAGTATTCATGACTGTCGAGAATTGATTCAAAATCAACTGATAGATTACATCAGGGCAACTGTGGTTCATGCTGGTGGCATTACACACCTTAGACGAATTGCAGATTTAGCGTCTTTATACCATGTGAAAACCGGCAGTCATGGTGCTACAGATTTATCGCCAGTATGCATGGGCGCAGCTTTGCATTTTGATACCTGGGTGCCTAATTTTGGCATTCAGGAACATATGGCACACGAAGAAATTACCGATGAAGTTTTTCCCCATGCCTATTCATTCAAGGACGGTTTTTTTACGCCGGGTGAAGTGCCGGGACATGGCGTAGATATTGACGAAAAACTTGCCGCTAAATATCCTTATCAGCGAAAATGTTTACCGGTAAATCGCCTACAAGACGGAACGCTTTGGCATTGGTAGGCTTTCGCCTACCAAACCAAAATTCTGGTTAGCCCCCTTGTCCGGGCGCATAAGGAAAGCTTCTTTGCATATAATCTGCTAAGTTTCCTTGAGGTTTTTCTAAGCCTTCAGGGATAGGGCGGTTCGAAAATGACTGGAAGTAAAGTACACAAGCATTGCGCCACCAAATAGCCTCTTTTTGTTGAATTTCTAATGCCATATCCACTTGCTTAAATTGCAATGGATCGATTTGGCTTTCAAGAGACTGCCACGTTTTGCGCATCTGTTCAACTTGCTGCGCACCTTTGTAATAGCGAATAACGATTTCGTCCCAGAGAGTTCGCCCTGTAGATTTTACTTTGTAATCCCAAGGCAAGTGGTGGAACCAAAGTAAGAATTGTTCGGGGGTTGTTGCTGGATCGTTATATTTTTCTTTGATCGGTGAAAAATATTGCTCTACCGCGTTTACCCCTGAAGTTGAGCGGTCAAAGCCGATACCCTGTTCATTGGCTTTATGATAATAGACAGAAGTCCAGTCATCTCTTCCCAAATCTTTTACCCAAGGACCCGGTCCATAATGGTGGCCTTCTGCCATTATGTGATGCAAACCTAAAGGTGTCATATAGTTCACCGTTACTTCTCTGGAAGCCATCATAAGATCGGTAAGTTCTTCGATCACTTTGGCATCTTTGCTCAAGGTCATCTTGATCCATTCTTGGGCGATTTGCTCTGCTGAAAGATTGTGGTCCCATGCTAAACGACCAAAAACGTACCAATTGGATTGCAAAAATATGTGGCCAGTCCAATTTCTATCTGTGCCTACATTTGAAACCCCTGCGATACCGGAAATTTTATTATTGAATAAGCTACCATCCACAACCTTGGCAACCGAGGAGCCAATTCCTTTGGCATGAGTATCTGCTTTTAGGGCTTCTTCGTACATGGTGCCCAAATATACCAAATGGGTACTGAAACCCAGATACTCCATGGTAATTTGAAATTCCATCATCATAGGAGTTTCTGGTGTGGCGCCAAATAAAGGACTAAAGGGTTCTCTAGGTTGGAAATCAATAGGGCCATTTTTTACTTGCACCAATACGTTATCTTCAAATTTGCCATCTAATGGCTTAAATTCTGAATAGGCTTGTTTTGATCTTTCTTCGTCCTTTTCATTGGCATACACAAAGGCGCGCCACATCACAATACCGCCATGGGGTTGTAACGCCTTGGCTAACATATTGGCGCCTTCGGCATGACTGCGCCCAAAGTCTCCAGGGCCAGGCTGACCTTCAGAGTTGGCTTTAACTAAAAAGCCTCCAAAATCGGGTATATATTCATAGATCTCGTCGACCTTGTGTTTCCACCACTGAGCGACTTCTGGTGCGAGAGGATCAGAAGTATCCAAACCACCGATCAATTGAGGTGAGCTGAATTTAACCGATAAATAAACCTTAATACCGTAGGGGCGGAAAATATCAGCTAATGCAGCTACTTTTTCTAGATAATGCGGTGTAATGATTAATGGATCGGCGTTGACATTATTGAGAACAGTGCCATTGATGCCTATGCTGGCATTCGCACGGGCGTAATCGTAATAACGTTGATATTTATATTCAGGCAGTTTATGCCAGTCCCAGATGGATTCACCGCTATATCCTCTTTCTACGTGCCGGTCGAGATTATCCCAATGATTCAGGGTACGAACATCAATTTTTGGAATTTCGACAATATTTAATTGCTCAATGTTTTGTCCAGTCTGCATAAGCCTGATCAAATGAAAGCTTCCGTAAAGCGTACCTACATCAGTATTCGCCGCTATCACAGTAAGGTTTCCGCTTTTATGCGCTATAGTCTTGATGACATAGCCTTCAGAACCTAGCTGAAGGTTATTAACAATATTTGATTGTTTGATGAATTCTGAAGTATCTGGCGTGCCAATTACTAATGATGCTTGCTGTACCTTGTCGCTTAACGGCAAATGGGTATCTAAAAGATTTGCATAAGCATGTTGCCACTCTTTCAGTAGCACCTTATTGGTATCGGAACTATGGGGAACATGAATGCTTCGCAAGGTTTGACGATAGTTTTTTTTTAGCGACTCATCGGTCAGACTGTCGTACTTTAGCCATAATCTATAGCCATCTTCTCCTTGTATCAGAGGTTCTGCATGGGCCAAATAAGGCAATAGCAGGACTAAAGCGAATATGAGTTGGCAGGTTTTTTTCAACATTTACTGCTCCTATGAACAATTTGAACAAGCTGTATTTTCAGCAGGAATTTAGTAATGCCCTGTATACTAGTATTTGTTAATTGTTAACATTGATTAACAAGATTTTTTCATTCGATTAAGAAAAAAAATAAAGCAACGCTAGCAAACTGTTCTTTGTTCAATTCGTAGGTGAAGATTTTCTAATATCATCTTATACTTACACAAATAAGGTCGACTTAGATTATTAGCTTTTTTCCATTAAAAACGCCTAAATTGGGTACAGAAGACTAATGTCGAATAGTCTGAAAATGGTTAACTGTGGACAATTGTTGACTTAAAACAATAACAAGTATGGATTTTTAAGAGTAATTCCTTGTGTTTACTAGGGGTTTTCTTTTACCATACGCGATAATTTTTATGTTGGGTAATTAACAAAGATCTGCTTAGTATTCATGATGCTTGTGAAGAACGCCGATAACACACTGATTACCAAATATTTTTAAAGGTATTTATACCTGTATAACTCTCGGAGAACAGTTGATGAGTGAAGTATCAGTAGATGCGAATCAATCAGCACAAGACAACTCTGCACCTGAAAATAGCAATAGACGTAAGTTTTTAACCGTTGCTACTTCGGTCGTGGGCGCAGTGGGTGTTGTGGGAGTCGCGGTGCCATTTATAGCATCGTGGAATCCAAGTGCAAAAGCGAAAGCAGCTGGGGCTGACGTTGAAGTCGATATTAGTGGTGTACAAGTTGGTCAGCTAATACGCGTTATGTGGCGAAGCAAACCTGTGTGGATTGTAAGACGTTCACAAGAAGTACTTGAAGCGCTAGGTGCTCATGAAGGTCAGCTAAAAGATCCAAATTCAGAAACTGCTCAACAACCCCCATATGCAACGAATCAATACCGCTCAATAAAGGATGAGTTACTTGTTCTCGTGGGTATTTGTACGCATTTAGGATGTTCTCCTCAACACTTAGCAGATGGTGAGTTTGCACAATATGCTGAGGGCGTACAGGATGGTTTCTTCTGTCCTTGTCATGGTTCAAAATTTGATATGTCAGGACGTGTTTTCCAAGGTGTACCCGCTGGATTGAACTTGCAAGTACCACCTTACTACTTCATTGATGATAATACAGTACTTATCGGTTCAGATGGGGAGGCAGCTTAATGAATGCTTTTCTAAATTGGATTGAACAACGCATTCCTATGATGCGAACGGCAAACATGCATGCTATTCAATACCCAGCACCTAGAAATATGAATTTCTGGTATGTGTTTGGTTTCCTAGCCACCATCGTGTTGGTTAACCAAATAGTGACGGGTATTTGGATTACCATGAACTTTGAACCTTCTGCAGAGCGAGCGTTTGCTTCTGTTGAATACATCATGCGTGAAGTTGACTATGGTTGGTTAATTCGCTACATGCACAGTACGGGAGCTTCAGCATTCTTCGTTGTTGTGTACTTACACATGTTCCGCGGCATGATTTATGGTTCTTATCAAAAACCACGAGAGTTATTGTGGATTTTTGGTATGTTAATTTACCTAGCTCTTATGGCCGAAGCTTTCATGGGCTATGTATTACCTTGGGGCCAAATGTCCTATTGGGGGGCTCAGGTTATCGTATCTCTCTTCAGTGCAATCCCGGTTATCGGCCCTGACTTAGTTGAATGGATCCAAGGCGACTATGTTATCTCAGGCGCCACACTGAATAGATTCTTTGCATTGCATGTAATCGCATTACCTCTAGTTATCGTGATTCTAGTGTTCTTGCACATAGTTGCATTGCACGAAGTGGGTTCAAACAACCCAGACGGTGTACCAATCAAACATAAAAAAGGTAGCTTATCAGAAAGCGAAAAAACTAAGTTCAAAATCCATGAATATTACACTAGCAAGTACGATATTATTGATGACGTGGTACCTTTCTTCCCGCACATAGTGTTGAAAGACTTAGTCGCTTTCTCTGTGTTCTTATTTGTATTCTGCTATATTCTGTTCTTCGCTCCAGAAATGGGCGGTAAGTTCCTAGAGCATCCAAACTTTGAAATTGCAAACCCGTTGAAGACGCCAGAACATATTTTCCCAGTTTGGTACTTCACTCCTTTCTATGCAATTCTTAAAGCCGTTCCCGATAAATTATTCGGTGTACTTACTATGTTCGCAGCAATTGGAGTTTTATTTGCATTGCCTTGGTTTGACCGCAGTAACGTGCGTTCGTGGCGCTACAGAAGTGGATTGCATAAAACTAATCTAATTGTGTTTGCGATAGTCTTTATCTTCCTCGGTTACTTGGGTGGTACACCGCAGGAAAACTGGAAAATCATTGCATCACGTATTGGCACTGTTATTTATTTTGCATTTTTCTTCTTGCTGTTCATTTACTCTAAGAGTGAAAAAACTAAGCCTGTACCGGAGAGGATTCCACGATGAAAAAATGGTTAGCACTATTATTATTTGTACCTAGTGTCGCCTTTGCAGCAGGTTCTGGTTATCACTTGGATGAAGTTGAGATTGATTTGACTGACAAGGTATCTTTGCAAAACGGTGCAAAGATTTTCATGAACTACTGCTTAGGTTGCCACCAAATGCAGTACCAACGTTACCAGCGAACTTTCACTGATCTTGGGATTCCTGATGAACTGGGTCAAGAATACTTGCAGTTCACAGGTGAAAAGGTATCAGACTACATTACAACGCCAATGCCTAAAGAGGCAGCTGCGAATTGGTTTGGTGCTCCACCACCAGATTTAACCTTGGTAGCTCGCGTAAGAGGTCCTGAATGGCTTTACACTTATCTTCGAACGTTTTATGTTGATGATTCTAAAACCTTTGGGGTTAACAACTTGGTATTTCCTAATGTAGGTATGCCACACGTACTTGAACCTCTACAAGGTACACCTCGACGAGTATATAAAGAGCAAATGGTAGATGGCGAAATGGTCGAAACTGACGTATTTACGCTTGAAACTGATGGTAATGGCGCTCTTGATAAAGAAGGTTATGATGCAGCGGTTCGTGATCTTGTCAACTTCTTGGAATATACAGGTGAACCTTCTCGTTTGCAGTCTGAATCAATAGGTCGCGGCGTATTGATCTTCATTGTGATCCTATTCGTCTTCGTATATCTACTGAAGAAAGAATACTGGCGAGACGTGAAGTAATAGTATACAATTCACGACCGTTTTTAAGGGGCTATTCAGCCCCTTTTAACCATTTATAATGTAATTTATATCTAAGCTTGAGCTTTCGGAGGTTTTAATGGCAGTGGCCACTAACAAACGTTCAATTATGACGCTGTTTTCTGACAATATTGATATTTATAGCCATCAGGCACGTATTGTGTTGGCAGAGAAGGGTGTAGGTGTTGAAATCGTATTTACAGATCCAACACAAATTAACGAAGAGTTGTTAGAGTTAAATCCTTACGGCACTGTTCCTACTCTAGTAGATCGTGAGCTAGTATTGTATAAATCACACATCATCATGGAATATCTTGATGAGCGATTCCCGCATCCTCCATTAATGCCAGTTTATCCTGTATCTCGTGGTCAAAGTCGCCTCATGATGCACCGAATTGAACAAGACTGGTATAGTTTAGCGGGTCGTATTTTCCGTAACGAAGAAGGTGCGGAAGAAGCAAGACAAGAATTAAAAGAAGCTATTCTTTCTTTAGCGCCGGTATTTTCTGAAACGCCTTATTTCATGAGCGAAGAGTTCAGCTTGGTGGATTGTTATTTAGCACCTCTTTTATGGCGCTTACCAGCTCTTGATATTTCGTTAAGTGGTGCAGGTAGTCGTGAAGTTAATGCTTATATGAAACAAATTTTTGAGCGTCCATCGTTTAAAGCTTCTTTGACCGACCAAGAAAGAGAAATTCATAATCCTCTTTAAGTCAAACCAGAGCGAGAGACTAGAAAATTGCAAGGAATGACGCCTAATCAGCCTTACATGTTACGCGCTTTTTATGAGTGGATCGTCGATAACGGGCTTACACCTTATGTGGTTGTAAGCACCGATTGGCCAAGCGTAGATGTGCCTACACAATACGTAAAAGACGGTCAGATAGTACTCAATATATCGCCTTCAGCCTGTGTTAATTTTTCTATGGATGTTGAAGCCATTTCATTTCAGGCTAGGTTCGGTGGTCAGCCGATGCAAGTTTATTTTCCTTGTGAAGCGGTGGGAGCTATTTACGCCAGAGAAAATGGCGCAGGCACTGTGTTCACTCAAACTCCGCCAGAACCTTCTCCAGACGGCCCTAAAACAGAGTCTTCTGATGTTTCCGATGAAGTACCGTCTAACCCAAGCAAACCCGCTAAGAGGGCGACTCTGCGCGTTGTAAAATAGCGCTAATCGCCTGTTTTTATTTTTAGTCGGTAAGTTCAAGTACTCTAAACACGCGGGTAACGCCGTCTACATTGCGGGCAACATCTACTGCCGCACTTGCTTCTTCGCGACTTAACATGCCCATGATAAAGACTTCACTATCTTCCACAATTAAGTCGAGTTTCAGTAAAGGCACTTTCTCATTAGTGCTCATAAGAGTACGTATTTTCGTGCCTAACCAAATGTCGTGCATGGTTGAACTGGCAGGGATTGGTTGTCCCAATCGTATTTGATTATGCACACGTCCGACATTTTCAATGGTTTTGGCTTTTTCACCGGCCAAGTCAATAATGGACTGTTGATTTGCTTGCCCTGTTAACAACACTTGGCCATTGTAAACATTGATACTAATAGAAGCATTTTCATCTACACCTGCAATTGAATCAATTGCATTACTGACTCTGGCATGGGTTGTTTTATCATCAATTTGTGTACCTAGGGTTCGGCGATCAGATGCAGAGGATGCCGCTGTTCCGGCAGCGCCGACCGCAACAACCGAGGCACAGCCAGATAAACTAACGAGAATTCCAAGAAGAATTAAGTGGTTGGTCAATTTACCCATATAAACTACTCCGATGATGCAATGGGAAATAAGGTACAGTCAATAGATTCACAAAGGCTATGAATAACCAATAGATGGACTTCTTGTATTCTTGCAGTTCTTGCAGAGGGCACTCTGATTTCCACATCATTTTCGCCAATAAGCCCAGCCATTTCACCGCCGTCTTTGCCGGTCAGAGCGACTATCGTCATATCTCTGGCCAAGGCTGCCTGCATAGCATTAATTACGTTTGCTGAGTTACCACTGGTGGATATTGCTAATAGAATATCACCTTCCTGGCCCAACGCTTTTACCTGTTTAGAAAAAACTTCGTCGTAAGAATAGTCATTGGCGATTGACGTAATAGTAGAACTGTCAGTAGTAAGGGCAATCGCAGGAAGAGAAGGTCTGTCTCTTTCATATCGATTAAGTAGCTCTGAGGAAAAATGTTGAGCATCGCCAGCGGAACCACCGTTTCCACAGGATAAAATTTTGTTGCCTCGAATTAGGGCCTGAATCATCATGTTAGCAGCTTTGTCTATGGACTCTGGTAACGCTTCTGCTGCTGCAATTTTAGTTTGAATGGATTCAGTAAAGTTCTTTTTAATTATTTCTAACATGGGGTTCCTATGTTGTCCTTAATAAACACCGCTTGAAAACAAACGTCAGACATTTTTAAACCATTGTAATTGGTCGTCATCGATGGCGACTAAGTCTAATCTAAGTGGCTCATGATGTATATTCTTACCTAAATCGGTAAAGAAACAGGCAATGGCCCTTAGCATTTTTGCCCGTTTACTGGGGGTAAAATACTCAGCGGCGAAACCAAAGTCGCTATCTTGTCGATATTTGACCTCAACAAAAACCCAAAGTTGCTCATGTTTGAAAATAAGATCAATTTCACCGGATTTAACTTTGTAGTTTTGTTCGATAAAGGTTAAGCCAGCTTGCAGTAAATATTCTTTTGCTTGCTGTTCTGCTTGTTCACCTGTTTTCGATGCTAGCCACTGTTTAATCGCCATCTTGCAGATTATCTTGGTTATCTATTCGAATACTAGACAGTGTTCGGTTCACATCCGATTGATTATCAATGGTGAGTTCCCCGGTAAGTCCCGGCTGACGTATTTGGGTGAACAATTTAAGTTGCAGTGAATTATTTGCTATGTTGAAGGCGTCATACCCAAAAGCAAACAAGCGTAAAAAGGTTGTTGGCGGATCATTGAACACCTTATTTACCGTTTGCGCCAATTCTGTTTGTTGTCCTTCTGGTTGAACAAAAGGCATGTCGATAAACACCAAGTTTCTCAAGTCGCGAAGAGAATTTTTGTTCTGACGGTGGTTGTAACTATAGGAGGTAGCATAAACCGGAATGGTTTTATTGCTGAATAAACTTATGCTGGATTCGATTATAGGGTTGATCAATTCTACATCTTGAGGATTGGCCAATACCACGAAAGCATCAATATCTCGTCGATTTCGGGTAACACTGTGGATAGTTTCAGGTGTTAAATTAGAAAGTTGTTTGATTCTCTTTTCGCTTTGTAACACACCCAAGGCATCAGTGATTCCGACACGCATACTTTTGTTGTCAGTAAATCCAACAGTACTGGGCATGACTGCTTGCTCATCCAGCTTAACTAAATTTTCCCATTGGGCTAAGAAGGCGTCCTTCATTCTCTCCACACGAGCATTGCGTTCAAATACCAAAATAGGATTTCGAATTTGGTTTTCAAACATTAATCGAGCGAGTTGTTGAGCTTCTTGTTCAGGAGAAAGGGCAAAAGACGTAGCTAAAGGACTTGTTTCAGGCTGATCATTTTGATTCAAGTGAACACGAGTCACAGTATTAGCAAGTAAAGCTTCAGTTTGAGTGATATGACTTTTTAATAGTGGTCCAATAACGATATTAAATCCAGAGTAATCCGTATTTACAGCGCCTTCGGCCATGGTATTTTCTGAGCCAGTATCCACAAATACCAAGCTGGGTATTTGATCGGTCATACTCGGAGATATGCTGCCTAAACGTTTGTAGTAGGCAGCTAAAATACCTTGTTTAATTACATCCCCTTGATTCGCAAGGCGTCCAGAAAGTGGTAACAATACGGCTATAGAATTTGCCTGAGAAAAATCAGCCTGCACAAATTGCAGTAATTCTTCTGGTAGGTTATTGGCTAAATTAGATTGCTCGTAGGTCAGCAACCATTTCCTTATCTCAGTTTGGCGAGTTTTATCGTCTAGCACATCATCAGTGACAATCTCAAATAATTGCTGATACATAGACAATTCAGGATATAAAGCGACGAATCTGCGGCGATCATTTTGATCAAGACTGCTTAAGGTTCGCCAAATTAGAGGTTCTTTATAGGCAAGAAGAACAGAGTTGATAGCTGGCGCTTCAAGTAAGGTAAATATAGCAGGTTCAAGTTCATCATTCAGAATGTTTAAAACAGCTTTAGCAATATTCAAGCGCTGGGTTAGATTGCCAAAATCTACCGAAGTATCACTAGCCTGTAATACCCAGTCTTGCAGCAATGCTATTTGTTCTGGTGAATTGGCTGTTTTGTGCTGCAAAATACCTTCTAGCTGGCATTCTAGGCGCAACAAGTTAGCATGTAACCTTTGGGTAGAACCATTTAACACAGGCAAGGTTTTTGCGACAATGATATTGGTTTTATTGCATTGTTCTTGATGTTGAAAATTATCCGCAAGTTGCAATAATTCGTTTAGCACAAGGTCAGGATTGTTATTGGAATTATAATTCGCAATGATCTTTTCAATGTCACTGAGTTCAGGCGCTTGCTGTTTAACTGGGGTATTATTTTCGGCTTGGCGCTGAGGTGTATCAGGAGTTCCACCACAGCCTGATAACAATACCGTTGCCATTAGATAAACCAAAATAGACTTAAAATTCACAAAACATCCTTAATCAACCCACACCTAGCATAGTCTACCTGCAAACCGAAAAAATTCTACCATTGAGTAAAGAATCTGATCTAAAGTCGGTATACTATCGTCCTTGATAATAAAAACAAATTTGGAGTGTAAAATGTCTGCTGGCACTTTATATGTTGTACCTACACCCATTGGCAACTTAGGTGATATGACGCCTAGAGCAATCGAAGTGTTAAATGAGGTTGATTTAGTAGCGGCAGAAGATACAAGGCATTCCGGTAAGTTGTTTCAGGCCTTTGATATTAAAACCCAAGCCTTTAGTTTGCATGATCATAACGAAAGGCAAAAAACCGATTATATTATCGAGCAATTAAAGCAAGGAAAAAATATAGCCTTGATTTCAGATGCGGGTACTCCGCTTATCAGTGATCCAGGCTTTGGTTTGGTTCGCGCCTGTCGACAACAGCAGCTCCAGGTCACAGCCTTACCTGGCGCTTGTGCTTTAACTACAGCTTTAAGTGGCGCAGGTCTGCCAACGGATAGATTTACATTCTCTGGTTTCTTGCCGGTAAAACAGCAAGCAAGATTACAAGCGTTAGAGCAAGCAGTGAACTCGGGAATGACTTGTGTATTTTATGAATCCCCTAAACGCATACTGGGGACGGTTGAAATGATAGATTCCCAATTCGAAGATGTGCAAATAGTGGTCGCCAAAGAATTATCCAAGACCTTTGAACGTTATGTGGGTGAAACACCGACTGAGGTCTTGTCTTGGTTAACGGCGTCGGCGAGCCATCAAAAAGGAGAGTTTGTTGTTATTCTGTATAAGGCTAAAACCCAATTGGAAACCCTGCCTCCAGAAGCCTTAGCACTTATGCACAAGCTTGCTGACCTGTTACCGCCGAAAAAAGTCGCAGAGATAGTAGCAGAGCATTATCAACTGAATAAAAAGGAAATCTACTCGCAACTCATAGCCAGTAAAGATAGTTAGGTATACCTACAATTCTATGCTGAGAGTACAGCTATACATTATCGAATAGGTCTTGCACTCGTTGCCGTATGGTTTCAATCTTGGATATGTCTACTGGTGCAATAAAAATCGTATCGTCACCAGCTATTGTGCCCAAAACGCCATCAGCCGTACCTAACGAATCTAAAAGGCGTGCAATTAATTGAGCGGCGCCTGGACTGGTACGAATAATGATCATGGCGTTGTTGTGGACTATATCTAACACTAACTGTTTTAGCGGACTCTTAGCGGTCGGCATGCCAAGTTCTGGTGGTAAGCAATAGACCATGTCGCCTCTAGCATCTCTTGCCCTTACAGCGCCAAATTTGGACAATAATCGGCTGACTTTAGATTGACTAATGTTATCAAAGCCTTGGGCTTTTAGGGCACTAACAATATCACCTTGAGAGCCATAACTCTCTGAATTCAACATCTCTTTAAAGGCTTTTATTAAAGTGTCTTGTTTGTTAGTACTCATAAACTGTTATGCTCCGCAACAGTACAAAAAGAAGAGTTATTCTGCCCGATGGATGCTGTTTAGGCAATCGCAAAGGCATTCTATTGGTATCAAATGGATAAAAATTTTCAATCAGACTATTGGGTGATTGAGATTTATCCCTATTTAGATTAATCTCACGCACAAATTTTTTTGCCGTTAATTCAGGAGAGGAAACATGAAAGTAGCCGTATTAGGCGCAGCAGGTGGTATTGGTCAAGCATTATCATTGTTGCTTAAAACCCAACTACCCGCAGGTTCAGAGTTATCTTTATATGACGTAGCACCGGTTGTACCTGGTGTTGCAGTAGATTTAAGCCATATTCCAACTGACGTTGCGGTTAAAGGTTACGGGAAAGATGAGTTAGCAGATTCCCTAACAGGTTGTGATATTGTATTAATTCCTGCTGGCGTACCTCGTAAGCCAGGAATGGATCGTTCTGATTTGTTTAACATCAACGCTGGTATCGTAAAAAATCTAGTAGAAGCTTGTGGTGATAACTGCCCAGACGCTTGTATCGGAATTATCACTAACCCAGTAAATACTACTGTGGCAATTGCCGCTGAAGCATTAAAAGCAAAAGGCGTGTACAACAAAAACAAACTTTTTGGTGTAACAACCCTTGACGTTATTCGTTCTGAAACCTTTGTTGCTGAATTAAAAGGTAAGAGCACATCAGAAGTTCATGTACCTGTAATTGGTGGACACTCTGGTACTACTATTCTACCTCTTCTATCTCAAGTAGAAGGCGTTAGTTTCAGTGACGACGAAGTTGCTTCATTAACCAAACGTATCCAAAATGCAGGTACAGAAGTTGTTGAAGCCAAAGCTGGTGGCGGTTCTGCTACTTTGTCTATGGGTCAAGCAGCTGCAAGATTCTGTTTGTCTTTGGTTAAAGCAATGCAAGGTGAAGCTGTAACTGAATATACCTATGTTCAAGTTGATGGAAGCGATGATGCTCCTTTCTTTGCTCACCCAGTACGTCTTGGTAAAAATGGCGTAGAAGAAATTTTACCATATGGCGAATTAAGCGCGTTTGAACAAAAAGCGAAAGAAGACATGCTTGATGGATTACGTGGTGATATTCAATTAGGCGTTGATTTCGTTAATAACTAATCAGTACTTAGCCTTATAAAAAGAGCCAGCATAGATTGCTGGCTTTTTTGTTTTAAATCGTCAACTATATCTTCCAGCAACGCAAAATCCGCAAGCTAGGTAAAAAGAAAAACAAGCAGTAAATAAAAAATAAATAGGACAGAGAAATAATGAATAAGCATATAATTGCCGGCCTGATTATGGCGGGGAGTTTATTTGGATGCTCAGATGTAACAACATCTGAAAGCCAAGTTGAAAAGGCAGTAGAACCCTTAGAGCAACATATAGAATCTGGTACGGATTATCATTCTTTTGCAAACCCAGATGAAATGATAGTGCGTCATATCGATTTAGATATTAGTGCTGATTTTGATCAAAAGCAGCTCTACGGAACAGCAACCTTAACTTTTGAGCGCGTAAAAGAAAACGCCCATCAGCTAATCTTGGATACTCGAGAACTGGACATCAAGCAAGTTTCTGTAAATGATCAATCCGTAGATTTTTCTATTGGTGAAGAAGAACCTGAATTAGGTCAAGCCCTTAATATAGAAGTAGGCACCAGTGCTAATCAGGTTACCATTGAATATGCGACTTCACCGGATGCCTCAGGTGTGCAGTGGTTAACGCCAACTCAAACAGCAGGCAAACAACATCCATTTTTGTTTACACAAGCACAGGCTGTGCATGCGAGAAGTTTTATTCCGCTACAAGATACACCTCAGGTTAGAGTTACTTATGCAGCAACTATACGTACACCGACGGAACTTTTAGCTGTCATGAGTGCGGCCAATGACCCTGAAACTGAACGCGATGGCGTGTATAACTTCAATATGCCGCAACCAATTCCATCGTATTTAATTGCGTTAGCCATAGGCGATCTTGAATTTAAAGCCATGGGACAACGCACCGGCGTATATTCAGAACCCGCCATTTTAGACGCAGCTGCTGAAGAGTTTGCTGACACTGAAGCTATGTTAGAAGTGACAGAAAAAACCTATGGTGATTACAGTTGGGACAGATATGACCTACTGATTCTACCTCCTTCTTTCCCGTTTGGCGGCATGGAAAACCCTAGATTATCTTTTATTACCCCCACAGTAATTGCGGGCGATAAAAGTCTTGTTGCCTTGATAGCCCATGAGTTGGCCCATAGTTGGTCTGGTAATACAGTGACCAACGCGACTTGGCGCGATTTGTGGTTGAACGAAGGTTTTACCACTTATTTAACCTACCGCATCATGGAAATGATTTATGGAAATGACAGATACAACATGGAAGCTGTATTAGGTTATCAGGATCTACAAGCGGATATTGAGAGTTTGCCTGAGAATGACCAGATTATGGCGATTGATCTTCGGGGGCGTAACGCTGATGATGTGTTCTCAAATATCCCTTACGAAAAAGGTGCTTTGTTTTTACGAGAGATCGAACAAAAAGTGGGTCGAGATAACTTTGACCAGTTTTTACTCGATTATTTTGCTCATTTTGCCTTTCAAAGTATCACCACGGACCAATTTATTGACTATTTAAATCAGACCCTGATTGCAAAATTCCCACAGCAATTAAGTAAAGAGCGTATCCATCAATGGATTTTTGAACCAGGAATTCCTCAAGGTGCACCTGTACCCGTATCCGATGCTTTTGAAAAGGTAGATCAAGCTAGAACCGCTTGGCTTGCCGGCGACCTTCAAGCCACAGACATTGAAACAGACAATTGGACAGTGCATGAATGGCTATATTTTTTAAATAATATGCCAGAAGTGTTAACAGCGGCCCAATTGGATGCACTTGATAGCAGCTTTCAATTAACCCAAAGCAGGAATAATGAAATTGCACATAGTTGGTTAATGATCGCGGTGGCGAATGAATACAAGCCCGCTTACGACCGTTTATACACTTACCTTGTATCTATAGGGCGTAATAAACTAGTGAAACCGCTATATCGTGAACTAGCTAAAACGCCTGAAGGTAAAGCTTTCGCAAAACGTGCGTTTGAAGAAGCAAAGCCGGGATATCATCCCTTAACGGTAAAAGCGAATGAAGACTTTTTTGAATAATTAGCTTTTTTCTAAACCGCCAAGCCAATACCTATCCAGGGTATTAGCTTGGTCTAGGTTTATGACGATAACTAACATTTATCGTTTAGCCTTCCACCTGCAATCTGTTTGGTAAAAGGCCTTTATTACAATTTAATCAGTAATATTTGCATTATTGGTTTTTCTTAAAATTTAACCCACTGAAATATATAATAATTATTCAGGCACTCTTTGTGCATTCTGGTCCTTGATATTAACGCGTTAAATGGATCACAAATATGAAGATGTACTGTAAGATGTTATTGAGTTGCTTTTTGTTGTCGCTTATTTCAGTTGCAAACGCAGCTTACCTTACCTATGACAACATAGCCGGAGGAGAAAACGGCATTAGAGTGTCAGGGCCTGTTAATTATACCTTTGGCTATTCTGAACCTAAATATAAGGGAGCGGTAAATACATCTGGTCCTGACGACAAATTTTTCGACAAATCCCACGAACAAACGGCCATGGCGTCAATTGCACTAGCACCTCTCAATTCGTCTTTTTATGATGGAGTAAATGAAACTATAACGGGCGTGAGCAGTTTCAAGGTAACTGATACAGGGCTAAACTGGAGTAACACAGATTCACAGTCTTTTAGTTCACAAGCTTTAACCTTTTTAGACACTAGTTCCCTAAGCAACTCTGGAAATTCAAATCTGACAACCGAACTACAGGAGAGCAGCAGCTTTGAGAAAACTAATCTGGCAAACGATAATTCGCGTGTTGAAACAAGCTCTGAATTAAATAATGGTGCACTCAGTCGGGACAATCCGCAAAGAGATGGTGAAGTCATCATTTCTCAAAAACAAGCATTAGATTTAGTGTCTAAAGAAAAAGCGGATGACATTAGGGAGTTTCAGGTTGAAACTAGTTCCCAACAACTTCTAGCTTCAAGCGTAAATGCACCAACGGCACTATTTTTTGTGCTAACTGCGTTTGGCATCTTGTTCTTAAGAAGAATCTGAGTCAGCTTTTTACCTGTTAAAGACTTAACTTGGATACTAATTTGGCCTAGTGGCTAACTAGGCCTTTAGTCTTTACGCCAAGTCAAATTATTATTATTGTCTCTGGCCTTATCCATCGCATCTTTTGAATTATCGTAACCTAGTTTTACTGATCTATCATAAAACAAAACACTGGCTGTGGCTGCAAGATTTAAATTACTGCGGCAGGGGATATAAACAACGGCATCAGCTTTGTTGACAATGGCTTGAGACACGCTTCCGTCTTCCGGGCCTAAAATATAAAAAGCATTTTCGGGGTGAGAGAATTCAGGTAAAGGAAGTGCATTTTCGACCAATTCTACCACTACAATTTTGGCGCCTGCGGGCACAAAATCGAAAAGGTTTTCAACCCCTACGGTGGGAATTTTTTTGCGAAATTCTTTGGTATCTTGCGCAAACTGAGGATGATTATCTTTAGCAAATCGAAACCGAGTGCCAGTGTAAAAAATCGCACTAGCACCGAAACAGCCTGCTGCTCGAAGAATAGCGGCTACATTGGTAGCCGCTTTAGGATTTATTAAACCGATACTAAAAGGCATAGGTTAACCTGTGTTTCGAATTCCCACAGCAATACCCGTAATCGCTACCATCATGGCGCGCTCTAGAGTGGTCACATCATCATCGGTGTAATTTGATGCTTCAGCTTTACGGATGCGATCAAGTAACTCGATTTGCAGATAATGCAGAGGTTGTAAGTATGTTGCTCTAATATTCATTGATGTGCGACCGTGAGGATCATCTTCCATCATATGCTCGTGACCAGTAATGGTCAGCAAGGTTTGCATACTTTCTTTTAACTCTTCGCGCAAAGCTTCGCCAAAATGAGCGAGTTCTTTTGGCACTAATCGCTTGTCGTAGGCTTCAGAAATACTAGGCGCGGCTTTTTTGAATACCATGTCGAGCATTGATAATCGAGAGGCGAAGAATGGCCATTGCTCAATCATTTCTTGAACCGTAGCTGCATTCTCTTCAGTGTTAACGGCTTTGACTGCACGCATAACGCCTAGCCAACTTGGCAGTACTAAACGGGTTTGTGCCCAAGCGAAGATCCAAGGGATCGCTCGAAGACTCTCAATTCCGCCTTGGGGTTTGCGTTTTGCCGGGCGACTACCTAAGGGCAGCTTACCCAATTCTTGTTCAGGCGTCGCGACGCGGAAATAGGGCACGAAGTCCTTGCTCTCTCGCACGATGCCGCGATAGTTGTCGCGCGCCTTATCTGCCATTTCGCCAATGATTTCACGCCATTCCTGTTTAGGTGCAGGAGGCGGTGAGGTTAAGGCTTCAACCACTGCAGATGCATATAAGGATAGACTTTTCTTGGCTAATTGTGGCATACCGAATTTATAGCGAATAGTTTCACCTTGCTCCGTTACCCTAAAGCCACCATCCAGAGAGCCTGGTGGTTGAGAATGAATGGCAGCTTTTGCTGGTAAACCCCCACGACCAATAGTGCCGCCGCGACCATGGAAAAGGGTTAGTTCGATATTCTGCTGTCGGGCTAGATTAACTAAAGCTTCTTGTGATGTGTACTGAGCCCAGCCGGCAGCAAGTGAACCCGCATCTTTAGCTGAATCCGAATATCCTATCATCACATATTGACGACCGTTGATATATCCGCGATACCAATCAATATCCAATAAAGACTGCATTACACGTGGAGAATTATTTAAATCGTCCAGTGTTTCAAATAATGGTGCTACTGGCATCGGCCAGTCGACGCCTGCTTCTTTCAATAAAAGTTGCACGGCTAATACATCAGAGGGCTCACTGGCCATGGATATAATATAAATACCAAAACCAGCCTTATCATTTTTTGCGATTACTCGGCAAGTATCTAATACTTCTTGGACTTCTTCAGAAGGCGTCCATTTTTGGGGTATCAATGGGCGACGAGAGCTTAACTCTCGTAACAAGAAAGCTTGTTTATCAACCTCCTCCCACTGATTGTAGTCGCCTAGACCCAGGTATCTAGTCAATTCACTAAACACGTCGGCATGACGCTGACTGTCTTGTCGAATGTCGAGTTTTAATAAGTTTGTGCCGAAAGCGTAGGCACGTCTAATGGTGTCTAGCAGCAGTCCGTCTGCAATCACACGCATGCCACACTCGCATAACGACTCATAACAAAGAGTCAGCGGGGTTAATAGTTCATCATTTGATTGCACCCATTCACTTGCATCAACGCGCCCTTCGCGCGTAAGTTCAAATTTATCAATCAGGGGTTTAATTAATTCTCTGTAAGGTTCTTTTGCGTCACCGACTATTTCTCGAACACTAGCATTGCATTTATTCATCGATAGCTCGACAAACAATTGGTTGAGGTCTTGTAAGAACAACTTCGCCGCTCGACGTCTTGCTCTAAAGAGTACTTCTTGAGTCACTGTAGATGTTACGAATGGATTACCGTCGCGGTCTCCACCCATCCAAGAACCAAATTGTACAGGTTTCGCGTCTAACGCTAAAGATTGTTGAAAATTCGTTTGCAAGAAATCATCTAGATCACGCATAAAATCAGGAACGGCTTCCCATAGTGAATTTTCAATGACTGAAAATCCCCATCTAGCCTCATCTACAGGAGTAGGGCGCACTGAGCGAATTTCTTCTGTATGCCAAGATTGTGCAATTAAATCGCCTATTCGAGATTTCACTCTGCGCTGCTCGACTTCGGTTAATTCGCTACTGTGGAGTTTCAATAATTGACTGGCTAATTGTCTGTGCTTATGAATATTGGTTCTTCGCGTCACCTCCGTTGGGTGAGCTGTTAATACCAGGTCAATATTAAGCTTATTAATTGCCGCTTGAATTTTATCCGCTGGAATATCGTCTTTGCGTTCGATGAGCTTGTCTAAATAAGTTTTTAAACTTTGTTCTTGCTGGGCTTCAGTATTAAATTCCTGCTCAGCAATATTGGCCAACGTCAAAAATTGGGCAAAGGCTCGTGCTATGGTTAACAGTGATTGGTTATCCAATGATGAGATAGTAGCAGCGAGCTTTTTAGTGCAATCTTCGTTGCCATTAGAGGAGGCTCTGCCATCGTGGCGAATTGCTTCTATTCGTTCAAGCCATTCAGTACCTAATTCAGCTTCTATAGTTTCACCTAAAGTGGCGCCTAAATACTTAATAGTATCTTTTAATTGAGCGACGAGATCTTGCTTCATAATGACTAAATTTCCTTTTTTATTGGCGCTGATTGTCTTAATTTAGCCTGTTTTGTAGGCCTTTTGCAATTAAGACAACAAGCATTAAACTGCGAAATTTTCGTAATATTACTACATTTTTGTTCGAATTAGGATTGAATTTCAGAATATGGTATTCTTATATCTTTAAACTTTAGAAAAACAATCAAGGATTTTTGTGAGCGAAAAATATTCTAGTATCGAAGAGCATGCCAGTTATGGTATCGGTTATCAAATGGGTCAACAACTAGCATCTAATCCATTTGAAGGTATGGCTTTAGAGGTAGTTATTGCGGGTATACAAGACGGTTTTGGCGGTCAAGCGCCTCAAGTAAGCAATGATGAGCTACGTGTTGCCTTTAATGAAATTCATCAACGCATGCAAGCGGCAAAAGAAGAACAATTTGCTGCTGTGGTTGCCGAAGGTGAGTCTTATTTAGCGGAAAATGCTAAAAGAGATGAAATTACAGTAACCGAGTCTGGTCTTCAATACGAAGTGTTAGAAAAAGGCGACGGCGCCAGCCCTTCTGCTGCATCTACAGTAACCACTCATTATCATGGCACCCTAATCGATGGAACCGTGTTTGATAGCAGTTATGACAGAGGTCAACCTGCTCAATTTCCAGTAAATGGTGTTATTAAAGGTTGGACGGAAGCCCTTCAACTTATGTCTGTTGGTGATAAGTGGCGCTTGCATATTCCTCATCATCTCGCTTATGGGGAGCAAGGTGCAGGTGCTGCAATTGGTCCATATTCAACCTTGGTATTTGATATAGAACTATTGGAAGTAAACGCCTAGTTTTATTATTTTAGAGTTAGCAAGCGAGAGCTTGCTGACTCAGTCTGACTCAAATATTCAACAATCTACACAATATCATTCTGATTCTAATTAAAACCCCTTTCTAAGATTTTCAAGTGTTTAACTTTGTGACACAATGCGGCTACAAAAAAATAACACTAATTCATTATGTTACTTAAAATATCTGCGTTCATAGACAGTATTAATAGTCTCATGGGGCGGTTTATTAGTTATGCCACTATTGTGATGGCGCTATTAATGTTCATTATTGTGGTATTGCGTTATGGCTTTAACCTCGGATGGATTGCACTTCAGGAATCGGTGACCTATCTTCATGCCGCAGTATTTTTACTCGGCGCAGCTTATACCTATCAACAGGATGGTCACGTAAGAGTCGATATATTTTACCGCAGGTTCACTAATCGCAAAAAAACTTGGGTAAACTTACTCGGTAGCTTGTGTTTTATGTTGCCTGTAAGCCTGTATATTGCAATTGTGTGTATTGATTATGTTGCCGAATCTTGGTCTCTGCTTGAAGGGAGCATGGAGCCTGGAGGGCTACCTTTGGTGTTTTTACTTAAAACCTTCATATTTTTATTTTCCTTGAGTTTGGTGATCCAAGCTGTTTCTGAAATTATCAAACACACCTTGTCGCTTTTAAATACGCCAAGCGTAATCAAGGAGACACCTTAATGGAATGGTTATCTCTACTCCTATTTGTCGGTGTCTGTGGTGCATTACTTTTAGGATACCCTGTGGCATTAACATTGGCTGGCGTGTCTTTGATATTTGCCGGACTAGGTGCTTTATTTGGGGTTTTCGATGCAAATTATCTGTTAACTGCACCCTCTCGATTATTCGGAATTGTTAGTAATACTACCTTGATAGCAGTGCCGCTCTTCGTGTTTATGGGGATAGTGCTAGAGCGCGCAAAAATAGCAGAAGATCTATTAACCTCGATGTCAGCGTTGTTAGGTCGATTCAAAAGCGGTCTGGGCGTTTCCGTAGTCATCGTAGGTATGTTGTTGGCGGCAAGCACCGGCATAGTGGGCGCAACCGTGGTCACTATGGGGTTGTTGTCCCTTCCAACCATGTTGAAACGTGGCTATTCACCTGCCTTAGCAACAGGAAGCATTTGTGCTACAGGCACCTTAGGGCAAATTATCCCGCCGTCCATTGCACTGGTTTTATTGGGGGATGTGCTAAGTAGTGCATATCAAAAAGCCCAATTAGATATGGGAATATTTTCACCGGATAGCGTATCTGTGGGGGACTTGTTTGTTGGAGCAATAATTCCAGGATTAATTTTAGTCGTAATGTACCTTTGTTATTTATGGGGAGTCAGCGTTTTTTCTCCCCACCAAATCCCTGATAAAGGACAAGAAAACGAACATGGCTCACTGGCTAATTTATTAAAAGCTCTTGTGCCGCCGCTGTTACTTATAGTGACGGTTTTGGGTTCAATACTCTTAGGTTATGCTACTCCGACAGAAGCTGCTGGTGTTGGCGCTGTTGGAGCTCTCGTCTTGGCTGCATTTAAACGTGCATTAAACAAAGAAAATCTTAAACACGTCTCCCTAGAAACGACTAAAGTAACTTGCATGGTATTTCTGATTTTAATTGGTGCCAGTATCTTTTCGTTGGTTTTTAGAGGCTTTGGTGGTGAGCATTTGCTCAAAACCTTCTTTACGCAGATGCCTGGTGGGGTAGTCACGGCAACCTTGTTGGTCATGCTAATCATATTCTTACTAGGATTTATTTTAGATTTTATCGAAATCACCTTTGTTGTAGTCCCAATTGTAGCACCTATACTAATTGTCATGGGTGTAGATCCTTTATGGCTGGGCATTATGATAGCGGTTAATTTACAAACCTCCTTTTTAACACCTCCGTTTGGTTTTGCTTTGTTTTATTTGCGAGGAGTTGCAACCGAGGTAGTGAAAACAGAACACATTTATAAAGGTGTAATCCCATTTATCATCATTCAATTAAGTTTGCTTATTTTATTAGCAGTATGGCCAGAATTGGTGACTTGGCTTCCAGATAAAATTTATCCGGATAACTAGGCAATAGAAGGAGTTAGGTAATGAAAAATATTCTTAAAATAATTAGTCTTGTAATGCTAGTTGGAATGCTATGGGCTTGTGGTGGTGACGAAAAAGCAACACCCACAGCAACAGAAACTAAAGTTTATAAATGGAAGTTAGTCACTTCTTGGCCTAAGAACTTTCCCGGTTTAGGCAGGGCCCCAGAAACATTTGCTACCTATGTGAATGAAATGTCAGGGGGAAGGCTTCAAGTTACCGTTTATGGTGCAGGTGAGCTTGTACCAGGGTTCGAAGTGTTTAACGCTGTGTCTAGTGGCAGCGCTGAAATGGGACATGCAGGTGCCTATTATTGGAAAGGAAAGATTCCCGCTGCGCCAATATTTTCTGCGATTCCTTTTGGTATGAACGTAACTGAAATGAATTCATGGTTACAGTATGGCGGAGGAATAGAATTATGGCGCGAGTTATATGAGCCCTTTGGCGTCATTCCTTTCGCCGGCGGTAGCACTGGGGTGCAAATGGCGGGTTGGTTTAAAAAAGAAATTAACTCTATAGACGATCTCAAAGGATTAAAAATGCGGATTCCTGGTTTAGGAGGAGAAGTATTTAAAGAAGTTGGGGGCTTGCCCGTAACTTTGACCGGAGGAGAAATTTTTACTGCTTTGCAAACAGGTGCTATAGATGCAACAGAATGGGTAGGACCCTACAACGATCAAACTTTCGGTTTATACAAAGCTGCCGAATATTATTATCACAGTGGCTGGCATGAACCAGGAACTACGCTAGAATTTATCGTTAACAAAGCTGCATATGAAGGTTTGCCTCAAGACCTCCAAAAGATTATTGAAGTTGCGACCCGAGCGGTCAACCAAGATATGTTAGATGAATATACCCAGGCCAATTACAAAGCAATGCAGCAACTGCAAGATGAGCATAATGTGGATGTAAGACCTTTGCCAGCAGACGTAATCGAAGCGTTAAAAGTGGCAACAAAAAAAGTCATGCAGGAAAAGCGAGCTGAAGATCCTATGTTTGACAAAGTATACACTTCATATGAGGCGTTTTATCAAGGCGTGAAAAAGTATCACCAGATGTCAGAGCAAGCCTATTATGAAAATCGTTAACTTTGGTTGGCGTTTTTTTTAAGGGACTGTCTACAACAAACCTTGTGAATTAGTGATAAACGAATTTGAGTCTTTAGCGAATAATGAGTGCGTATTTAGGGGAAAACCTAAGGTTTTATGAAACGGCTACTGATTTTTCAGTTGGCCGTTTACATAATTGCAACAAATTCAAGAATTTTAGTGATTTCCTTTGTAACTCTTGTGGCAAAACGGCAACTGGAATGTAAACTTAACAAAATTGTCAGAAATATTAAGCTATTGGTATAATTCCGTTAGCGTTTTATGCTTGGTTAGTGCTAAAATCGCGCCACTCAAACGCCCAATGCGTTTCCACGCTTTCATTTTCTCGCGGAATATTGGCGTTGGTGTCAAAAATGTAATTAAAAACAACAGAGAAGCAGTTTGTTTAGGGAGCTATACTTAGACAAGTGTTTTTATGTGTGTAGGCTAAAATATCTAATGGAATAGGTGCTAATTTAAACGCGCTTAATGTGTAGGCACGTTTAAATTGGTTTCTATTTAAGAGTAGTCAATTGCGTATGATAAAGATAAAGAAAGGTCTAGACCTTCCAATTACAGGCGCGCCAGAACAAAAAATCGTAGACACAGTCTCGGTTTCTAAGGCAGCCATACTTGGAGAGGAATATAATGGTATGCGTCCGACTATGCACGTGCAAGTCGGTGATATGGTTAAGAAAGGGCAGTTAATATTTGAGGATAAGAAAAATCCTGGTGTCAAATATACTGCTCCTGCTTCTGGTGAAGTTGTAGAAGTTAACCGTGGCGCAAAACGTGTTTTACAATCAGTAGTTATTGGCATTAAAGGTGAGGAATCAGTCGAATTTAAAAAATTCGAAGCTGCTAGCCTAGCGTCTACAGATCGCCAAGAGATTGTGGATGTTTTAATAGAATCAGGCTTATGGACATGTATTCGAACTCGTCCATACAGTAAAGCCCCTGCCGTTGATTCTACTCCACATTCTATTTTCGTTACCGCGATAGATTCAAACCCCCTTGCAGTCGATCCTGCTATTGTGATTGCTGAACGCCAACAAGACTTCGATAACGGCATTGCTGCCTTGTCGCGTCTTACAGATGGTAAGGTGTTTGTAACTAAAGCAGCTGGCACTACTGTAAATGTGGCTAGCGATAAAGCTGAAGTTCATGAGTTTTCAGGTCCTCACCCAGCAGGGTTAGTTGGAACTGCAATCCATCACTTGGACCCTGTAGGTCAAAATAAAAAAGTTTGGCATGTTAACTACCAAGACGCTATCGCTATAGGCGCTACGCTAACTTCTGGTGAGTTAGACGTGTCTCGTGTGGTGTCTATTGCAGGCCCAATGGCGAGCAAGCCCAAAATTGTAAAAACACAAATTGGCGCTCATGTTGTTGAGCTAACGCAGGGACAATATGAAAATGCACCTGTACGCGTGATTTCAGGTTCAGTGCTAAACGGTGTTAAAGCTGCAGGACCTCACGCCTATCTTGGGCGTTTCCACTTACAAGTGTCTTTGATAAAAGAAGATACTGAGAAACACTTCCTTGGATGGATAACGCCAGGCTCTGATAAACATTCAGTAACTCGCGCTTATCTTGGTCACTTGGCAGGTAAGAAGAAATTCGACATGACGTCTACCACTAATGGTTCTGAGCGTTCTATGGTACCTATTGGTAATTATGAGCGAATCATGCCATTAGATATCTTACCGACGATGCTGTTGAGAGATATTATTTCAGGTGACACTGATAGTGCCCAACAAATGGGTGCATTGGAGCTTGATGAAGAAGATTTAGCGCTTTGTACTTACGTTTGCCCAGGCAAGTATGACTACGGTCCGATCTTGCGTGATTGTTTAACCAAAATTGAAGCAGAGGGTTAAGATGGGTTTAAAAGCATATTTAGAAAAAATCGAACCCCAGTTTGAAGCTGGTGGTAAGTACGAAAAATTCTATGCCCTTTACGAAGCGGCAGCGACTATCTTTTATACACCGGGTAAAGTAAATAAATCTACTACCCACGTAAAAGACAGTATTGACCTTAAACGTATCATGATTATGGTATGGATGGCGACTTTCCCTGCGATGTTCTACGGCATGTACAATGTTGGTGTTCAAGCACAAGATGCAATTGCTCTTGGTGGTGCATTACCTGATATGTGGCAAGCATCATTGTTCACAGCATTAGGTGGCACTCTAGACGCCAGTACGGGAGTGTTGGGTGCTATGTTCTATGGCGCTTGCTTCTTCATTCCAATTTATGCAACAACATTCATTGTGGGTGGATTTTGGGAAGTACTTTTTGCATCAATCCGTAAACATGAAGTCAACGAAGGTTTCTTTGTAACCTCGGTTCTGTTTTCATTGACATTGCCAGCAACTATACCTTTATGGCAGGTAGCCTTAGGCATTACCTTCGGTGTAGTTATCGCTAAAGAAATCTTTGGTGGAACTGGTCGAAACTTCCTTAACCCAGCGCTTGCTGGTCGCGCGTTCTTATACTTTGCTTATCCTGCACAAATTTCAGGTGATAAAGTATGGATTGCTGCGCAAATGCCTGACGGTGTTTCTGGTGCAACTTGGTTAAGTAAATTTACTGCCGCTGAAACTGGCTACGTTAATGGCGAACCTGCGTTAAACTTCTGGGATGCCTTTGTAGGTTACCTTCCAGGCTCAGTTGGTGAAGTGTCTACCTTGGCTATTATGCTGGGTGGTCTATTTATAATATACATGGGAATTGCTAGCTGGCGTATCGTGAGTGGTGTTGCCTTAGGTGTAGCTTTCTTCGGTGGACTTCTGAATATAGTCGGCTCAGAATCCAATGTAATGTTTAACCTGCCTTTCTATTACCATTATGTCATTGGTGGTTTGGCGTTCGGTATGTTCTTTATGGCAACAGATCCGGTGTCAGCATCTTTCACCAATAAAGCAAAATGGATGTATGGTTTCTTCATCGGATTTATGACAATCCTTATTCGCGCAATAAACCCTGCTTTCCCAGAGGGCATTATGCTTGCGATACTGTTCGCTAATTTATGGGCGCCTCTATTTGATTATTTTGTTGCCCAAAGCAATATTAAACGGAGGGTTGCTCGTGTCGGCTAAAAAAGAAACTTTAGGAAAAACTATCGGCGTTGTCGTTGCAGTTTGTCTGGTTTGTTCAATTATCGTTTCGGGTTCTGCTGTTGGTCTTCGCTCATTGCAAGAAACAAACGCAGCCTTGGATAAAAAAACCAATATACTAACAGCTGCTGGACTAATTGACTTGGCAAGTAACAATGAACAAGTCGCTGAAGTGTATAGCAACCGTGTAGAAGAGAAGTTCATTGATATTGCTACTGGTCAATATGTTGACGAGCCTTTCGATGACTATGACATGTACAAAGCGGCTAATAATCCTGACTACACAGTAAGAGTTGAAAATAGTAATGTCGGTTTCCAACGTCGTGCAACAGTTGCTAGTGTTTATCATATAAAAGACGAAAATGGTAATATCACTCGCATCGTTTTGCCAGTACATGGCAGTGGACTATGGGATTTGATGTACGGATTCTTAGCGGTAGATAACGATGGCGAAACAATCCGTGAACTGATTTATTATCAACACAAAGAAACGCCAGGATTGGGTGGTGAAGTTCAAAACCCTGATTGGCAAGCCAAGTGGGATGGTAAAAAGTTATATGATGATTCTGGTGATGTAGCTATTTCTGTTGATAAGAGTATCCCTGATAGTCGCAAGCAATATGCTGTGGATGCACTTTCTGGTGCTACCTTAACCAGTAACGGTGTTGAAAATACGTTAAGATACTGGGCTGGTGAAAACGGCTACAAAAGCTATTTAACTAACCAATCTTGGAAATCATAGGGCACGAACATGGCTGATACTAAAGAAATGAAAAAAGCCCTCTTCGGGCCAATAATCGATAGTAACCCCATTGCATTGCATGTACTTGGTATTTGCTCTGCGTTGGCGATTACAACTAAACTTGAAACTGCTTTGGTTATGTCATTGGCACTAACTTCAGTAGTTGCGTTTTCAAATTTGTTTATTTCAATTATCCGGAATCATATTCCGTCAAGCGTACGTATCATCGTGCAAATGACCATAATTGCATCCTTGGTAATTGTTGTTGACCAAATTTTGAAAGCTTATTCATATGAAATCTCTAAGCAGCTGTCTGTATTTGTTGGTTTGATTATTACAAACTGTATAGTAATGGGACGTGCTGAAGCTTATGCAATGAAGTCCCCTCCTATGATGAGTTTCTTAGATGGCATAGGGAACGGCTTGGGTTATTCATTTATCCTAATCGTAATTGGTACCATTAAAGAGTTATTTGGTTTTGGTACTATCCTTGGATTTGAAATCCTTCCTCTTGTTCAAAATGGTGGGTTCTATCAAGGTAACGGTTTGTTGATTCTACCTTTCAGTTCGTTCTTCTTAATCGGTCTGATGATTTGGTTTATTCGTACCATTCGTCCAGAACAAGTAGAACCTAAGGAATAGTTACTATGGAACATTATATTGCATTAGCTATTAGAGCTGTTTTCGTTGAAAACATGGCTTTGTCTCTGTTCTTAGGTATGTGTACTTTTCTCGCGGTATCTAAGAAAGTCAAAACATCAATGGGTTTAGGCGTTGCTGTAATCGTGGTACTAGGTATTTCAGTACCGGTTAACCAGATTATTTATGTAAACATCTTAGCTCCTGGCGCATTAGCATGGGCTGGATTCCCTGATGCTGATTTAAGTTTCTTAAACTTCTTAACCTTTATCGGTGTAATTGCCGCCTTGGTACAAATTCTGGAAATGTTACTTGACAAGTTTTTCCCTGCTTTATACAACGCGCTAGGGATCTTCTTGCCGCTAATCACCGTAAACTGTGCAATATTCGGTGGTGTGGCGTTTGCAGTTCAACGTGAATACACCCTAGGTGAGAGTGTTGTTTACGGCGTTGGAAGCGGTTTAGGTTGGGCAATTGCTATTGTTTTATTAGCATCTGTTCGTGAGAAGTTAAAATACGCAGATATACCGGATGGCCTTCGCGGTCTAGGTTCAGTGTTTATGATTGCTGGTCTAATGGCATTAGGCTTCCAGTCTTTCACTGGTATATCGTTGTAAGGGGGATTAAATCATGAATCAGTCTGAAATCTACCTTGGCGTAGGTATGTTTATCGCAATAGTGTTGGTACTTGTACTTATCATCACTTTTGCAAAATCAAAATTAGTGCCCAGTGGTGATGTTCAAATCATCATTAACGACGATCCAGATAAGGCTATAACAGCTTCTCCTGGCGGTAAGTTACTTGGTGCGCTAGCTGACGCTGGTATCTTTGTATCATCTGCTTGTGGTGGCGGTGGTTCTTGTGGTCAATGTCGTGTCGACATTAAAGAAGGTGGCGGTGAGATTCTGCCTACCGAACTCGATCACATCACTAAACGTGAAGCTAAAGAAGGTTGCCGTTTGTCATGTCAGGTAGCGATTAAGCAAGACATGAAAATCGAACTTCCAGAAGAAGTATTTGGTATTAAAAAATGGGAGTGTGAAGTTATTTCTAATAATAACGAAGCTACTTTCATTAAAGAACTTAAACTTGGCATTCCAGACGGTGAAAGCGTGCCTTTCCGTGCCGGTGGTTATATTCAAATTGAAGCTCCACCTCATCATGTGAAATACAAAGATTTCGATATTCCGCAGGAATACCGAGGTGATTGGGAGCGCTTCGGCTTCTTTGACATTGAATCAAAAGTAGACGAAGAGACAATTCGTGCATACTCAATGGCGAATTACCCAGAAGAAGAAGGCATTATCATGCTTAACGTGCGTATCGCTACGCCGCCACCGAATAATTTGAGTCTACCTGCGGGTAAGATGTCATCTTTCATTTGGTCGCTTAAGCCAGGTGATAAAGTGACGATTTCAGGTCCATTTGGTGAATTCTTCGCCAAGGATACAGACGCTGAAATGGTGTTTATTGGCGGTGGTGCAGGTATGGCGCCTATGCGTTCACATATCTTTGACCAATTGCGTCGACTTAAATCTAAGCGTAAGATTTCATTCTGGTATGGTGCACGCTCATTACGTGAAATGTTCTATGTAGAAGATTTTGATACCCTACAAAAAGAGAATGACAATTTTAATTGGTATGTGGCTTTGTCTGATCCTCAACCGGAAGACAATTGGGAAGGGTACACAGGGTTTATTCACAACGTATTGTTAGAGAATTATCTGAAGGACCACCCAGCACCAGAAGATTGTGAGTTTTATATGTGTGGGCCACCTATGATGAACGCAGCTGTTATTAACATGCTTAAAGATCTAGGTGTAGAAGACGACAACATTATGTTGGACGACTTCGGCGGTTAACGCGTATAATATAACGCTAAGTAACTTTAAAAGGGGCAATCGCCCCTTTTTTATTGATTAAGTTGTGAGATGAGTATCAGATTTTTTCTAGTTCTAATAACATTATGTTCATTATTGAGTGTTACTGGTTGTGCACCTAAAAGCCCTGAGATGATTGCTTTTTCAGGACCAACCATGGGCACCATGTATAACGTCAAGTTCGTGCTCGATGATATTCAAGCAGAACGAATTAACACAGAGCAGATAGATCTAGAAATTAAACAAAGTCTTCAACAGATTAATAATTTAATGTCTACCTATATTAATGATTCAGAACTATCGCGATTAAATAAAGCACCTGCTGGCGTTCCTTTTAGGATTAGTGCTGAAACGGAATTTGTGCTAGCTGCAGCCATAGAACTGCATCACATGAGCATGGGTGCGCTAGATATTACCGTTGGTCCATTGGTTAACCTTTGGGGATTTGGTCCTACAATGAGGCCTAATAAAGTGCCTACAAACGAAGACGTGGAAGAAGTTAGGCAATTTGTAGGTCTAGATAAATTCCAATTAAATGATAGAGCTGTAATTAAATCACATCCTGATGTGTATATAGATTTATCGACTATTGCCAAAGGTTATGCGGTAGATGAAATTGCTGCTTTACTTGAGTCTTACCATATTACTAACTATTTAGTGGATATTGGTGGGGAAATGCGCATTTCAGGAAAGAAATCCGAAGATAAAGATTGGTTAATAGCCATCGAAAAGCCTGTGACCAACCAAAGAGCAGCTCAGGTTATTATTTCTATCGGTGACAATGCGATAGCCACATCTGGAGATTATCGTAACTATTTCGAAAAAGACGGTATTCGATATTCTCATTTGATCGATCCTTCTACTGCTAAACCCATACAGCATAATTTGGCAGCTGTAAGTGTGATTCATAAATCCAGTATGATGGCAGATGGACTGGCCACGGCATTAATTGTGATGGGAAAAGAAAAAGGTTTAGCTTTCGCTGAATCAGAGAATATTCCGGCATTGTTTGTTGTTAAGGAAGGCGAAGATTTCGTAGAATATCATTCGACTGCCTTTGACAAGACAGTGTCAGTAATGCATTAGAGGCAAATTTTGAGTACATTCATTTTAGCGTTTGTTTTCTTTCTACTTATGGTGTTGGCCATGGGTGTTGGTTATATTTTTCAGAAAAAAAGCATTTCTGGTTCTTGTGGTGGGCTTGGCGCTTTAGGCGTTAGTAAAGCTTGTGATTGCCCTGAGCCCTGCGATCGTAAAAAAGCAAGGCTAGCTAAACAAGAGGCTAGAGAAGAAAAGCTTAAAGAATGGAAAGATAATCAGATTCTTTAGTCTGCTGCTCTTACCCAGCGAGAATTGACCAACGAGATAAGTTTATCGTGTTCTTTGCTGCCCTTATTAACAGCAATGAAGGCATCTATGCTATCCACTTCTTCTATTATTATGTCTTTAATGGGCGGTGTGTCTGACAATTCAAGTTTCTGTTTAAAATGCTCATAAGGTCTTTTATAGGCAAGTAAGTACTCTGTTCTACCTAACAGAAAAGCATTGGTTACAACTTCGACTGAATTAGAATGAACAGGCGCCACCCCACTGTCTATTAAACGCTTAGCGTGTCCGTTATAGTCAAACCCATACAATAAAGAAACCGTATTTTTTTCCTTAGCATTTGGATTACGACCTTGAATGATGGTCAATCTAGAAAATGGAATTTCAGAGTAACTCAAAAGCCCTTCGAGCATTTTTGTGGTTTTTACATTAATAGAAAGATCTAACGAGTTATTCGTAATACTTCTATAGATGCGTTTAGGCGATGCACAGGTAAGATGGAAATTATAGGTAGACTCTTTGAAAACGTTTGTCATCAGATCATTTAAGGTGCCCTGACAACTGCCACCGTCATCCACGATAGTGAAAGGAGGAAATATAACCATACCAAGTTGCATAGTACTTTCCGGCGGTTTTGCGAAAACCGCACCACTAACAAGAACTAAGGTTAAAAGTAGTGTCTTCATAAAAACTTGGTTATAAGTTATTCAAAAACTATAGCATAAAGTCGTAGATTGACAAATACAAGTTGTTTTGTTTTACTGTATGTATGAACAGTGTAGGTGCGAGAATGAAAAAGTTTATTCATGTTGATATGGATGCGTTTTACGTAGCTGTAGAGATCAGAGATGCACCAGAACTAGCTGATAAACCGGTAGCTGTTGGCGGACGTTCACGCACCCGCGGTGTGCTATCCACTTGCAACTACATTGCTCGGCAGTACGGTATTCACTCAGCAATGCCGACGGCAATTGCTGTGAGAAAATGCCCAGAGTTGATTATAGTGCCGGGCAGAATGCAAGTTTATAAGGAAGTAAGTCAGCATATTCGCAGTATATTCAAGCGCTACACCGACCTTATCGAGCCCCTTTCTCTAGATGAAGCCTATTTAGATGTGACTGATACGATGCACTGCAATGGTTCTGCGACTCTGATTGCCCAGGAAATAAGGCAGTGTATCCAAGATGAACTTAATTTAACCGCATCTGCTGGCGTTGCACCACTGAAATTTGTGGCTAAAGTGGCGTCAGATATGAATAAGCCTAACGGGCAATATGTTGTAACCCCAGAGAACCTGCAATCCTTTATTGATAATTTACCATTAAATAAAATACCAGGGGTGGGGAAGGTCACTTTTGAAAAGTTAAAAACCCTTGGTTGGTTAACGGGCAAAGATATTCGAGAGCTAGAACAAAAGGATGTTATCGCTCGATTTGGCAAATTTGGCGCTTCGCTGTGGCGCAAATGCAATGCTATCGACAACAGAGGTGTCGAAGTTTCGCGGATAAGAAAGTCAGTTGGAGTAGAACATACATTTTCGGAAAATCTCAATAATGAACAAGCCTTGAGTGAGTACATGTCCGAACGCTTAATACCTGAACTTAAGAAACGCGCTAAAAACTATATAAACGAAAACCGAATTGATAAATTGGGGGTTAAAGTAAAGTTTGCTGACTTTCATCAAACCACTAAGGAACAGAAATTTAACAGCATTAACCTCGACATCTTTTCCAGCCTTTTACATGAAGCATTTAAAAGAGGAAATGGTAAATCAGCCCGTTTATTAGGTGTACATATTGGTCTGGTAGACGCAATACCAGAAGATTCCCATCAACTTACTTTTGATTTAGAAAAAGTGTAAATTAAACGAAGTTATTTAAAGCGTGTTTAGCGTTAACTTCATAACTGAAGTTTCTGAATTATCTTTAGATTCGGATAATTCATTACAGTTAAAATTTGTCTATACTATTGTTTAACTTATCTACACAGGAGATTTTATGTCTTTTCCTGCTCCGATTGGCTTAGCGTCATCGGGTCCTTTTTCTTCTTTTGATTTATCTATTGTTGTGTCAGACCAATCGAGTTCTGAGGTGTTTTCTGAATTATCTAATGTAATGGATGAGCAGCATGCCCTAGACCCTAGAGTGGGTGATAAAGTGTCATTGTTACTAGATTCTAGTTTTCCCGGGGGACGCTTGTTACATATACCAACGGGAAAGCTAACCCGAGACTATGATGATGTAAGGCGAATATTTGATTTAGGTAGGCAACATGCGGATTTATTGATTGAACTGAAATCCACAAAACCAGTGGTTTCCGTTGAGCTTAATAATTTACCCGATCATAAAAAAGACCTTTTTGCTAAAGCATTAGGCGTGTTTTACTTGGGGTTGTGCCAAGGTCTATACCAACCATTGGAAGCTAGACAATCACTCGGTGAAGATAGTCTTGAACCCGTGCAACAAATCGCATTAATTGGTGCCGACGAGGTTTTAATTAAACAACTTATAGCGACTGAAGCGGGAAAACGTGTTGCACGAGATTTATGTGGTACAGAGCCAGAGCGTATGGCACCACCCGGCTTTGCGGATTATTGCCAAGCATTGTTCTCGCATACTGATGTAGATATCACTATTATTGATGATGAAAAGCAATTGTTCGATCAATATCCCGCCCTGCATGCAGTTGCGCGAGCTTCATTACATGTTCAGCGCCATCAACCTAGAGTTATTCAATTGACTTATACCGGACAAGGAGAAATCTCAGAAACCCTTATGTTAGCCGGAAAAGGCATTACTTTTGATACCGGTGGAGTCGATTTAAAAGTTAATGGTCACATGGCGGGAATGAGTCGAGATAAGGGCGGTGCAGCAGCGGTTGCTGGTTTTATGTATGCCTTGGCTTTATTGAAACCCAAAGGCATTAAGGTGATGGCTGAAATAGCCGCGGTACGAAACAATGTTGATGCGGAAGCCTACACCCCAGATGAAATTATTACTGGGCATTCAGGTGTAAGAGTACGTGTTGGTAATACCGATGCCGAAGGCAGACTTGTAATGATGGATATTTTGTCTCACTTTAGGGAACAGGCTGCCAACGAAATAAATCCAAGTGTGTTCAGTTTTGCGACTTTGACAGGGCACGCAATGCTTGCACATGGACCTTATACCGCAGTGCTAGAAAATGGTCCTGCATTGGCATCTGGAGTGAACGAAAAACTGTGTTCTCAAGGTCTTCTATGGGGAGATATGTGTCATCAGTCCCTGGTACATCGTGAAGATTATGAATTTGTCCAACCAAGAACAAAAGCTGATGATGTATTGTCTTCGAATAATGCTCCATCAGTGTCTACTGTTAGAGGACATCAATTCCCGATGGCGTTTTTAGCTATAGCGTCAGGATTGGATAAGCATGGCTTAGATTCGCCTGCACCTATACCATTTACACATGTGGATATTGCAGGCTCAGGTGTCGAAAACATGAGTTGGCAACATGGCAAGCCAACAGCTGCACCTGTCACTAGTTTATTGGCAAGCTATATTTTTGGTAACAGCTGATGCAACTAAAGAAAGGGCGTTATCAACATTATAAAGGCAATTACTACGAAGTGATTGATTCTGTAAGACATTCGGAAACCGAAGAAGTACTGGTGTTATATCGACAACTTTATGGTGATCGAGCTCTTTGGGTTAGACCGTATAATCATTTCTGTGAAATGGTAACCGTCAACGATACAAAAGTTTCGCGTTTTAGATTCGTCGACGACAGTGGTGAAACAACTTAATAAAGGACAATTATGAAAAGAATACTGGTGATAGCAGCTTTGGTCTCAACGAGTCTGGTAGCGTTTTCACAAGATAGATTTGCCGATGTTGAAGTAACGTCTCAATCTGTATCAGGCTCTGTATATATGTTAACTGGGGCAGGAGGAAATATTGGCGTTTCTGCGGGTGACGATGGATTATTAATTATTGATGATCAGTATGCACCATTAGCTGACAAAATCGCCGCCGAATTAAAATCCATTAGTGACATGAAAACCAAGTATGTAGTAAACACCCACTATCATGGCGACCATACTGGTTCTAATGCATTTTTTCATGAAAACCAAGGCGCAACTATCTTTGCCCATGAAAACGTAAGAATTCGATTAGCTTCAGCAGAAGATGCTGATCAACAATCGTTACCGGTCATTACCTATAAAGATGGCATTAAATTTCATATAAATGGTGATACAGCACATGTATTTCATTTACCCAGTGCGCATACCGACGGCGATAGCGCCATATGGTTTGAAAAAGCCAATGTATTGCATACAGGGGATATTTTTTTCAACGGCATGTTCCCATATGTTGATTTAGGCGCTGGTGGTGATGTAGAAGGTTACATTGAAGCGATTAAAGTGCTGTTGGCGAAGATTGACCCGACCACTAAGATTATTCCTGGCCATGGTAAATTAGCCAATAAACAAGACCTGATGCGTTTTGTTGATATGATTGAGCAAACACATCAATATGTTCAGGCGCAAAAAGCCAAAGGCATGTCCGAAGCTGAAGTGGTTGAAGCTGGGCTAGAAGAAAAATGGAAATCTTGGGCTTGGCAGTTTATCAATGAAGAGCGTTGGATTAAGACCCTATATCAATAAATAGGGTTTTGCTTGCAACGCTCATGTTGACCTTGTTTATAAATGGTGTTTACAGGCGAGATTAAAAAACCTGCTTCCCATTCACCCAAGTTTGCTGTACCTGAATATCTCTGATTTGAGAAGCAGGTATAGCAAACATGTCTTTATCGATAATAATGAAGTCGGCTTTCATACCTGGTGAAAGTTGGCCGATACTATCTTCTTGAAATGCTGCATAAGCTGCATCAATGGTAAAGCCTCTAAATGCCTCTAAAAGGGTCACAGATTCTTCAGGGATCCAACCGCCTTGAGGTTGATTATCCCCATCTTGTCTAGTAACAGCCGCATGCAACCCATGAAATGGATTGGCCAACTCCACTGGAAAATCGCTTCCAAACGCAATGCGAGAACCCTGATTTAAAAACGTTCGCCATGCATAGGCGCCTTTTAAACGTTCTGCGCCAAGCCTGTCTTCTGCCATATTTTTATCACTGGTGGCATGAGTAGGTTGCATAGAGGGAATGATGCCGTACTCCACAAACAGTGGAATATCTTCTACCGCAATGACCTGAGCATGTTCAATCCGGTGACGTTGCTTGTTATCTGGATACTTTTTAAATGCTTTAGCAAAGTGTTGCAAAACCAAACGATTTGCTCGATCCCCTATTGCATGAAAATTAAGTTGAAAATCTTCTCCAATGACTAAATCAAACACTGCTGGCAGCTCTTCTAGCGGGGTTACCAGTAAACCTTTATTATCTGGGTCATCTGAATAGGGGGCCAAAAGCGCAGCGCCACGACTGCCCAAAGCACCATCGCCATAGGCTTTTACTGAGCGAATGGATAAAAATTCATCTTCATCTTGATAATGCCCTTGGGCTAACATTTCTGTGATATTAGGATCTGTAGCGGCTAACATCGCATAAATTCTAAGATTGAGCCGATGGGCTTCTGCTTGCTCAACATACATATCTCTAACGCGTTGACTGATACCGGCATCATGCATACTAGTCACGCCTAAAGACAGCAAATGCTGTTGTGCAGTATCTAGCTGATTTCTAAGTTGTTCTAGGCTTGTATCAGGGATGTGTTGCCATACTAGATCCATTGCATTATCGATAAGTACGCCTGTTGGATTGCCATTTTCATCTTTTACAATCTCGCCACCTTCAACGGCAGGAGTGGACGCATTAATTCCTGCAACTTCTAGGGCTTTAGAGTTCACCCATGCAGCATGACCATCTATTCGACTTAAATACACCGGAACGTCTGCAAATTCCTTGTCTAATGAATCTTTTGAGGGGAATTGTTTTGATGGCCAATTAACTTGATTCCAGCCTCTACCCATTACCCAGACTCCGGTTTTATGGGCACTGACAAACTGAGTAATAGCTTTAACAGCGGCTTGTTCTGATTCACTTGTTCTGAGATCGACTTGGGTGAGATTTTCCCCAAGACCCAGCAAATGGCCATGGGCGTCAATGAGGCCAGGGATAAGGGTCTTGCCCTGTAAATCAACGACTTTGTCTACAGAAGTGGTGTTAGGTTTGCCGATAGAGACGACTTTGTCATCCTCAATTAGCATCTCATCGAATTGTACTAATTCACCTTGCTGATTAAGTGTATAACCATTGATATTGGTAAAGTGAGTGGTTTTCGCGCTCAGAGAAACGGGAACAAAAACTAAGGATATTAGTAAGGGTAAGGTAGTAATTGCTTTCATTTTCATTCCTCTAGTTCAAACTCGGTAAAGTATTTAGGTTATCATTAAGCCAGATTTTATGCATTGAGGACGAACTGATGTTACCTCCGCTTAAAATAACTAACACGCGTTGTTTTTTGTTCTGCGTTGACAACCATCGAACAACTGCATCCATCGCCAAAGCACTTGTAGGTTCAACATGTAATTTTAATAAATGTTGTAACCATTGTGTCCAATAAATGATCCCTTGTTCATCAACTTCATAAAAATCGTCAACTTGCTGAATAATTGGGAAAGTGTGTTCGCCCACACTCGGTGTTGCGGCACCATCTGCCAATGTTTGAGCAGGCCCGTCGAGGGCAATGATTTTGCCCGCGCGACGAGATTTTGCCGCATCATTGGCTTGCAAGGGTTCGGCACCAATGACTTTGGCATTGGGCGCTAATGCTCTTGTAGCTACGTATGAGCCTGATAGTAATCCGCCACCGCCACAAGGTGCAAATACAGCATCTACATCTGATATTTGTGCTAGAGCTTCTGCTGTTGCTGTGCCTTGCCCGGCAATAATGTCAGGATGATTGAAAGGAGGAATCCATACAATACCCTCTTCTTGGGCTGCGTTTTGTATAGCAGCATCGGCCTCTAATCTAGTGTCGAATAAATGAAGCTCTGCGCCATAATACTTAGTCGCATTTGCTTTTACTGGCGAAATATTTTGAGCCGCATAAATCTCAGAAGGTATTGAAAATATTTGACTGGCAAGCGCTACTGCTTGTGCATGATTGCCAGAAGAATTAGCCACAACTTTATTCACCTCGTCACCACTTTCTCGTAACTTGGCAATAAAGTTGGTCGCCCCTCTTATCTTAAAAGCGCCTATTTTTTGCAAACATTCCGCTTTAAAAAATATCTCATGTCCCAACCACTGATTTAACAAATGAGAGCTTACAATGGGCGTTTTGTGGACGTATGGCGCAATACGTTGTTGCGCCATTTGAATATCATGATATGTGACCATTTAACCCCTCAGTTTTCATTATTAGAGGCTCTTTCTTCGATCTACTTATTCTCTAAGTGTTGGTCGAAAAAGCGGGTAATAGTTTTGTACATGTGTATGCCTGTAGCTTTTCCTCGCAGACTATGTTTCTTGCCAGGGTAATCCATTGTATGGAAAGGAATAGCAAGATCTTGCAAATGCTTATATAACTTGGTGCTATGACTAAACAATACGTTATCATCTGCCATGCCATGATAAATGAGTAGCTCACCAGTTAAGTCCTTCGCATAAGGGAATACGCTTGAAGCAGTGTATTTGTCATCTACTTCATTCGGGTTACCCATGTAACGCTCAGTGTAGTGGGTATCGTAAATTCTCCAGTCAGTTACTGGGGCGCCTGAGACGCCTACTTTAAAGTAATCGCCAGCTTGGAACATGGTCATCAGGGTCATGTAGCCACCATAGCTATGGCCATAAACGCCAATACGCTCAGGATCGACATAATCGAGTGTTTGTAAGAACTTAACCCCAGATACCTGATCAGTGACTTCAATGCTTCCCATGGCTTGATAGATAGGCTCTTCAAACGCTTTGCCTCGATAGTTCGACCCGCGGTTATCTATGGAGAAAACGACATAACCTTTTTGTACCCAATGCTGGAATAATAAACCTCTATTTCCGGCCCATGCGTTGGTGACTACTTGCGCATGAGGTCCACCGTACAAATAAACGATCACAGGGCGTTTGCTATCGATATTTTCTGGCGTATATAAACGGTAATACAAGTCAGTGGACTTATCGTCTGATTTAATTGTGCCAAAGGTTGGCTCAATCCAATTTGCCATATAGGGATACAACGGATGACCTTCTTCCACTTTGTTATGGTCTAACCAAGTGAGTTGTTTTCCATTGGCATCATGCAAAGATACTTGAGGTGGAGTATTGATGTTAGAACTGGTTTTAACAAAGATCGAACCGTCTTTACTAAAGTTGGTGTTGTGGAAGAAACCTTTTTCTGTCAATCGCTCAATCTGAGAAGTTTCAAGATTTAACGCATATAAATGACTTTCTAACGGTGTATCTTTGCGACCTTCAAAGAAGATGGTATGGGTATTTTTATTAAAGCCTTTTATGCTTTCTACTACCCATTCACCTTTTGTCAGTTGTTGCTTAACTTTGCCGTCACTGCCGATTAAATAAAGATGCTTATAACCATCTCTTTCAGAAGCCCAGATAAAATCGCCATTATCTAAAAATTTAATATCGTAGTGCAGGTTTATCCAAGTATCACTTTGTTCAGTCAACAATGTATAAGTTTTAGTTTTGGCGACATCATAGGCATTTAGTGCCAAGTGTTTTTGATCTCTAGTTTGTACCTGATAGGTGAGGGTATTGTCATTTTTCCAATCCACTCTTGCCAAATAGATATCTTTGTTCTCGCCAAGATCAATCCATTGCAATTCATCAGTGTCTAAGTGGGCAACGGCCAGTTCAATTATGACATTGTCGGTTCCCGCTTTTGGATATTTTTGCTCGATCATCTTTATGCTATCCGCATAAATTTCAGAGCGCGTAATATTCATCACGGGGGCTTCGTCGACTTTGGTTAGGGCAATATAGGATTCGTCTGGTGACCACCAGTAGCCTGTCATACGTGACATTTCTTCTTGAGCAACAAATTCCGCCATGCCGAATTTAATATCGCCAGCACCTTCAGTGGTGATCGCTTTTTCTTTTTTGGTAGCAAGATCTACCACATATAGGTTTTGATCCCGAATAAAACTAACATAGTTACCTTTGGGAGAGAATTTTACGTCAGTTTCAAAGGCCTCGGTTTCTACAAGCTTAACAGCACTTTCACTGCCTAATTTAAAATAATAAATATCGCCACCAAGAGGAAAAACTAAGGCTTTACCATCAGCAGACCATTGATAGTCAAGGATACCACTGCCGTAAACACGCATTCGTTCTCGACGCGCTTTTTCTTCATCAGATAATGCCTCATCCCCAGTATGCAAATCATCGGCATCAAATAGCACTCGCGTTTTGCCTGTAGCAATGTGATATTCCCACAAATCATAACGTTCAAAGTCATTCTCTTTACCTTTTATAAAAGTAACTCGAGAACCATCGGGAGACACTTTCAGTTTTTGTGGTGGAGCGCCTGACAAAGAGGGAGATTCGTGAATTCTTTCGATATTCATATTCATTTTAGTGGATGCATAAAGGGTTGAAGTTAGAAAAACGGATGTCGTTATAGTAAAAAATAAAAAAGCGATTTTGTTCATAATGTCGTAGTTATTATTATAAAAATTCCTATCCAAGGGTAACACAAAGTTTAGCAATATGAATAACAAATACAGTGCCACCGTACTTGGTGCAACCGGCGTCGTCGGCAGAGCCCTAGTTAATGCTCTTTGTCGGGATGAGCGTTATTATCAGGTCACCTGTTTAGTCCGCTCCCCGCTTTCAAACAAAGACTATCATGACCCGAATAAAAAGATTCAGGCCGTTGTTATCGATTTTGACAATTTACAAGATTATCAAGGGTATTTTACGGTTGATCACGTGTATTGTTGTTTAGGTACAACATTAAAACAAGCGGGAAGTAAAAAAGCCTTTCGTCGGGTAGATTTTGAATTTGTACACATTGCCGCGCAACTTTCTCGCGCCCAAAGAGTCAAAGGTTTTGTATGGATATCTTCCGTTGGTGCTGACGCCAAAAGTCGGTTCTTTTATTTACGTGTAAAAGGAGAATTAGAAAACGCCATAATGAAAATGCCTCAGTTACAACATGCGGCTGCAGTACGACCATCGTTAATAGTCGCAGAGCGTAAAGATAATAGATTGCTAGAAAAGCTAGCATTTATGCTTTTAACTCTGGTAGATTGGTTATTAGTGGGATTATTGAAAAAATATAGGTCGGTGCAACCCCAACAGGTTGCCGCTCAAATGATTCGACTACAAAAGTTTTAAATAATATTAAAGTTATCCCACTTTACGGTGGATATAAATTACATAAGGAAAGCGATAACAAACGGTTTTATTAACACCAACCACTAGCCAAGAGGGTTTTTTTATGACAACAAAGCTACCTCAAAGTATTAAAGTGCTATTCGATCAAGTAAGGGTGACAAGATTTTGGTGGGACGGTGTGCAAATCAACATTCCAATGCATACGGTATATGCGGTTATTCCAAACCCTGTATCAGCCTATCGAACTAAAATTTCTGGTGTAGAAGTGCCTGTTATGTCATTGGGTGGGTACAATGTACCTGTGTGGGACCCAATGCACAAAGGTCTGACAAAAATGCCAAAATTTGCAGTTGTCATCATCCATCAAGAAAATGAAAAGTTTGGGTTATATGCTTATCCAGCAGACTGCATGGATGAGTCTTTTACAGTGTCATATGACGAGTGGTTTGAACGCCAAAAAACGTCTTAGTTAAACAATAGACATAAAAAAAACAGCCGTTAAGGCTGTTTTTTTGTTGATAGGTCGCGTCGAACTAATCTTTAACAAGTACCGAAACGTTTTGAATACCCGCAATTTTTACCTGGTCCATCACCTGAACCACAATACCATGCTCGGTATCTTCGTGGGCTTGGATTGCGGCAGAGTCAGTCGCATTTTCTGCAAGATAGGTTTGGGTGTTGGCAACAACACGGCGAACATCCACTATACGACCACCCATACTGATTTCACCCGTTGCACTTATGCTTATAGATAGTGCCTTGGATGGTGTATTGGTTTCTTGATCTGACTTAGGACGGTTAGCCATTAATCCTTTTTCAGATGAAAAGGTAGTGGTTACGATAAAGAAGATAAGCATGATGAACACTATGTCCAACATTGGCGTCATATCGATTTGGGCTTCGTCATCAGCAGCTGTGTGCTTTTTTCTCTTCATTTTATACAGCTCATTGTTACTAATTTGGATTACATAGTATATCGAATCCGATGTAAAAGCCAATCCGGTAAACGAAAATTTATTAACAAAAATTGATTAATTAATTATAAAATTGCCATTTCTTCGACTAACTGCTTGCACCATAGGTGAATTCTTTGTTCGCTGAGGTCAAATTGATTTTCATCATCTAAACTTAATCCAACAAAAAACTCACCATCTTCAGTGATGCCTTTTGAAGCCGTAAACTCATAACCTTCATTTGGCCAATAACCAATAAAGTTAACATCCAACTGCAATAATTCGTCATGTAGCATACCTAAGGCATCTTGAAACCAGTCGGCATATCCCATTTGATCACCCAGTCCAAAAAGAGCGACTGTTTTACCTGATAAGTTAAGTTGTTTTATGTCGTCCCAACTTGATTCCCAGTCCTCTTGTAACTCCCCAAAATCCCAAGTTGAAATGCCGAATAAAACAAAGTCGTAATCCTCAGCTTTGTTTAGGGCGACATCTTTAATATTGAAAATTGGTACTGGCTGATTCAGGTTTTTCTCTAATACCAGTTGAATTTTTTCCGCTGCCATTTCAGTGTAACAGGTGGTAGAACCGTAAAATATTGCGATCTTCAATTAAAACTACTCCGGACTATTCATGTTGTCTAAATTGGATTGTACTACCATCGGCAAGAATCAGTTTACATTCTTGGTGACCTGTTTGTCGGTCAATGGTCAGTAGACCCATGGCACATTTATTCACAATTTCGCCGCTAGTATTGTCAGGATCTCTTTGTTTTATTGACATGTTTCGACGCTTGGTCAAAAAGTTTAAAGGTGACCTGTGCCCGTATAATAACCGATTGAATCTGTCGAACCACTTGATCAAACCTTCAGGAAAAGCGTTGTGAATGCCTGAACAAGTAAACTGCAATATTTTAGGACTATTACGACGAAAACGTAAACTCACATCATACACAAAGGAATAATGCACATCGCCGGATAAAATTGTAAAGTGGGGTGGGGTAGATTTATGGGTAAAAATATTCAGCATAACGTTGGCCGTGCCTTTATGCGCCATCCAGTTTTCTGCATCCACCATTAGAGCACCGCCAAAGAAAGTAAAAATACGTTGAATGGTTTCAATGAACTTAATGCCATAAATAGGCGCGGCCGAAACCAGAATTACAGATTCTTTGCCAATTACATTTTGTTGCAGTTCACACAATGCTTCCCAATCCATTAAACCAGATGGCTTATTCGGGTTAGATTCGCTACGCCATCTTTGGGTTCGGGTATCTAGTACTTGCACTGGAGGATCGGTTTGCAGTTGGTAATGCCAATGATCAAAGGCGAGTAATTTATCGATAAACAGTTGATGTTGTTCTTTGGAAGGTGATACAAAGCGTTTATTCGCTATCTCAATCATAGGTGTTAAATGATCAATAGGATTACCGATCCCTTGGCAGAGAAAATATGCCGCTAAAGCATTGCCAATAATTTGTTTGGAGTATGGGTTATTATAAACTTGCTCTTCCCAAGCACGGGTTAAATTCCAATCATCGGTGACATCATGATCATCAAAAATCATATACACAGGCACATGAGCCAGAGCTTTTTCGACTTGAGATAAGCCCTTACAAAAGTTTTCTATGGCTACTTTTCAGAGGCATATCTCGGCTGAAACTCTGTCGCAATATCGGGAGCTGAAAGGTCAATTGATGACCATAACCGCGAAGACCAACTCAACAAGTAAAGCGCAATCATTTCATTTAGTGCAATCAGATGGTTTTGCGCATTCACCGAAGTAAACACAGGCTTTTTTTTGCCTTTAAAAAATACCTTTTCTAAATCCTCATTGATTTCGGTCTCGGGTAATAAATTTTGTCGCTGGTAAAAGCAATCAGGATGACCAATTAATTCTTTCGAATTTTGTATTTTACTCCCTTGAATCTCTTCTTCGAATAAACCCAGCGCTTGAATGACTTGTTGTATGGCATGTAGCATGGGCCCTGCAACATCGTCAACATACACTTGATCACCGGTGAAAAGGACAATATCAGGGCGTAAATCGTCATTGGCATCTGGAGCAACTAAATTGGCTAGTTGGGGTAGGCTATCTTGTTCTGGATAATGTGCTTTGCGACAAGAGCCGTGCAACACATTTTCAAGTTGTGATACGAATTTGAAACTGAATGCTGCATACCCTGAATAACACATTTCAGGGAGTTCTTGTGCAAAAGAACTCGCTTTACCTTCATAAGTAAAGGTTAAATCATAAGTATATCTTTGTTTTTCAGCCAGTTCAGAATCAAGATCTATTGACAGCAAGTTGATAAAACACTTTTCACCTAGTTGCCAATGAATGTGCTGAACGCCTTGAATAGAGACTTGTGATTTTGTTGGCGCATCTACTTCTTGAATAACGGGTTTGCAGTCAATCAACTCGCGACTGACATACCATATACTCAATTTATTTTTCGCCAAATGACGCAACTGCGGACCGGCGATAATCAGCGGGATATTTTGACTATTTACCACGTTTTAAAAGTAACTAAAGGTATCGATTATTCATTAGCATATCATGTGGTTATAAAAAAGTTTGATCAAAAACATAGGATTAGCGTTTCTTATGTAAACATTCATTACAATTTACACATTATTGAGTAATAATAGGCGTTTAATGTGTTAAACAGGGAACTATAACAGTGAACGGAAACCTTCTGCGATTATTGACAACTTTAAGCACTCTTCATTTTGTTTTTGCTTGCAGTGATAGCCAGACAGTTGAAACTCACGTTCTAGACCCTAAAGCACCCATTTCAGAAATACGACTAGAGGGTGTTTGGGTAGTAGAGCAAGATGGCACCACCATGTTAAACCCACAGAGTTCGGGTTTATCTGCTGATGAAAACTATATCTATTCATTATCTGATGCTAGCGCTGATGAATCACAAGTTCGCAGGTTACATCTGTTTAATCCTGAGTCTGCTGAGGTAATTAAAAAAATCCCTATCACTGACTACCAAGATATCGTGGTTAATTCCTGTTTTTACACCTATTTAAATGGTATGCCCGACTTTGAAGCTATGGTGCGACATCCTTTACTCCAAAATCATTGGATATGGGTAACAGAAGATGCCACAAGAGGAGAACCACTAACACCAGAATGTGCTCAGCAATATGCAAACTCAGGTTCTACAGATTACCCTAGTTTATTGGTATTACTGAAGCAACATGACGATCACTTATCGGTTGAATCAGTCAGACCTGTGCAGTTTGATGTAAATGATAATATGGGCAATTTTCCTAATGATGGCATCGAAGGCTTGGCGGTTACTAAGGATGCTAGATTGCTTTTAGGCGTTGAGAAAGATGCCAATACTCAACCTAGAGTTTTCGAAGTACAGTTGACAGCAGAAACCTTCTCGACCACTGACTTTTTGCCGGTTAAAGACGCTGAATTAGATATTCCGACTTTTGATGCTGGCAATCATCCTATTAACGGCATGGACACTTATTATGCGTCAGATGAACAAGGATATTTAATCGCAGCCGCGCGCAATGACAATGAATTGTGGATCATTGACTTAAATAAGAAAAAGCCAACAGTGATACTACCTTTGGTCTTTTATGCACCATCATTAGGAGAAGGATGTGAACCCATGCACCTAATGGACAATGCTTCTTTGGAAGGCGTTGCAGTGCATGGCGATACCCTTTATTTGATAAATGATCCTTGGAAGCGAAACTATCATAAAAATGCGACCTGTGAGGGCAACCTCGCACTTTATCAACGATTTTCGCCGTTGTTGTTTAAACTCAAAATCCAAAATGAATGGTTTTAAACACCCTAGGAAGATTTTAAACGTTTAGCAAAGGTCTTCTTAAATTTTGCCAATTTAGGCGCGACTACCATGTTGCAGTAAACGTTCTGAGGATTATTATTGAAGTAATCTTGATGATAATCCTCAGCTTGAAAATAAGAGCTTAGGGGCTCTATTTCGGTCACTATTGGATCTTCATATACTTGAGCTTGCTTAATTTCCTCAACAATTGCTTGGGCATCCTGTTTCTGAGATTCATCAGTATAATAAATACCACCTCTATATTGCGTACCCACATCATTTCCTTGACGATTTAATTGTGTTGGGTCGTGTAACGCAAAAAAGATTTCCAATATTTCACGTCTGGAAATTTGGTCTGTATCGAAGGTGACTTGCACCACTTCTGCATGCCCCGTATCACCAGAACAAACCTGCTCATAAGATGGGGAGTCTATTTGTCCATTCGCGTACCCAGAGTAAGCGCTTATAACCCCTTCAACTTGATTAAAAGCTGACTCTATACACCAAAAACATCCGCCAGCTAGGGTAATTTTTTCTTCTGCCATAAGTATCCTAAACTTGTATGTTCATTATTGTATACAAAGTGAGGCATCTTTGAGCTCAATTCAAGTCAACCAAAATAAAATATTTAACGTAAATACTGTATCTTTTTGAGGAGTTAATATGGCGTTTACCCTTTTTTATGATGGCAGTTGCCCCTTGTGTATGAAAGAAGTACGGGCATTGAAAAAACGTGACACTAAAGGCGATATTCAATTTGAAGATATCACCGAAGATGATTTTTCGGTGCGATATCCGCACTTGTCGGTTCAAGATCTAGATGCGCGTATTCATGGAATGGAAGAAGATGGTCGCTTACTCTTTGGTTTGGATGTCGCTCACAGAGCTTGGGGGATAGTCGGTTTTGGCTGGCTTTATGCTCCTTTGCGATGGCCGGTTATTCGCTGGTTTGCAGATAAAGGCTATTTATTATTTGCGCGTCATCGACATAAGATTTCCGCGTGGTTGATGGGCAAACCTGAATGTGAGGATAAGTGTAGGATTAACAGCAAATGAAAAAAAATGTATTGGTCATTGGGAGCAATGGCGGTATAGGCAGTGCTGTTATTAATGAATTAAGTAAAGATGATGAGATTGCTCATATCTTTTCAGTGTCACGAAACGAAAAAAAACATCAAGATCCCAGGTTTAGTCATTATATGGTGCAAGATGAAGAATCTGAGATTACCGAGTTCGCCCAAATAATGGCTGAGCAAAAAATCTGTTTTCATCAAGTATATTGCTGTTTAGGTGTGCTGCACAAAGATGATGGCATCAAATTAACTCCCGAAAAACGGCTGGAAGATATTTCGCAGGAACAATTTTTGGAATACTTTCGCATTAATACGGTTCTGCCTGCATTATGGTTAAAGCATTTGGTCAATCTTGTGTGTAAAGACAAGGCCGTCATCAGTATTATTTCAGCCAGAGTAGGCAGTATCTCAGACAATCGACTTGGCGGCTGGTATGGCTATAGAAGTGCGAAAGCAGCGTTAAATATGGTCATCAAAACGGCTTGGGTGGAATATCAAAGAAGACGTTCCAATACCATCTTAATTAGCTATCACCCAGGTACTGTAGACACAGAGTTATCGGCACCATTTCAAGGGAATGTTAAACCTGAAAAGCTCTTTACGCCTGAATTTACCGCGGAGCGTTTGGTGGATATTTGCAAACAAGCAAAGATTGAAAATTCGCCCTATTATATTGACTGGGATGCTAAGTCCATTAACTGGTAGAGACAGTAAAAAATATCCTCAAATCCAATACAGAAATAGCAGACATTAGTGTTAATGACTGTTAACATTTAAGTTCAAATAATAAAAACAACAAAAGGACTTCATAATGTCTGGTAATAGAGAGCAGTTTGGCTCTAAGCTAGGTTTTATACTTGCGGCAGCTGGCTCTGCTGTGGGTATAGGCAATCTTGTGGGTTTTCCCGTTGGTGCTGCAAAAAATGGTGGTGGCGCCTTTCTAGTAATGTACGCTATTTTTGTATTTTTCATTTGCTTGCCGGTAATGATTGCCGAGATGACGGTGGGTAGAGCTGGGCAAAAAGACCCGCTCGGGGCTTACAGCGACTTATCTAATAAAAGTGGCCTTTGGCGAATTGCAGGCTGGTTGTCAATTATCACCCCCTTTATGATTGCCGTATTTTACTTGGTGATCACCGTTTGGATATTCGGTTATTTAGTCGAGTCCGTGATGGGCAATTTAGATGTTCTTGCCGACCCAAGTACCTTTGGTACCTTCATCAACAGTAATTCGCTTTTCTTGTACATGGCACTAGTGCTTTTAATTGTTTATTTAATTTTGCAAGGTGGGGTTAAAGAAGGCATTGAAAAAGCCGCCAAAGTACTCATGCCCGCTTTGTTCGTGATGTTGGTAGCCTTGGTGATTTTTGTCCTGACCCGTGACAACGCAATTGAAGGGGTTAAATACTACCTGATTCCAGACTTTTCGAAGATTAATGCCAGCGTCATCAATGGCGCTTTGTCTCAGGCTTTCTTTTCGCTATCTTTAGGCATGGGAATAATGATCACTTATGGTAGCTACATTAATAAAAAAGCTAACTTACCTGAAGCCTCTAAATTGGTTGCATTAACAGATACGGCTGTAGCCTTTACTGCAGGATTGATGATTCTACCTGCAATATTTTCTTTTAATCCTGAGGTAGATCCAAACGAGCTAAGTGAAAGCTCTGTATCTATGATCTTCTCTTATTTGCCGCAAATATTCTTAGAGCTTCAGAGTTCTTTAGGATATGTAGGCGCAAGTTTTATCGCATCCGTATTTTTCCTCTTAGTGTTTTTCGCAGCCATCACCTCGCTAGTGTCAATTTTCGAGGTACCAGTAGCATCCCTTATGTGCGAAAAAGAAGTTTCTAGAAAGAAAGCCTTGGTTGTATGCGGAATCTTGTTAGTGGTGTTTTCGGTTATGTGTGCATTATCGTTTGGATTTGTTGATTTCTTTACGTCATTTGTCAGTTATGCAGACCAGAACAAATCCTTTTTTGATCTGGTTTACGACGTATTCTACGATACTATCTTGCCATTGAATGGTTTATTGATATGTTTGTTTGTCGTCTACCGTTGGAAGAAACTTGCGTTCAACGAGGAGCTAGAACAAGGAGCCGAAGACTATAAAGGCAGTTGGTTAGAAAAATATGTGACCTTTTCTTTAGGCACCTTTATTCCTAGCATTTTGTTCATCATATTCATCAATACAGTATTACAAAAATATTTTGGTTTCGCCCTTATCGGCTAGGCTGGAAGCATGTCAAACGGAGAGGGATAGACGAGCTCTATCCCCAGTTCCTCGATAGCGTTTTTACCATCCACGATTCGAAAAGTATCCTGCTCTTGCTGAGCTAAGAAATTAGGTGATGATATTCCTAGTTGTTGAGCACACCAAGTGTAGTAAGGCTGCTTTTGTGGATGTTCTAAACTGCATAGGTTATAGGCTTTTCCGCAAATTTTCTGTTCTAGCAATACAGCGATAGCTTGAATTACATCTTGTTTATGCACAAGGTTCACAGGGCATTCAGGGCCACTTATTTGCTGCTTTTTTACCAAGGTATTCACTGGATGACGAAAACTACCATCATAGTTTGGACCTACTAGACCGGAAAGTCTTAATACTAAACTCATATGCCCATACTGATCTAATAAATAATCTTCTATTCGGCTATGGGCAATTCCCGACTCAGTGGTGGGACATTTGGGTGTACTGTGGCCGACAATGCCAGTGTAACCCGAATAAACAGAGGTCGTACTGATAAAGATTATTTGCTTAACTTGATGTTTAACCGCGATATCGATTAAGGCGCTTATGGCTTTAAAATAGGTAGAGGATGATAATTTTGTTCGACCAGCAGCGATATTGATTACTAGTCGTTTATTTTCGAACAATTTTATTGCTAATTCATCTTCTATGAGATCGTAACAGTTAAAGGTGAAAACGTTAAAATTGGTCGAATCTTGAAGATGCTTGGCCTTTTCTGTGGAAGTGACAGTACCAGTAATGTTTACCTTGTTTTGAGACAGCTGGTGGGCAAGTGACAAACCCAACCAGCCAAGTCCAATAATAGTGACGTCCATTTAATCCTATGTACGTTGATTAAGCTTAACTAAATCTAATTTACTAAAATCTGAATATTTTTGTAAAGCATTCTCAGTATTATCGATAACCTCAAGAGAGTCACATAGTCTTTTCGCTGAGCTTTCAATTTTCGCACTTTCTACTTCGATTTCTTGTTCTAATTCTTCACCCAGATTTTCCATACGAGTTTCAAAATCGGCAAGATCTGTATCGCCTGACATCATGGCTTTGCCAATGACCACAAACATTTGTCCCATAGCTTCTGCCATTAACTCTTCAACCGCTGAATCAATCTTAGTATTTAAACTTTTAGAAAAGCTGCCTTCTTCAGCAAATATGGCTTTGCCAAATTGCATACTGCCGTCTGGCTGATAAATTGCGTCTCGCAATTCGGTTTCAATTTCAGATAAGGTTTCACTTAATGATTGCACCATAGAATTATTTTCACCGAATAAACCGTTAAGTACTTTGGTCAATGCAGTGTTGGTAACCGCAATTGCATCGCTAGCAAGCTCGATAGCATCAGGCACCAGCGCTTTGATATCAGAATAGTATTGTTGCGTTAGCGAGCGTTGAGCGCTATTTAATGATAATTGTGACCCGTTCTTCCATGTATCGCCTTGTGCATTAATTTTTAAGATGTCGCCATTGTCCAAAGTAATAGTCATTAAATCTTCGGCAACGTTTAGTTCAGCATTAATGTTTACATCGCACTGTTCTGACACTCCATATTCATGAGCTTCAGCTTTAGTAAATGGGGATAAAATTAGTGCTAAAACGGCAAGAATTGTGGTTAACATAGCTTTCATTTGATTAATTCCTATTATTTTCGTCTTTACAATTTGGGCACAAAAAGTAAATTATCTTTTTGTTTTAATATGAATTTCACCATAGCAATTCATGCGCCAATAAAAAATACAGTTTAAAAAACAAAGAGATACGGATTTTTGAGTAACTTAGATCAAATCATTTCGACATTATTCTGGTATAAATTACTAACTCTTAGTGAATTTGACCAAGATCATAAATATTAAAAAAAAGACCGAAGTAGCATAGCACTAGACCAAAGATTCAGTATAATACGAGCAGTTATTATGCAAAGGTATTATCTGAGATGGGCGAAATTGTTTTCACTTTAAAGTTTGCTGTTTTTATCCTAGCCTTAGTTTTAGGATTAAGCTGCATCGTCATGGGGTTTCTGTCTACTAAGTCGGGTGCAGAAGCTATGAAAGAAAGAATCGAATACGGTTTTCTTGGTGTGTCTGGTCTCGCTGTTACAGGCTTAATGCTTTACGCTCTATAAGCGAAAAATTTCATAAGTTGCATTAAGCATCTTGTTTTAAGCTTAGAAAATGCTGTTCACTTTGTGAACAGCATTTTTTTTTACTCATTGGTGTTTTTTATCTCTATTGCCGATGGTACTGAAGAGCGATCGCTAACTCTTTGATACACATTCAAGCCAAATACTGGTAACACGGCTAACAAGTGGTCAAAAATATCTGCCTGCAAGTGTTCATACATAACCCACTGCGTTTGTTTAGAGAAACAGTAAATCTCTATGGGCAATCCAACCTCGGTTGGTTTTAATTGACGTACCATGCAGGTAAGCTCTTTGTGTACATCTACATGGTGCAGTAAATACTGCTCTGCATAGGCTCTAAATGTTCCTATGTTAGTTAACCTACGAGAGTTTATGATGTCAGACTTATCGGTTTCGATTCGTATTCTATCTTCGGCCAGCACTTTTTCTTTATTGGTTAAATATTCATTCAATACCGTGAATTTCTTCCATGCCTTGACATCATCTTCGGTGGCAAATCGAATCGAACGCATATCAACATTGATCGAACGTTTGATTCGACGGCCGCCAGCTTCACTCATACCACGCCAGTTTTTTACTGCTTCTGTGGTCAGAGAATAAGTAGGGATAGTTGAAATTGTTTTGTCCCAGTTACTGACTTTCACCACTGTAAGTCCAATTTCTATAATATCGCCATCCACGCCATATTTCGGCATTTCAATCCAATCACCAGTGTTAAACATACGGTTTGCTGCGATTTGAATACCTGAAACAAAGCCTAGAATGGTATCCCGGAAAATCAACAATAGAACTGCAGCAATAGCGGTTAACCCTGATAGAAGGTAAATAGGGCTTTGTCCGATCAACAGTGAAATAATTAAAAACACCAACATCAAGGTAAAGAGTAATCTTCCTACCTGAATGAACCCTGTGATAGGGGCTCTCTCCGCCAGCGAAGATTCGGCATAAATTTTTTCAACGGCGGTCAGTAGTGACTGTAATAATAGATAAGAAACAACAATGTTGTATAAGGATGAAAAATAGTAGGTCAGGTCATAAGCTAGGTGTTCTTGTAAATGCAAGGTTGAGTTGCAGTAGAATAAAAACAACCCAGGAACCAGATGTGCAAGACGGCGAAAGAAGCCTGACTCATGGAGGTGATTATCCCATGTAGTTTTGGTTCTTTTGACAATAATGGGTAATTCAATTAAGACTAAAAGTCGGAATAATAGCCATAGGACAAAAGCTGTTCCAAATAACAGGCCTAAACTGATAGCTTGATAAAGCATACCCTCTGTAGAGATGGCGGCAAAGCCAAAATATTCTAATACTTCATTTACCAAATGAGAGAGTGTTGCAGCTTGATTAGTCATTTAACTCATCCACATCTTCATACGTTCGTTTTTCTTGGTCCAAAGGCGATTAAGCCAGTCTTGAAATTTATTTTGAAAGTGTTCATTTTCAAAGTAATCACCAATGATGTCATTCGTCACCGGAAGCGTACGTACATCTATTACAATCTTTGTCATTCTGCCGGCTAGCATATCCATCATAGGGTGTGTCGATTTAGGATAGGCGAGGGTTATGTCCAGAATATTACTGAATAATTCTCCCATCACCGCCAAGGTAAAAGCGATACCGCCAGCTTTGGGACGCAATAAGTGTGAAAATGGACTTTTACGTAATTTTTGTTTTTTAGCAGTAAATCTTGTGCCCTCTACAAAATTGATGACGGTTGTAGGTTCATCCACATAGCGTTCACATGATTTTTTAGTGGTTTCGATATCCTTGCCTTTGAGATGCGGGTATTTTTCAACATAGGCTTTGCTATAGCGCCGCATAAAAGGCATATCCATGGCCCAAGCCGCTAAACCGACAAAAGGTAACCAAATCAGCTCTTTTTTTAGAAAGAACTTAGGGGGCGGAATACGTGGCGCGCAGAAGTCAATTAACAAAATAATATCAAGGTAACTAGAATGATTGGCGGTGATTAGATACCACTTTTGTTTCGATAGGGGTTCATCAATTTCTATTACAATTTCTATGCGATTAAATAGCTTAATTAATGCGACGCTGAATACGCCGAAACTAAAGTACATTCGATTCATAGCGCGAGCAAAAAACTTTTTGCCAAATCTAAATGGTAATACCAATCTAAGCATGCCAAAAATAATGACTAAACTTCCCCACCAACATAAATTAATCAGTTGAAAAGTTAAATGGATCGGAAAAACGATAATACTTCTTAGTGACCACATGAACTTTCGTGTTCCTTTTCTAGTGCCAGCAATTTATCTTCTTTTTGTAACCACAATTGATTTAACCACTGCTGAAATTTCTGCTTTTGGTTTTCATCTGTAAAATAACCTTCGTTAAAAATACCGGATGTTTTCAACTGATTAATTTCAATGGTGTCAACATCAACAATGACATTTTTGACTTTTCCACAAACAAAATCCCAAAAACTAGGTATGCCGCCGGGATAATAAATGGTCACATTGATTAATTTATTGAGTCTTTCACCCATGGCACTCATCACAAATGCAATTCCGCCGGATTTAGGGGGCAGCAGTCGTTTAAATGCACTGTTTTGCGGGAGTTTTTTGGGCGAGAATCGAGTCCCTTCGACAAAATTCATAATACTCACTGGGCTATTCCTAAATTTTTCACATGCCTTTTTGGTTGTTTCTAGATCTTTGCCTTTTAAATGGGGATTTTTGGCTAAAAATGATTTGCTGTATCTTTTCATAAAAGGAAAATCTAATCCCCACCAAGCAAGACCAAGAAAGGGGACAAAAATTAAATTCTGCTTTAAAAAAAACTTTAAAAACGGAACTTTTCGATTAAACACCCGCTGTAGAGTAAGGATATCGACCCATGATTGATGGTTGGCAATTACTAAGTACCAGTCACGCTTTCTCAATTCTCCACTTGCGTTCAAAGTAAAACGAGTTCTCGAAAAGATCTTTTGATTAAGATTATTAATCCCTATCCACAATGTCGCAATTGCATCCACTGTTTTAGACATCAATGTTTGCCACGGTCTTATCGGGATTAATTTACACACTGAAAAAAAGAGTAACGGAGTTACACAAATGACAGTGTTAATGAAGTAAATACAAACCGATACACTACCATTTAATACATAGAATAGTTGCTGCATAAAGTCGTTGAATCAATTCAATTAATTGCGAGCATTGTAACAAATAAAGCAGGTCAGAGCAGTAAAATTACTTAGGGTTTTCCGGACTATATCCATAGGTCCGAATAGCAATGCGGTTTCTACCACCTCTTTTACACTTATAGAGCTCTTCGTCGGCAAGTTTCACTATGTCATACAGACTTAAATTCACGTTTCCTAAAACGCTACAAATCCCTATGCTTACTGTGAAACTAACATTGGTATTACTGTTAGGTACCTTTTGTTGCAGCCCCATAGTTTGTTGATGAATATTCTGAATGATTTGGTGATGAACATCTATATTTTTGCCACTCATCAGTATAATAAACTCTTCACCACCATAACGACCAATGATGTCGGTGTCACGTTTACAGTTTCGTTGTAATAAAGCAGAAAAAGCGCGAAGACACTTATCCCCAAATGGATGCCCGTAGTTATCATTGATTTGTTTGAAGTGGTCTATGTCTAGCAAAGCTAAACTAAAAGGTTGCTCAAGGCGATAGTTAGTTTTGATAGCGTTAACTGCAAGCTCATCAAAGCCTGTGCGATTGAGTAAATGAGTTAGTCCATCCTCTCGTGCTTGGGCTGCTAGTTGCAAGTTCAATTGTTCTAATTGCGTGGTTTTTTCCGTAACCTGCTGCTTCAACCGATTTTCAAAGTTTTGTACCAAAAACTTAGAATGTTTAAGTTTTAATTCAACATCATCGAACTCTTTGCTGATGCTGATAAGTGGTTTGTTTGTTTGCTTTGATTCACCATCTGAATTAAGCAAAGCGACAAGAGGCTCAGTAATTTTCGAAGATAAATTGTAGGCGAATATTAAAAATATACTCAACACTAAGATTAAACTTATACCTACCAAATAATAAACATGCTCTAAATGACTCATCATGGTGTTGGCATCAGATAGAACGTACACACGCCAACCATAACTATTATTTTCCCGCTCATACACATAGCTCATATTATTTACCATGGTACTTTGCAAATTTTTACTGGCTAAATTATAGGTGGTAACCGGAATAAAGTTACTGATAGGTGGTAGTTGAATATCCACCGTTGTAAACACCACAAAGCCATTTTTATCCGTTACTATTGCAGAAGAATCATCTAATAAGTTTTCAATTTTTGTTCTAAAGTCACTTATCGCGTTTAAGTTGATTGCGCCAAATACGATGCCCTTAAATGCTGAGTTATCAAAATAGGGAGCGGCAATTGACAACATTGGCCCTTGAATCAGCCCTCGGCTCATAATGGTATTGGAGATGAATATCCTTTCTGTTCTTTTGGCTTCTAAAAAATATTGTCTGTCGGCTACGGTTTTTTGCTCTTCTGATAAATTATCTAAGTCTTGTTTGAATTTTTCGGGGGCAAATAACAAAAACTGCCCATTTTCATCTGTGCTGGTAATGTTGTAAAAGGCTGGGTTACGCTTTTGTGCCACTATCATGGATTGATAGACTAAATAATCCGGTGTATTTAAACTGATTAAATCTGCCTGTTGTCGAATTATTAATTCATGTTCTTTCAAAAAACTTTGGGTTAATTGACTAATAAAGGAGGCTTTAGAAGACAGATCTTCACTGGTTAGTTTTTCGAATTCCTTAGCACTGTCCCCTGTGTATACAAAAGAAACCAGAAGTAGAGGGACCATAAGTGTAGATGCACAAAGGGCGAATATGTTAGAGGCAAGCCGGTTCTGTTTTCCAACAATATTTTGATTTTGCAGAGAATTGGGAATAATCACTAACAAGCTTGCTGCTATAGCGGCATTTAACACCGAATTTAAGGTGGTATGAATGGTCAAAAGAATGCTGATGTCTTTTAAACCCGTCTCTCCAAACTGTAACAAAATCCACAAAAACGGAGCGCCGAAAAATAACCAAAATATCGCAGAAGCTACGATAAGTAATAAACGCCGATGAATTAGATAAGCAATAGCAAAAAATTCAAGCGTTACCATTACCAGCTCTTGCCAAAGCTGGTTGGTTTGATGCATGGAAAGTAAGCAAGCTATAAAGACGAGACTAGCATATCGAAAAGGGATTAGTTGCAGAGACAAGATGACAAAAGTGCTACCAAAAAGAAGTTCAGTATCACCAAATAATTCAATTTCCAGAAATAAGTTGCTCGCTATAACAAGAAGCGATAGCAAAAGTGCTTTCTGGATATTCTCAAGGAATTGTTGTTTTTTTTGTCCCATCTTTACTTATATATCAGAATTCCATTTCTGACACTAGCGTTCATTTATCGAACAAGTACACTGGTTTTATCTCTACCTGTACGTTTACTCAAATAAAGTTGTTCATCGGCAAGCTTTATTAAAGTATCAAAATCCAGTGAAAAATCGTCAATTATGCTGCAAATGCCAGATGATACAGTGATCCTTACGCTGTCTGAATCATGGGTGAAATTTAGTTGCCGTATAGATTCAGAAATCAGCTTAACCCTAGTATGGTGTTCTTTAGGATCACTCCCTACGATCATTATAATAAACTCTTCTCCACCAAATCGTCCAATAATATCGGTATCGCGTTTGCAGTGTTTTTGTAATATTTTGGCAACCATAGTAATACACTTATCGCCAAATGGATGACCATAGGTGTCATTAATACGCTTAAAATGGTCAATATCAATTAATATCATCGACATAGGTATATGGTTTCGAATGCAGTTTCTAAACGAGGTGAGTGCAAAACGATTAAATCCAGCTCTATTTAATAACTGGGTTAAACCATCTTTTTGTGCCAACGAATAAAGTTCTCGGTTGAGCTGTTTAAGTTGTTTTGTTTTGCTTTCGACTTGCTCGGTCAACTGTTGTTGAAAGTCGCTCATTACTGCATGAGAAGAGATGAGTCGGTCAGTTAGTTTTACAATCTCGTCGCTGACTTTGGATTCTTCCACTATTTTAGGATGCAGGGCTTTATCAGGGAAGTGGGCTGCAATGTCTTCTAATGGCTTAGTAATTTTCCGGGCTAATTGGCTGGCCACTAAAGCAAAAGCTAGAATTACAAAGGTTGCAGAAAGAATAAGCATATAGAAGCTATTGACTATCGGGCCTGTCACTAATCCAGTATTCGCTAAAATATGCAATTGCCATCCTTGACTCGTCGTGTTTTTCAACAAAAGATACTCGGTATTGTCGAGTTTCACTACTGGCACACGGTCAACGAGTGGATGTTGCATAGATTCCATTTGCAGGGTTGAAAGTGTGATGTAGGGCGCAAGGAGTGAGGTCGCCAGAATTCTAGATTTTTCATCGGTGAGAACGTAATTCACATTGGTAGTTATTAGTTCGTCATTTAATCGGTCGATGGTCGACAAAGGAATAATACCTTGCACAGCACCTTCAAAACTTTCTGAATTGTTAAGCGTCTTTAAAATTGGATAAGAAAGGCTTATGACCTTAGGAGACTCAGCATAAGAGCCTAAAGCGTAGGCTTGAGAAACATAAAAATCTAAGCTTCTTTGGGTGGCTTTAAAAAATATCTCGCTGGCGACGTTGGACGACGCTTGCCAATACGCGGGATCTGCGGAATTAACGCTAGTGGTATTTACAATATTGCCTTGTTTATCAATGATATTAATTCTCGAGAAAGCAAGGTTATTATTAAAGGTGGATTCGAGCAGAACCTGTTCGTTAGTCGGTAGACTATCGGATTTTGCAAGCACTTCAGCGACAGTTTTTAAGCCCTGTTTATGTTGCATTAATACTGAGTCTACCTGAGAAATAATGCGGTCAGAGAATTTATCCATAGACTCGAACACGGCTTTCTGATTTTGCATCGCAGATTGATTCACAAAAAACAATGCGATGGCTAACGCAGGAAGAGTTACGGTCAGCATGCATAAAGAAAAAATCAATGAAGCAAGACGTGGTGGTTTTTTATTATAAGTCGCTTGGACAAAGCTTTGCGGTAAAAACCATAAGCATATTGCAGCTAAAGAAACACATATAAGTGCGTTAACCCCTCTCACTACCGCACTAATTATGAGTACATCAGAACTTGCTTGAGTGGTTAAAAAATTGAGCAATAAAAGTAAAGGTGTACCAATCAATAACCAAAACAACATGACTGATTGAAATAAGAATACGCCCCTTTTCAGAGCAGCGTGTACAAAAAGTATTTCAATGGCTAAGACAACAACTAGATAAGGATCGTTTGCCGTTACAGCAGTGACAACTGAAGCAATAGTAGTCGCGACAATGGCAGCATTAATTCCACGCGTAACTAAACAAAGCAGTACAAATATCTGCCCCAGATAGATTGTGAATTCACCGAATAATGGCACACCAAAGAAGGTATTAGCCATTCCAGCAAGGACACCAAAGTTCAATCCGAAGAGTACATTGGGTATTGCAAAGAATGACAGAGTGTCAGTGCGGTGTCTTCTACTTATCAGTAGCTCCCTGTCGTTCATCATCCCGGTTTATTTTCTTACTCTTTTTATTTTTATTTTCAAGTTGCGCTTTTTATAGTTAGTTTTATGCCAATCTTACAAGCTTAAGAGTTCGACCTTAGCTTTCCTATTCTGCTAAAGTATAAAAAAGTGTCTGCATTTGGCTACGTTTATCGCATAAACCCTCACAATATTACATTTATGGTTTATGTACCAACATTATTTGGTATCATATCAGGCGCAATCACCATTCAAGTTGTTTTATGACCGCGTTAATTTCACAATCCATTGATCATCGTTTTTCAGTCGCTCCAATGCTGGAAAGGATGCACTCTAAGCAAAAATGACGGTTAACACATTGATTTATTGAAGTTTAATTCTTAATTGCAAATTTCGCTGTCTACTTATTGTCACTCCACTTTAATGAAATAAACAGAAATAGCCAGAAATCCACACTAAATTAAGTCGCTCATTTCCGTAATTTGATCCACTTCTGCACTTAGTTCTTCCACTGATTCATCAATGATTTGAATACAGGTATCAACATGCTGTATTTCAGAATCAGTTAACTGCTGTTTAAGTGCATCAGCTTTTGCTAAATCAACAGATGCTTGCACTTGTTTGATCATTTGCTTCATCAACAATTGCAGACGAGGGAGTGATATACCAAATTCATGGGCGAAGTCTGCCAACATGTAAGCAGTAAACGGGTGATTAAAATTACCAGCACTGCCTGCACCATATTCACCTATCGACATTGCGAAATGGTTTGCCATTGGCGAATTAGAGTTTTCATCAGCTTGTCTTGCTTGGATCTCACGAATGATGGCTTCAATATTTACTAAATCGTAAAATGGCGTAAGACTTAAGCCCTGTTTACCCACAAAGAAGCTGATGTTCTTACCGTGAGCATCATAGTTACGCACTAAAATATTAAAGGTCATCCAGCGTATAAGTTGCGTTTGATACGCTTCGGCATTGGTTGTTTGTACATTAAATAGCTTCGGAAAAGATACACCATCACGAATATAAATACCGTCGCCTTCATCACCGTGTTGACGCTCGTATTTGTATGATGGGGGTAGGTTGGTTGCTTGGCAGCCATCGATAACATGGCGGCGCATAACACGCTGTTGCCCAGCTATTAACTTACGGTCAAAACGGTTAATGACAAACGCGCTGACTTCTCCATATTTCCGTACCGCCACCTCTGGTACATCGATACCCGAATGTTTTGCCAGTAACATGGTAAATAATTCATTCACGGCAATAAAAGGCGCTTTACCCGTTTCAAACTTAAAGATCTTATTGGAGCAAAGCTTACCTTCACCAAAGCCTAATTTGCCATCTATCTCTAATAAGTTAAGTTTATCTTGTACACCCGCTACTGATAGCCTTGTACGACCATCCCAATAGGTAATTGATTCTCCAGCATTCTTAAAACGAGCTAACTTTTCGATTAGTTCTTCATTAGTGACTTCTCGAAATGAAGTTTCGGTTTCTTCATTGCTCTGACTTGTAAATGATAACGCGCCTGACGTGTCAGCGCCGATGATCTTGATAAGCCCAAAGGTATTATTTTTGGAGATAGTGGTATTACTCGTGATCTCTTCTAACCCTTTACCTTCAGGTAATAAGTTTTGTAGGAAGTTCCGAACCGCCCTGTGATCAAACTCACCGTTCAAAGGCAGGTGGGGCGAGATAGCAAAACCCTCTTTGATCCAATCAGGCTCGTAAGCTAAGGTTAATTCGGTTTCAGAGCCTACAGGAATGGTTATTTCCGCAATTCTACGACCATGACCGATATAAACGTTCAGGGTATTTAGATCAGTACCAGTCATCACTTACCCCTGTTTCTTCTTTGGAAGTAGCATCATCGGACAGAAGGCTAAATGAAAGACCAAGGTATTCCATTACCTTGAGAAGGTTCGCTAACTTTACATTGGTATCGCCTTTTTCTATTTTCACCAGCGTAGGCTTTGAAATTGACAATGCTTCAGATACATCTGCGAGAGATAGCTTCATACCCGTTCGCTTTGCAGTGATCGCCTCAGCGAGCTGAATAGGGGTAAAGCGTTCTGATAAATTAGGCATCACTGTTGCCTTAACCGCTTTACCAGTTCTGTTTGTCTTGGCAAGATTACTCATATAAGTTAACTATTATTTACTTTTAAATATAAAGTAATGCCGATATGATTATAAGTCAAATATAATTAACTTATAGTTTCTAAAAGCCTTTTTCTCATTAAAAGTCAGTTATAGTTTACTTTTAATTATCGATAAAAGCATCTAGAGAAGATAGTTCATATTCAATAGCCCGTCTTACTTCGGCACTCTGATGACCAGTGTAGCCTGATGGATATTTTTGCATCCAATGTTGAGCTTCTTTTATAGTAAGAACCTGCATTGAATGCATGTCATCAGTCAAAATTGCATAGGCGATTTCTAACTCGGAAGGGGCATCATTTAACCGGAAATACTCTACATTATTTCCATATGGGTCAAATGATGCTTCGATAACTTGTCCATCAGTTTCGAGTATTTTCCAAACTTCATCACTGAAGTATTCCTTCTCTGGATCTTGTTCTAATGCTTCACTGATATTTATGCAGCGGTAGAAAGTTCCCTCATACACTGTGTGAGCAACATAGATAAGCTCATTTTCATCAAAAATACTAAATACGTCGGGTGTGCCTCTGTGAGGGATTTTAACAACTATAAACATTAGCTATTCCCTTTGCTGGCAACTTTAAACTCATCGATATGTTTTTGAATTTCTTTTCGCGCTCGCTCTCGTTGCCGTTCAACTAACTCGGTTAGATCATCAACATGAACTAACAGTTTACCTTTTTGCGAATCCGCCAGCCTAAAAGTCACAAGTGGTAATTCACCAGATTTTATTTTTCTGGTGGCGACATCATGTGAGCAGCCAAGGTGTTCTTGCCGGATATCATCAAAGTCGATGATTGCAGTGCCGTAAAACTCATAAAGTCCAATTCTAGTATTCAGCATAGTGTTACCTTCAGTTTTATATTTATTTAAATTTCGTTTTCTATCGATCAAATGGGCCAGCCCATAAAGGCTGAAGTTTTTAGCAGAGTCGTCCAAAGCCGCTGATAATTCGTAGCTACTTTTGATCAACTCCCCGAACTTCTTTTTGTTGGTAACATTAAAGAAATCTAATTGAGCCTGCTTGTATGTCACAGCCTCGGCACCATATTGGTTAAATAAGAGGGTTAATGTTTTCACTGTCAGCCTTTTCGTTACTTCTGAATTGGTGATGATGGCGAAATATTTTTAAATTTTATAAAACTGCTTAGAAAAAAGGGGCAGTATCGCGGTGTATTCATGACTAAGTTGTATTCAATAAATGATTACAATGGAACAATGGAGATCTTTGAGGGTAAGACCGAATGTGATGTTCATAAGTCCAAAACAAAAATTGGCAAAAAAGGTTGTTTCCACTGCCATATGGCACGTCAGACTTCAAAAGAAAAAGTGGCTTTAAAAAAAGAAAACACCAAACGTCGTGCTCAAGCTAAGGGGTGTGGTGAAGTCTCATTCATATCGGCTTATGAGTGCCCGAAATGCAAGATATGTAGAGAGGATCTTAGGCTTCAAGAGTTTGAAGATGATGAAATTGAGTACAACGAAGAAAACCGCAAGTATTTTAAAACCTGGATTCGATATACCATAAATGGTGCATGTGCAGGTTGTGATTCGTTAAAAAAGCAAGGCAGAGTATTAGACTTGCCCATATTTAGCCGTGAAACCATACTAAATTCAGGAATGTTTCTCGATAACGATTTGTCAGGCGGTAAGCCTGAGAGCATGACCGATGAAGAAGCTCAGAGGCATATTGATAAGCTGGTCAAGAAAAAGCCCACCTGACTTTGGCGGGCTGGTCTATCTGGTAGCTGCTACATAGGTTCGGATATAAATATTCATCGTTCCCGCGATAGCTACTATTAGATAGATTCACAACATGGAAACTTCTTGGCATAAAGAAAGCCAGCAACTGAATGCTGGCTTAGTTTTATAATGAATCAAAGAAATCTGTCATTGAGCTATTAAACAGATAGTAAAAATGACTCAACTGGTTTGATTGCAAAATGTATTGACGGATATCGCCTTTGAACTGTCGCAAAGCATGAAAACTTGAAGGAACAAAAACGTTGGTGATTGGTTGTAGTTCCTTTGGCAGTCTTCTCATTATGCTGTTACTAACAACGATAAACTCAAAAGAGCTGACGTAGTTTCGCACGTAACAAATATAATCCTCATCATTGTCTAATAGAACGAGGAAGTCTTCGTCATTTGCAATCGCAGGCTGGCTGCCAAATAGTTCAGTAACATTCGACTCAATATTCATAGTGTTCTCCATATTAGTTTTTATGAACTCAAAACTAATTAGCTACACACCAGGAAAATTTTCCTAAAGCACGCCTTTTTAAGTTTGAAACTAACTAAACAAGGAATAAAAAGTATGAAGGATATGCAATTAAGTGCGGCAGTTGTCGCCGGACTGTTTGAGGATCTGAGTCACAAATTCATGGATTATCACGATGAAATTTGCGAATTGAAATTGATCGATAAAGACCAGTACATAGATGTTCTTTTAGTGAAATACATAGGTGCAGGTGTTGCTGCTGATGATTTGCCTTTGGTCAGGGCAATACTCAATAGCCTTTTTGAATATGAGGGATCACAATGGATTGAAGAGCATAAACAATTAGATCTTAACTTCCCTGAGTTTCAATAATTTCCCCAGTTGGAGCCTTTTTATCTCCGAGTTCAAAAATCGGAGATAAAAATGAAGACACAACAATTACAAATCATTAGAAAATATAAAAGGCAGTCGAAATCCAAATGGCAAGAGCAGGATGACTCTACAATCTTGCTATTGGCAACGGTTGATAACGTTAAATCGTTGTCGCTCAAATATGACCGTTATATTTATCTTCACAGAGATGAAGTCGGAAAGTGGCTCGGTATCAGCTTAAGTAATCAGATCCAAGATGAACTGGGTGACGATATAGGAAAATATCGTGAAGGATTAGATATGCTTGAAGTATTGCTAAAATTCCACTGTGAGATTTTTAACTTTCTAGAACATTTTTCTGATGAAATTGAAAGCATAATGGGTATTGATGTCTTTGGGTGGCTAGAAGCAGCCGAACTCAGATGGCACTCAAAGCTTAAAGATGCTGGACGGATTAGCGACTCGTAGTGAGTCGCTTTTTTTGTATGATTTTTAGATACTTTTTTATAACTATCAGTTATTATCTTTTTGATAAATGGACTAAATTTATAGGTCGATTCACTAAGGGCAAAATAACAATAAAAGGGATTAAACAATGGAGAGTACAAGCAATTTCGATTTCCTGAAAAAGCACCATGACTGGCTGTTCAAGCTGGCCGAGTCCGCTGAGCGGAATTTCTCTCCTGATCCTAATACTTCCCTTATCAAAATGCGCCAACTGGGTGAAGCCATCGCCCAAGCAATAGCTGCCCGCATAGGTGTTGAAGCTGGTAGTAATGTCAAGCAAGTCGATCTACTTCGTGACTTAGATTACAACCTCCGGCTCGACGACAATGTTCGTGATGCATTTCATACTATTCGCAAACTTGGTAATACTGCCACTCACGAATTCGATAGCACCAGTCACCGTGATGCACTAAAAGCCATCATGGTCGGCCATGCTTTGGCAATGTGGTTCCACATCACTTTTGGCGGTTCCGCTGCCAAAGGCTTTAAAATCAAAAAGTTTGTAAAACCACAAGACCCATCTGAATATGTACGCCAGCTCGAAGAACAAGTAGAGCAACTTAAAACAGAATCCCAACGTAGCTCTGAACGTATTAAAACGGCTGAAGAACTCAGCCGCATCGAAGCTGAAAAAGCAAAAGCTGAGCATGATCGTGCTGAGAAAATGGCAGCCGACAAATCGCTTTGGGAACAACTGGCAATTGAAAGCGAAAAAGAAGCTGAGAAATACAAATCAGCTGCTGAAGCTGCTAACCAAGAATTTATTAAATCATTCCAAGCTAAACCAAAAGAAGAGCAAGCGGCTGAACTTAAGCGCATTGAAAAATCCCCTTTTGAAATGGATGAAGCAGAAACCCGTGTTGTTATCGATCAACAGTTGGTCGATGCTGGTTGGGAAGCGGACACTGAAAATTTACGCTATGCAAAAGGCACTCGTCCAGAACCAAACAAGAACAAAGCTATTGCTGAGTGGCCTACCCAATCAGGCCCTGCCGACTATGCGCTTTTCATAGGCATGACTTTAGTTGGTGTGATTGAGGCGAAAAAGACCGCTAAGAATGTTTATGGAGCAATAGACCAAGCCAAGCGATACGCCAGCGGTATAGAGCAATTATCAGAAGATATTGAAACCACTCGCTATTCAAATGGTGAAGGGGGGGAATTCAACGCACCACTTACCTTTGCCACCAATGGCCGTGCTTACTTGAAACAGCTAGAACAAGAAAGTGGCATTTGGTTTTTAGATGTACGTGACAACACCAACCGCCGCAAAGCGTTAAAAGGCTGGTATTCACCACAAGAAATCAAAACCTATTTGCGCCAAACCCCTCAACAAGCCAATGCCGAGCTTGACGATATGAGCTTTGATTACGAACTTAAACTTCGTGACTATCAGAAGAAAGCGATATTAAGTGTCGAACAAGCTATTAAGGATGGTAAAGACAAAGCTATGGTGGCTATGGCAACAGGTACTGGGAAAACCAAAACCTGTATTGCCTTGGTTTATCGTCTGTTAAAAGCAGAGCGTTTTCGCCGAATTCTATTTTTAGTTGATAGAAGCGCATTAGGTGTTCAAGCGACAGTAGATTTTGGTGAGGTTCGTATGGAAAACCTCAACACCTTTGCCGACACGTTTGAAGTTTTAGGCATCGAGCCAGAAAAAGCGCGCAAGCCTAATCCAGAAGACGATACCAAAGTTCACGTTGCTACCGTACAAGGTTTAGTAAAGCGCATTATGTACCCGTCAGATGATGGAGCTAAACCAGGTGTTGGGCAGTATGACTGTATCGTTGTTGACGAATGTCATAGGGGTTATTTACTTGATCGCGAACTGAGTGAAACCGAAGTGAAGTTCCGTGATCAAAAAGATTACATGTCTAAGTACCGTGCGGTTATAGAGTATTTTGATGCCTTTAAAGTCGGATTAACTGCAACTCCTGCACTTCATACCAAAGATATCTTCGGTGATCCTGTGTTTACCTACTCCTACACTGAGGCGGTTATCGATGGTCACCTTGTTGATCACTTACCACCAACACGCATTCATACCAAGCTTAATACCGAAGGTATCAAGTACGCAATCAATGAACCCGTGCAGGTATATGATCCACAAACTCAAGAATTGGAATTAATTAACACACCTGATGAGCTAAACTTTGAAGTTGCCCAGTTCAATCGTAAGGTTATTGCGCCTGAATTTACTAAAGAAGTTTGCAAGTGGTTGATTGAAAGCGATTCGCTTAACCCGTACTCACCAGAAAAATCACTGATATTCTGTGTAACAGACAAACATGCAGACGAAGTGGTTGAAGCCTTAAAAGATGCATGTGAAAACTACCACGGCGAAGTGGAAGATGATGCCATTCAAAAGATCACTGGTGCATCAGACAAGCCGCTGGAAAAAATCCGTCGATATAAAAATGATCGACTACCCAATATTGCCGTTACCGTAGATTTATTAACAACAGGGGTAGACGTTCCATCTATATGTAATCTTGTATTTTTACGTCGAGTAAACAGCCGTATTTTGTTTGAACAAATGCTTGGCCGTGCAACTCGCCGTTGTGATGAGATTGCCAAAGAGCGTTTCCGTATTTTCGATGCCGTCGATATCTACAAACAGTTAGAAAAGGTCAACAGCATGAAACCTGTTGTCACCAAGGTAGATATCACTTTCACGGAGTTAGAAACTGAAATCACAGGCAGTTCAGATCCTAAACTTCAACAACTAGCGAAAGACCAGTTCCTTGCCAAGTTACAAAGCAAAAAGAATTATCTATCACCGTCCCAAAACTCAGACTTTGAGCGCATTGTTGGCAAACCACCAAAAGAGTTTGCTCAAGAGCTGAAAAGCATGAAACTGACGGACGTTGCCGACTGGTTTGTGAATCACCCAGGTTTAGGTGAATTACTCGATATGAAAGTCTCTGGTAAAGGAGGCGGTGGCAGTACCGTTGTGATCTCCACCCATGAAGATGAAGTAACAGGTACTTCAACGGGCTACGGTAGCGGTCAAAAGCCTGAGGATTATTTAACGGCCTTTTCCAGCTTTGTGAATGCTAATAGCAACCGAATGGTCGCAATACAAACCGTCATTCAGCGCCCATGGGAACTCACACGCGATAGCCTCAAAGAGCTTGCCTTAGAACTAGAGAAAAATGAATTCCGTGAGCAAGATTTAAAAGAAGCGTGGAAAGAAGTTAAAAACGAAGATATCGCCGCTAGAATTATTGGTCATATACGTCAAGCTGCTATTGGTGAAGCATTGGAGCCTTATGAGCAAAGAGTCGATAGAGCACTCGATAAAATACTCTCCAGCCAACCATGGAAAACACCACAGCGAGAATGGCTTGAAACCATCGCAGGGCAAATTAAAGCCAATATAGTTGTGGATGAAAGTAACCTTAACGAAGGTATTTTCAAAAACATGGGCGGTATTAAGCGTGCGACCAAGTTATTTGACCAACCCGTAACTGACATACTCAACCAGTTTAATCGGGCTATTTGGTCAGACAGTGAACAACAGCAATCGGCATAATCTTATATACTATGCCGATTAAAAATGCAGGAATTTTACCTGTGACAAAGAACTTATAAGTAGATATCAATGAGCACACAAGACTTAATCAACAAACTCTGGAACCTATGTAATCTGTTACGTGATGACGGTGTAACCTATCACGAATACCTCAACGAGCTGACTTACCTTATCTTTTTAAAAATGGTGGAAGAAACAGGCCAAGATGAACTGATCCCAGAAGGTTTCCGTTGGACAGATATTGAAAACTTTAACGCTGCAACCCGATTAGAAGAATACAAAAAGTTACTGATCCATTTAGGATCTCACGGCTCTTTGATCACCAAAGCCATTTTCGCCGATGCATCTACCTGTATTCGTAAACCTGCCACTCTGAACAAGTTGGTAACTGAAATCGACAATCTTGATTGGTATTCAGCCAAACATGAAGGTTTAGGTGACATGTACGAAGGCTTGCTGGAAATTAACGCCAGCGAGAAGAAGTCCGGTGCAGGCCAATATTTTACGCCGCGTGTACTGATTGAAGTCATGGTGGAGCTTATGAAGCCAAGCCTTGATGATGTCATAGTAGACCCAACGGCTGGGACAGGCGGGTTCTTGATTGCTGCTCATCATGAAATCGAAAAGAATAATGACATCAAAATGCTCGACGAGGCGGCTTACAACAAATACCAACATGGTACGTTCTTCGGCATGGAGCTAGTACCAGACACACGCCGCCTAGCCATGATGAATTTGATGTTGCACGACTTAGCCGTAGACGACACCAATGCAGGGGTGTTATTTGGTGATACCTTATCAAACGAAGGTAAAGCCCTACCCAAAGCCAGCTTGATACTAGCCAACCCGCCTTTTGGAACCAAGCAAGGTGGTGGCGTACCTACAAGGGATGACCTTGTTCATTACACCTCTAACAAGCAGTTAGCGTTTTTACATACTATGTACCACAGCATGTTAAAGCCAGGTGGTCGTGCCGCTGTTGTATTGCCAGACAACGTATTATTCGAAGGCTCCACAGGTCGTAAAATTCGCAATGACTTGATGGAAAAGTGCAACCTGCACACTATTTTAAGGTTACCAACAGGTATCTTCTACGCCGCAGGTGTGAAAACCAACGTATTGTTTTTTGAAAAACCTACCGACATTACCAAAGACAAAGGCAACACCAAGAAGGTGTGGGTATATGACCTTCGTGCCAATATGCCACAATTTGGTAAACGCACTGTGTTAACTAAGGCCCACTTTGATGAATTCTATCAAGCGGTTGGTAGCGACTTAACGCAAGTGGATGAAACCAAACGCCAAGCATTTATTGATAATCACAAAGACGGCAGTGAAATTGGTGATGTCGATACTTGTAGATTAAGAGCTTTCACCCGTGAAGAAATTACCGCAAAAGACGATTCACTCGATCTTGCTTGGATTCGTGATGACAGCATTGAAGATGCTGCCAACTTACCAGAGCCGGATGTATTGATTAATGAAGCGATAGAAGAGTTATCTGGTGCGATTACTGATTTACAGTCTATTTTAGTAGAGCTAGATGCTGCGGAAGAAACGGATGAGGTTATTGCATGAGCCAGTTGCCTCAAGGTTGGGAGTTAAAGACTTTTGGTGATGTTCTCTCGTTAGTGACCAATGGAGTGAACGGAAAGCAAAATAAAGAAGGTGTTGGCGTTCCCGTTTCGCGAATCGAAACTATTGCTGATCAGAAAATAGACTTAAATCGCATTGGTTATTTAGAAAGTTACGATGAGGAGAAAATAGAAAAATATCGACTACAAGAAAACGATATTTTATTTAGTCATATCAATAGTGCATTACATCTGGGCAAAACAGCGATAGTTCCTAGTAACGTTAATTTATATCATGGCGTAAATTTATTACGTTTAGCTGTAAATGAACTTGCTGAGCCTCGATATTTTAATTATTACTGCAAATACTTCCGATTATTAGGCGAGTTTTCCGCTCATGCACAACACGCAGTTAATCAGTCATCGTTAAATCAGAAGAAATTAAAAGCGTTCAACATTCCACTTGCACCAATTCAACAACAAAAGAGCATTACCGATAAACTGGATTCAGTCTTAGCCAAAGTCGAAGCGGCACAAGCACGCCTCGACAAAATCCCAACCACCCTAAAACGCTTCCGCCAATCCGTGCTCGCCGCCGCCACCTCCGGCGAACTAACCAAAGACTGGCGAGAAGAAAACAATGTAGTTTGGGAGCCTTCTCAATCACTGTTAGGTGATATTACTGAGGTTACAGGAGGTTTAACTAAAAATTCGAAGAGAGGAACATTTCCTTTACTAAAACCCTACTTAAGAGTCGCAAACGTTTACGAAAATCGAATAGTTTTAGATGAAGTGAAAGAGATAGGCGTAAAAGAAAAAGAGTTAAGCAGAGTAACCGTTAATCATAATGATCTTTTAGTTGTTGAAGGCAATGGCAGTATTGATCAAATAGGTCGAGTAGCGATATGGAAATCCCAGTTAGAAGAGTGCGTTCATCAGAATCACTTAATAAAGGTGAGAAGTAACCCTGAAGTTATAAATCCTGATTTTTTACTTTATTTTTTAATGTCGCCAATTGGAAAGCAAATGATTAGGGAAAAGGCTACTTCAGGGGCTGGCCTCTATACCTTAAGTATTTCAAAAGTTTCGTCAATTGAAGTTCATTTTCCTAACGTAGCAGAACAACTCAAAATTGTAGCTGTAATTGAAGAGCTATTTGAACATGCGAATACTGTCGAAAAACAATATAACGCCGCCAAAGCTCGTTTAGACAAACTCACTCAGTCAATACTAGCTAAAGCCTTTCGCGGCGAGTTGATAACCTCATAACGGAATTACTTAATAGGGACTAATAATGAAATCTTTACCCGCTACTTTGGAGATAGATAAAATAGAGAAGTTCTTTTCTCAGTTATCTGATTCACCAGAAGACCAAATTTTACAAATTCCAGTAGGTAACAGCAAATTTGCTTTTGGTGGCTACGCAGCAGCAATACAAGCTGTGAACACCTGGGCGAATTTAAGTAAAGATCGAAAAGTCGAAATTAAGCCAAGCCAAAAAACGAAAGATGAAGCGGTTGTCGATATTATCGCACAACCCCATAAGTTCACTGCGATGATGATGGCAAAAAAAATAGATTTGCCCTCTGAAGAAACACCAAATGTGCGACCAGACGTAAACCGTCAAGCAAAATGTGCCATAGAAAAGCAATCAGAAAATAATTTTGGGCAAAATAGAGGCCGTCTTTGCTGGTATTCATTTGTTGACCATAGTACCAAAGGGTTTGCACCTCAGTTTTATTCTACAGTACCTGGTTACCACCCATCCCCAAAAAGTGTTGATAAGATTACTAGTCTTGTAAGGTCTATGGTTGAACGTTCTGCCAGCGTTGCAGGAGGCGCGACCTTGCCTGATGACTCTAAGGTTAACAATTTGGGCAGAATGTTCTACGAGCTTTTTGTAAATACTCATGAGCACGGCACCAAAAGCGAAAACCGCTCTGTTTGGCTAAAACCTGCGACTAGGGTGATATATAGCTATGGAATTAATTTAGTTGAAGAAGCTATTTCTAAATCAATCAGTAATGATGAGGTGTTGAGTCAGTATATTGATAACTTAAATCAGACTAAAAACTCAACTCGAAGGTTTGTAGAAATTAGCATTGTTGATTCAGGTCTAGGCTTTTGTGGTCGATGGCTAGCTGATCATAATGGCACAGGAAGTATTAAAGAAATGGATGTTAGTAAGCAATATGCAATATTGAAGCAGTGTTTTAAATTCAGAAGTTCTTCAACCCCGGATGAGATAAAAGGAAATGGCCTACCTGCGGTAATGGCAAACCTAACTGCATTGAATGGATTTATGAAAGTCAGGTCAAATAACCTATCTGTATATCGCGACTTTGTAAGAAATCCATTTCTTTCCAACCAAAATGACGATTACGACTTTTTCGACTGGCATTCAAAGCAGTGCTGCTCAGAAAAAGTTACAGCGCAAGCTGACACTAGAGGCGTTGCCGTCACAGTTTTAATTCCACTGTTTGACAAGGGTGTTGAGCAGGAGGTGACGCTATGAGTGATTACTTTGCTTTTAGATTTCAAGAGCCGGAGCAACATCGGAAGTCTCTAGTCATTTTCTGCCAAGCAGGTTATGAAGTTTCATCGTTAACAAAAACCATCAAAGAAGATATCAATGAAAATTTAGTCCCATACAGACTAATAATTATGGGTCACAATTTCTCTAAACAAGATATGCAAGAGCTAAAAGGAGAAAACTTCTTTGTCGATGAGATCAACTCGTGGACTGCCAGTGTTGAAGAAAAAGTTACTTTCTTAACCGTTTCAAATGATGGTGTAATAACCGATTTAGGAACTGATAAAGAAATCTGTTATACATCAGCTCTTCTATCTGAAGGTGCAAATTACATTTTCACTAGGCGAAAAGGGGTTATCACTTCCCTTCCTAGCTATCACTTTTTGAAGCCATCAGGTGATCATTGTGACAAATTTATTAGAGCATCGAATCTATTTACATCAGGCACTGAAGTTGCCTTCTTAGCTATTGGCTTATTACCGTATCTAAAGGCTAATTTAAGACGTATTTATGTCGATACATCTTCGATTTCGTTTTTGATAAGTGTTGCAGTACAGCTTTCTAATAAGTTTTTAGACAGACAGCCCCTTATTGAAAGCTTTGAGTCCTATAACATATTTAACAAATCTTATGATTTTCATGAGGATGAAAATAGTCTAGTTGTTATTTCTGCTACGACTAGCGGCGGATTAGCAAAAGATATATCTAACAGGTATAGGTTTGTTCCTGCAAATATACTTACCTTGTTTTACTCAAAAATACTGTCAGGGCAACAAGCTGTTTTTGATATTTCTTCGGCTGTGGGTGAAATTAATTCAGTTAAAGCTGAAGACTGTGAAATGTGTGCGGATGGCTCTAAGCTTATAAAAATTGAAGGCGAGCAGTTTATACCTGAAACACCAAAGCATGAGTTGTTAGTCATCAAAAAAGTCGATTTTAGCCAGATTCGGCAAAAGTTTTTCCAAGAGTTTGCCACAAAGAGCTTACTTCAATTTAATATCTCGCCAAGTGAAAACTGGGAACCAGAACACTTTTACATAGAAGTTGAACCTATTTTAAAACTGGCTGGAGAACCATTTCAGACGAAATTAGTTAAAAAGGTCAATAAACATTTCGCAAGAGATGTAGAAACTGTGATTTATTTGGATGATCAAAGCTCTAAAACCCTTGCAAACAACATTCTTAAAATTGCAGGAAATCCTTCTGTTAAATCTGTGTGTTACAACGACATCAGCGAAGATGATTTAAAAAACAGTAGTTCAGTTATTGTCGTTGCTAGTGCTATCACCTCTGGTAGAAAGTTACTGGCTACGGCTAGAAAATTAAGAGGCATAGATAAGTCTGCAACCATTACGTATTTTGTTGGCTTTTCAAAATTGCCGTCTCCAGATAACTATGAGCAGCTTCGCAAAGATCTATGTTTAGGTGGTCATGAGCTAATTTCTATAGAATCCTGTTATTTACCGAGGTTTAGAGAGAACTCACTCACTCCTTGGGATATGGAAATTAATATTTTATCTCCTTATGGAGATGTTGGTGATCCGCTCGGTGAACAACTCGACGAATTACCACAAATATTTAACGAAAGATTAAATGAGTTAGAAAACTATACTAGCAACTGTGATTTGTTTCTTCCTTCTCCGTCCGGTGAGTCGTTGAAGTTGAGGAATACTTTTGCTTTTTGGGCTGGCTTAGGTCTTAAAACAGAGGAAGCTTCACAAGCTGATGTATATTGGACAATTCAATCAATTCTTCATGACCTCAGAGCAAAGAACGATCAAGGGTTAGCAACCACTTATCACTCGACGTTGTTAAGTCCTGTGTGTTTTGACAGGTTCAATGATGGCGTTATTCAAGCTTGTTTACTAAGGGCAGCAAAGGCAACTGAATTAAACTATGCCGTTGATGAAGAGTTTAGTAGACAGATCACGGACATAATTATTTCTATCGTTGATAACTCAGATAATTTGCAAGGTGAGGGAGCATTAGAGTTTTTGATGGCACTCTGGGTTGGTAGACTTAAAGTTCAAGATAAGCACCTGCTTGAAATTGTTGAAAGACGGCGGCAAGTCAACTCTGAAAGTGTCAGGTTTTTATTAAGCCAAATAAAACCTAGCAAAGAGTTTTCTTAGAAATTAAACAAGGATGTGGCATGAAAATTTCGTTATTAACGGTTAAGAACTTTAAAAAGTTTAGGAATAGAGAATTTCCGTTCAATGAACGAGTTAATATTATCGTGGGTGACAATGATACTGGCAAATCAACTCTGTTAGAGTGTATTGAACTGGTAATTAATGGTTACTACAGAGGTAAACCTATTTCAGCCCAATTGTCACCTGAGCTTTTTAATGCTGAAGCTACATCTGACTATCTCGATAGTGATAAGAAAGCAGAAAACCTTCCTGAAATTGTAGTTGAAGCTTTTATCGATGATTGCCCTAAATACAAGGGTACAAACAATTCAAAATCAATTAATAGCGGTGGAGCTTGTATCAGAATCTGTTTTGATGAAGATTTAGCCAACACATATGACGAGTTAATTGGCAGTGGTGCAGATATTCAATCGATACCAACTGAGTTTTACAAAGTTGAGTGGTTTGATTTTGCTTGGAACAGCATTAAATTTCTAAATCGAGAAGCTAAGTCTTTGCTGATAGATCCCACAAGACTACATCCTACCTACGGTAAGAACCAGTACATTACAAATATAATTGACTCGACGCTTACAAAACGGGAGCAAGCGTTACTTTCATTAGGTTATCGAGAACTAAAGTCTGCATTTAATGAACAAGAGCAAGTTAAGGAATTAAACGACAAGCTCGACGCTGATAATTCAGTAACTCAAGGAAAGCTAGATGTTGTTGCAGACATGGCTCAAAGTAAGTCTATCGAATCAGGTCTTCAATTGGCTGTAGATGATGTTGCTTTTCCAATGATTGGAAAAGGTGAGCAGAATCAGATACAAATAAAGTTAGCTCTTGCTAACAAGTCAAAAAATATTGATTTTGTTATGGTGGAAGAGCCAGAAAATCATTTATCACATATAAACTTGTGCAAGCTAATAAACTCAATATCTCAGCAAATCAATACTCAGCTGTTTTTAACGACACATAGCTCTTATGTTTTGAATAAGTTGAACCTTGAAAACCTGTGTTTACTTGGTAAAAACTACACACAACTAAAAAGTATTGATCCGAAGGTTTCCAAGAGACTGCAACGATTGCCAGGGTATGACACTTTGCGAGTGGTTTTATCGTCAAAGATAGTTTTGGTTGAAGGGCCTTCAGATGAGCTGATTTTAAAGAAGATCTATTTTCAGCAGAACCAAATATTGCCTGAAGAAGATGGTATAGACATTATTGTTGTACGTGGTATTGGTTTCAAAAACTATATAGAAATAGGCAAACACATAGGTACAAAAATTCACGTTGTTAAAGATAATGATGGGGATTACGATGCAAATATAACAGCTTGGAGCAAAGGTCTAAGTTGTTCAGTATTTTCTTCTAGTGATAATGATTTGAATTCACTAGAACCAGCAATGATAGCCATAAACGCCAGTACGGAAGACGATTTAGATAAGTTTGCGAAGGTGGCGCTTTCGACTACAACCTACAATAAATACATAAAGAAAAAACGAATAGAAAATAAGGTAGAGTTTTTCAGAAGTTGGTATGCCGCCGACGGTAAGAATCATGGTTCACGTAAAGTTGACAGTGCTGTGCGCATATTTGATTCAGATGAGTCGATTAAATACCCAGACTATTTAGTGAAGGCGTTAAAGTTTGACTAATAAACTTTTAATTGCCAGTGCAGGCGCAGGTAAAACACATAGACTCGCTAAATCGGCTTGCGTCGCTGCAAGTGACAATAAACGAATACTAATACTTACGTACACGCGAAGTAATCAGCAAGAGATAAAAGATAGATGCGTAACTTTAGGTGGAGCTAAACAAGGTAAGATCGATGTCAAAGGCTGGTACACTTTTTTACTCGAAGATATAGTGCGGCCTTATCAGTCGATATTTTTTAAAAATAGAATTAAATCGATTAACTTTAATCAAAGTAACCCACATAAAAAGGGTAACACGACTATTGCGGGAACGGCAGAAGATTTTGATGCTAAAGCTTGTAGTGTAAACCTTAAACACTTTTTAACAAGCAACAATTCTATGGTACATACCGAGTTTTTATCTAAGCTGGCTGTAAGAATTTTAAAGGTAACTAATAGTCTTGCTGTTGAAAGACTTTGTGAACTTTATGATCACATTTTTATTGATGAAGTACAGGACTTAGCTGGGTGGGATTACGACCTACTCAAACCTATATTTCTGTCAATGATGCCAATCACTTGCGTGGGTGATTTTCGACAGACCATTTATGACACAACGTCTAACCCGAAAAAGCCGAGTTCTAGTATTGATAAACTGGCTTTTTACAATAATTTAAAATTCGATAGAGAAGAGCTAGCTTCAAGCAGACGATGTATTCAATCTATATGTAATTATGCAGACTCTATCCATCAAGGGTTTGGTTATTTGCCTACTGTTTCTGAAGTTGAAGATGTTCCTGACGAATTTAGTGATCACCAAGGACTCTTTGCTGTTAAAAAGTCTGATATTAATGAGTATATAAAACGATTTGAGCCAGTTGTTCTAAGAGATAGCGTAAGGTCAGCAAACTACCTTCAAAAAAATGATTGTGACAAAGTTAACTTCGGTGAGTCAAAAGGTAGGACTTATGATCGAACATTAATTGTTCCTACAGCGAACATATTAGGTTTTATCAACGGAGATAAAGACGCTTTCTCATCGTCGAAAACAGATAAAGCTATCAATAGGTTCTACGTTGCTGTTACTCGCGCCAAATATAGTGTTGCCTTTGTGATTGATGATAGTGATGTTTGTAAAACTAAATTGGCTATTTGGGCACCATAATTTTGAATGCTGAATATATTTCGCCTCTTAAACCCTTACATAGTATCGAGAGCAAATATGAATTGTAGAGGATGCTCAATCACCACTTAGAAAATGCCGTCAACCACAGCTCCCAGGCCGTGGAACGTGACTGGAAGCCCCTAAGGAAATCCAACTGATGTAATGTTGTATCGTCAGAAAGAGCTAGCACTGGGAATGCTAGTTGAGTTACTAGCACGAATGCGCTGTCGGTAACTCTGGTGAATGGCAGAGCAATAAAACAAGAAGCAGATCTAGGTCTGCTTTTTTCATGCCTGAAATTCTCCTATTCGGTTCCTTTTTATCTGGTGCAGGACATTTGATAAAGAGGAGATACTGCATGACGAGAAGACAAGAACTCATACTTTTTGCGTTGGACAAGTTGTTTCAAATTTCGATGCGGATGGGTGACTTAATTGTATTAGTTTGGATACTTCAGGCTATAGTTGGCTTTGAATGGCATCCAACCTATTGGTTTGCTGATGAAAATACGTGGTATGGGGCGTTCGGATTTTGGATGCTGGCGTGGTTAATCTACATTTTCGAAAAGCACTACAAAAGAAAATACAAAGAGTGATTAATATTGAGCACCGACATCGGTGCTCTTTTTTTTCATTTGTAGAAAATCCGGTTGATGTCTTCGATGAACTTGGTTCTAAATATTATGTTCTCTTTCAAATACTCGGCTTCAGCTACGGTTAACATTGGCTGTTTAGTCTTTTTATTAATACGATTAGGCATTTCTTCTAGTAGTTGCTCATAAAAACGTTTGGTATCTGTATGGATTTTATTTGAAGCAACTACCAAGAATACTTGGTCGTAAAGATTAGTGCTGAACATGGCACTTTTAAATTTTAAAATACTTGCCTCATGCTGTTGCTTGCGTTTGTATGAATGTTCTATTTCGACAGCTGCTACTTTGTCATTGTTGAGTAGTACAACGGCATCAACATTCTTCACCTCGTTGCTTGGGTATAGTCTTTTAAACTCTGTTTCAGTAACCACTGCTTTCCAAAGTGGTTTATGATTACTGTTGGCATCACAATTTTGAATACCAGCTGCAATGATGTAGCTAAGTATTGCGTCATGCATAATACTGTTTTGATTTACTTGGTGGATTGGTTCTGAAGATGATCGAAATGGAAAATCTACTCGCATTATCTCTTTTGCGTAATTCGCTCCAGCGTATGTAAGAACATAAATACGCCCATCATTAATACGTGAGGTACTTGCTGATAAAAGCAAACCATCACTTACCATTTTGTTTAAAAACGCGAGTGTTTTATGGCGCGGTGTTTCCCACACTTCTGCACAAACTAACGGTGATACAAATCCAATTCTAGCAGCAAACAATAGCGCAAATTCCAATTTCTGTTTTCCACGTAATCTAAAGTTGTTACTTTTTTGATAGAACATTTCAATATCAAAATATCGACCATAAGCTTCAAGGTTGGTAATACTGTTTTCATTACCATTTGTAATATCTGTTGCTGACATACTCTCTCCTAATGTTTTTGAATGTCAGCTTGAAAAAGGTTCGCCCATGACGAAATTTGTAAGATTTTAAACTCTGGTGATTGGTTGTCAGTTGGGGTGAGTGTTTACGCTGAATAACCCAACTGAAAGCCTATCTAGTTAACCGAATCAACAGAGTTCTACTTAAATCCTCAAAAACTGCGTTTTCAAGGATTAACGCTTATAAACCACGACAGCTCTGTCTGTTGACGTTCGTCAACGAGCTGACTCAACGAGGACTTCGCCTCTAGGTTTAACCGCTTGGCACATGTTCGCTTGCAGCGCACTAACCCACTTTTCACCGAATCTCACGCTGCGTGATTAAAACAAGTTTTAGTTGTACGGTGATCTCTGCGCTCGTTGCCGAGCTTGATGGTTTTTAACGACTTTACTTCGTAGCCATTAAAAATTTTTGTAAAACAAAAATGAAAACTGGGTTAGTTCGCTGCGCTGAACATGTGCTACTCCACAACAAAAAGTGCTTCGCATTTTCATTGTTACGCGATTTGTTACTTTGATTCTCAAAGGCTTTTTATTGCAGTCATTGTTATCACAATGATGCTGAAAATCGCTTCGCTTTCTGTCTATAGCACCTTCCGAATAAGTATAACTTTAATGCGGTTTGGAAACGCTTGATCGTTTATTATTTCAGTCGTTGAACGATAGCCGATGATGTAAAAGCTCAAATTGTAGTGGGTGATTACATCTTGCTTTTATATAACTTTTAATTGCTACAAACTGAAAAGTAGGCTTTATATATGGTTTGAATAGTGGTGGTCTGGTCTAAAGCGCTAATCATTTTTTTGTGCGCCGATAATAGACTCGTGGGCAAGCTTTGCGCGTTATCAGCTTAAATTATAGAAGCGTCGTTCAACACCCTTTGCTTTTAATTAAACTGAAAATACAGGTGAAAAACATTTGCAAACCTGATCTGAATTATTAAGGTTTATTTGTACCGAGTGAAAAACAAAAGGTACAAACCCATGACATTATTAAGTTTAAAGTTATTCGACCATTGCTCTGTAGGTTCGTCTGTAAGTATAGATGATACTGGCATTGTAGATTCTGTTTACGAGTCAACTATAGAACTTTTACCAAGTACAAGTACCCCTTTGACTGAAGATGCTTTTGTCGATGTATCCAGTGCTTCCTGTGAGAGCTTGGAGTGTACAACGGGTTTCTTCGAAATAGATTCTATCGCTGTTGATAGTTCCTTACGTGATATCGAAGTTCACGATACCAGCACGCCCACTGATGACTCATCAAGCTGGGGGTTTATGTTAAATGATGAAGGCGGAATGAGCACCTTTGATGATTCTCATGGATCAACTGATTGGTTCGATGGCGACATTGGGATAAGTAACAACTGCGACTTCTAACCGCAAACATCAGTAATTTTGGAGTAGATTACATACAAAGGGTTTCCTTATGATTGAATCAATTTGGTTAATTCCTACATTGGCTGGTGTTGGTACTATCGTACTTTTTGCTAGCGTCTACTTGGTTATTAAACACAGTTTAATAAAAATAATTTTAAAAAATAACAAGACCGACATATAGTCGGCCCAGTCCTCAGTTAGTGTTCTCATTTGCCCGTAATAAACGGGCTTTTTTACATTCGACCTTCGAGAAACGACATTTTGTCGTGCATCCAAAGCTTATTCGGAACGACGTTGTGTATTGCTTGCATATCAGGGTGAATATAATTAGCTTCCATTGTTTTTTCATCTTTATGGCGGCTAATTTTCTTAGCAATATGTTTACTGATCTCTTTATCAAACAGCTGGCTGATAGACTCTCTTCGCAAGTCATGCCAACGTAAGTCTTCAATTTCCAAATGTTTTCTGGCACGCCTGAATGCCGCACTTATACTTTTAGCCTTAAAGTTAAATATCTTACCACTTTTGATACCTTTGCTCTTAAGGTAGGTGGTTAATAACTCGAAGGAGCCTCTGACTAGCGGCTGTTTTACCCAATTGTTTTCAGCTTCTAAACCCCCATCATTTTTGAATGTTCGAAGGTAAATAAATTTACTGCTGTAGTTAAGGTCTTCGGCTCGAAGGTTAACTAATTCATTTTCTCTTAATCCTGTGCAAAGAGTTATTAGGTATACAAGCGTATAGGGGATTTTTACTCGTTTAGATTGCTGTCGAGTTTCAAGTTCGTTGTAGATCTCTTCAAGTTCGTAGTCTTCAGGTCTGCGATCACGAGGTTGAGATTTTCGAGTCAGTTTTTCGCGACTTAATAATTTTTTAAGATCTTTGTCTTCCATAAATGATGGATTAATATTTAATTTAAATAGAGTTTTGAGACTCGATAGAAACATTTTTAACGTAGCCAAGTTGTTATGAGTTGTTTGTGAGTCCACTTTCGGTTTGCTTCTGCTAGTGCCTCGTCGCCAGATAGAGAACTCGTAAATACTATTTTCATCAAGCTCACATAGCATGAGATCACTAAGTGGCGAGCCGTCTTGAACTATCACGCTTAAATTTGAATACTCTGTTTTACCCAAATGTACGATACCTGAGTCAGCCATTTTTTGATAATAAGCAGCGGCTTCTTTAACGGTTGTACATTCAGTAACTGTGCCCGTTAGCCAAAGCTGGTTGTTCATGTAAGCCTTGGCTAAGTTTCGCCAAGCGACTGCTTCATCATAGTCATCAAAGGTTCGTGTTTTTTGATCTATCACTTGACCAAATTGTTTCTTGATCGCGATTGCTGTGTGTCGTAATAAACCTGTCTTTTTAGATGCGCGAGAGCGAATAGTCATGTTGTGTCTCCGTTGTATGAAATTAACGGAAGCAATAGTATGGCCGTCGGCCATACTGCTATTCATTCTGCTTAGATTTAGGGGGGAGTTGTTTATTTAAGATATGTTCAGGCGTTATTTTAGTGTACACCTTCCACAGTACGTTCAAGTCTTTATGGCCTGTGACGGTAGCCACTTCTTCTACTGTATAGCCTGCTTCAATTAACCTAGATGCTCCTTCACGCCTTAGGTCATGGTAACGCAGCCCTTTGATACCTAATTGCTTGCATGTTCGTCGAAAGCCAGCGGTTATGGAGCGAGAATTGTGGGGGAAAATTAAGTCACTTACTTTTGGTTGCATCAAAAGTATTTCTATTGAGTTACCTAAAAGTGGTATCTCGTTGTTGTTGCCAGCAGAGCCGTTGGGATTTTTTCTATCTCTTACCTTTATTGTGCGTCGGGCTAAGTCTAAATCATCCCACCGAAGTGATGTAACCTCTGATACTCGTAAGCAAGTTAAAAGTGAGATTTTAAAAATATCAACGTATGGAATAATGTTGCTGTGATGGTGTTCTTTTTTAGCCAGCTCTTCTAAGAGTATATCGTATTCGTTTGATTCTAATCGTCGAGTTCGGACAGGAGCCTTACCAATAAGCTTGAGATCATAAAGTGCTTGGTAGGAGTCGATAACAGGTTGCTGATTGCAATTAATGCCTAAAAGCGATTTGCCAATTCTGAGCACTTTTCTGATCAGGCTGACATCAATACTGAGAGTAGCTGGCCCTGGCTGGGATTCTGATTTTTTTCGTTGCAGGCAAAATTGCACTATATCGTGACTTTGAATCTTAGAAGCGAATATATTGGCAATGGGAAACTTAAGAATGGTTTTGTAACCATAAGCAGATGTTCGACCTAATGGCTTATTCGATTTGTCTTTAAGCTTGATATAGTCGCGGATCAAATCACCGAGCAACGCTTCTCGTAAGCCAAGTAAGTTCATGGCTTCATTATCTTCTAATTGATCTACTAAAATCTTCGCCCATTTAGTAGCTGCACCTTTGGTTGTGAATGTTTTAGATTTACTAAACATTTTTTGACCTTTCCGCTTCTGTCTAACTTCGGCACAGTAAACAGGTAGTTCGCCTCTGAAGCGTTTTTTGATAAGATAATAGGCCATAGAAAGTCCTCTGATTTTGTCACCCCATTTGTCACCCTAGGGTGTGAAAATTGACGAAAAACAGCGGAAATCACCGAATTTTTAAAAGGTAATTATTTTGCAAAAAAAAGCGTTAAGCCCTTATAAATCAATGGATGTGGCGTGATGGCTGCTAAAAAGTTAGATCGCCGATTTTCGGTCGCTCCAATGCTCGACTGGACGGATAAGCACTGCCGTTATTTTTTACGTTTGTTGTCGGCCAAAGCAGTTCTGTACACAGAAATGGTGACTACGGGCGCTATTATTCATGGTAAAGGGGATTATTTAGGATTTAACCAGCAAGAACATCCAGTGGTTTTACAATTGGGTGGCTCGAATCCTGAGGACATGACTCGCAGTGCTGTATTGGCGCAAACTTATGGTTATGATGAAGTTAACATTAATGTAGGTTGTCCTTCTGACCGGGTAAAAAATGGCAGTTTTGGTGCCTGTTTAATGTCGAGCCCAGAAATTGTAGCCGAATGCGTCACTAAGATGCGTGCTGAAGTTGATATTCCTGTTACCGTAAAGTGTCGTATCGGTATCGATGATATGGATGATGATCAAGGGCTAACAGATTTTGTTAAACCTCAGATAGAGGCAGGTTGTCAGCATTTAATTGTGCATGCAAGAAAAGCTTGGCTACAAGGTTTAAGCCCAAAAGAAAATAGAGATATACCGCCGCTAAATTACGAAAGGGTTTACAGATTAAAACAGCAATTCCCTGATATTTTCATTTCGATAAATGGCGGTATAACTGACTTGCAGCAAGCCAAAGAGCAGTTAAACAAGGTGGATGGTGTTATGTTGGGCAGAGCAGTTTATGCCAATCCATACATACTCGCTGAAGTTGATCAGGAAATTTATGGCCAAACAGCACTCATCAAGACCCGAGAGCAGGTAATTGAAGAATTAACCCCATACATCACTGAATATGTTCAACAAGGTGGCAGAGTTTGGCACATTGCCCGCCACACATTAGGATTATTTCAAGGACAACCAGGCGGAAAAGTTTGGCGACGTTTTCTCAGTCAACAAGCACCGAAAAAGAATTCGAATCCTCAGTTATTACTAATGGCATTGGACGAAGTTCATAAAGCACGACAAAACTTACGAAAATTTGGTTAATTCCACTAAAACTATGTGGTTAAATTCACCAAACTTATAAGAGGAAGCCTTAGTCCTGTTTTTACTTTTCCCTTCATTTTCTATCTATCTTTTTGATTTTATTCAAAATAATAAATTTCATTGTGCGTTTGGCATGGCTTTCGCTATTGCTTGAGTAATGCTTTAACACAGCAGTTGCTAAAGGGTTAGGACGTATGCAACCCATTGTTAGACAATTGAATACACGAGGGATTTATTATGAAACTTAAAACTACCGCCATCGCATCTATCTTTATCACTGCATGTGCTTTCACGGGTACTGCAAATGCTAATCAAGCGCAAATTGAGAGCTTGGTAGCTAACATGGTGAAAAGCACACTAGTTGAAGTTTCTGCAGAAGTTAAGCGTGATATCAAAACTACTTTATATGCATATAGCCACGAATCACTAACGCGCGACAATGCTGAGGCACCAGTAGGTAATGTAAAAATCACTGATATTGTTGTTAAAGCTGATTCAGAAACTAACGCCGAAAATAAAACCGAGTCTGTAAACCAAAAGACAGAAGCTGACGACTAACCACCTTTAACGTTAGTAAGGATACCACTATGTTAGTAAATATGAATTTATTGGGTTTGGTTTTGTCACCTGTGTTGTTCTACCTAGGGTCAGCGGCATTCGTGATGTTGTTAACTAACCTAAAATTAATAAAGACAGAAAGTTAATTCAACGCGTCTTGAATAGAGAGGAAAGGTCCAATGAAAACCGTAGTAAATAAAGACAGATTTTTTCGTGACCCGCATAAAGCTAAAATTTCTGGCGTCTGTGCAGGACTAGCTAAATCCATTCAGATTGATCCTTGGATCGTCAGAGCGGGTGCAATCGCAGCGTTTTTATTTGCACCAGCTGCAATCGGATTAGCTTACGTATTGGCTATATTGTTGTTGCGGTATCGCTACTAGGAATAATAGACTATACTAGTTAGCGACATCCGTGAGGCACTATGAATTCGATTTTTACTACTAAAAACATAACCTTGGCAATAGCCATTCTTCTTATCATTATAACCATGATCGGTTGGTGGTGGAGTTTTGAGCCAGATGTAAAAGATGTGCAATTGAATGCAAAACGCACAGCTGAAACCAATCAACACGAAGTGGTTGTCGGTTACACCACAACAGTGGCATTAATTGATGTCATGGACACCTTATTACACAAACCTGGTGGTTATATTAGTAATGACATATTACCGCCAGGACTTGTCATGGATAATATCCCAAGTTGGGAGTTTGGTGCGCTAGAAATGAGCCGAGATCTGGCGCTTGCTATGCGTAAAGATTTTAGCCGCTCACAGTCGCAAAGTGTCGAAAATCAATTTCTAACCAAAGCACAACCGTCTCTAAATTTCGATAGTAATCGTTGGTTATTACCGTCAACAGAGGGCGAATACGAAGACGCTATCGAGCAATTAATTGCATATAGAGATGACTTAGCGAATAAAGACACAAATAGTAGCCAATTCTTCGCTCGTGCCGATAACCTTCGAGAGTACTTGAAACAGGTTGAGAAGAGGCTAGGCAGTTTGTCGCAAAAATTGGCAGCTAGTGTGGGAACTGAATCCTTGAATTTAGATTTAGCGGGTGATCCGGCTAATCGCTCTTCAACTCCTCAAGCAAATGTAATTAAAAATAAAACAAGCTGGTTTGAGCTTGATAATAACTTCTATGAAGCGCGCGGCGCCTGCTGGGCAATGTTGCACTTCCTCAAGGCTATAGAAGTAGATTTTGCTGTTGTGTTGCAAAAGAAAAATGCAGAAGTAAGCTTACAGCAAATCATTCGAGAATTAGAAGCAACCCAAGATACTGTATTTAGCCCTATGATATTAAATGGCGATGGTTTTGGATTGTTAGCTAATCATTCACTCGTGATGGCAAATTATATTTCAAGAGCTAATGCAGCCTTGATAGAACTATCAGAGCTGCTAAATCAGGGTTAATACAAATGAAAAAGAGTTATCTTGCAACCGTTATCTTAGCGACGTCTGGTATTGCATTTTCGGCATCTGCTGACACTGTTCTAGGTATTTATGTTGGTGCTCAGGCATGGAACATGGGTGTTGAAGGCGGATTTTCTCAATCTGATACTATTGCAGAATTTGGTTTTGAGGATGAAACCAATGCCAATTTCTATGCAGCTTTAGAACATCCAATCCCATTAGTGCCTAACTTAAAAGTCGCACAAACTACCTTAGATACATCAGGTGGCACTACTCTCAGTAGCACCTTTACTTTTGGCGGCGAAGTGTATACCGCGGATACGGTATTAGAAACAGATGTAGATTTGATAACCAGAGATTTCATCCTATATTACGAAATTTTGGACAACAATTTGGCTAGCTTCGATATAGGGATAAATGTTAAACAGGTGGACGGTGAGTTTTTAGTTGCCGATGCAGACTCAGGACGCACAGCCACAGAGAGTTTTGATGGCTTTATTCCAATGGGTTATGGACGTTTAGCTATTGGAATTCCTGGTACTGGGCTAGGTGCTTACGCTGAAGGAAGTTTTATTTCGATAGACGATAGCAGCGTGACAGATTACCAAGTTGCTGTTACTTATAGCTTTATTGAATCTTTAGCATTGGATTTAACCCTGCAAGCAGGTTATCGTTCAACCGAGGTTGATATCGAAGATTTAGATGATGTGTACGCTGATCTAGAGTTTGATGGTGCCTTTGTGGGTGTTGAATTTCATTTCTAAGAATAGCTTTCAGCATTTATTTATATAAAAAATTATTTTTAATTCTTTCAAGTTATCAAAAAAAACCGCTAATCTTTACCCAATTCTATAGATTAGCGGCTTTTTGATGTCACAAAATACTACTTCAACTAACTTTGTTCCTCTTCAAGAGCAACAGTTAAATAAAATCACTCAGGCGGTGGCGGGGTTAACTCAGTCACAATTGATTTGGGCTAGCGGATTTCTTGCAGGTATGGCGCAGGGTGGAGTTGCCACTGTTACAGAAACGGTGCAAGCGTCAGCTAGCGTAACCGTGCTGTTCGGCTCTCAAACGGGAAATGCTAAACATGCAGCGGCTGATTATGCTGAAAAGTTAAATGCCAATGGTATTCAATCTACCTTGGTTAGCATGGCTGATTACAAACCTCGTAAGATCAAAGACGAAGCCTATTTAGTGGTTTTTGTAAGCACCCATGGTGAAGGTGACGCACCAGATGACGCGATAGAATTGCATGAATTTTTAGGCTCTAAAAAGGCCCCTAAATTACCTAATACTCAATTTGCGGTAGTTGGCCTAGGTGATAGTAGTTACGAATTCTTTTGCCAAACAGGTAAAGATTTTGAAAAGCGTTTAACGGATTTAGGGGCTAAATCTTTGCATCCTAGATTGGATTGCGATGTAGAGTATGAAGCAGAGTTAACTCAGTGGTCAGACGCAGTTACCGCAAAGCTTAAAGATCTTTTAGCGGCATCTTCCCAAGCAACCGCTGTAGTGCAAAATCAGCCACTAGCGGCAGGTACGTCTCAACTTTACACGAAGCAAAAGCCTTTTTCGGCGGTCCTATCTGATGCATTTAAAATTACCGGGCGCGATTCAGTAAAAGATATTCGTCATGTTGAAATTTCGCTGGAAGATTCAGGTATTCAATATCAACCTGGAGACGCGCTTGGCGTATGGTTTACTAATGATACAGCAGTGGCTGAACGCATCTTAACTGCAACGGGTTTATCCGCTGAAGATCTGGTAACGATAAATGATGAAGAAATGACGGTTCATTCAGCCTTGGTTGAAAAGCTTGAATTAACCCTAAGTTATCCTGGTTTTGTTAAAGCCTATCAGCAAGCAAGTGAGAATAGTGCATTAGCTGCAGTTCTTGAAGATAAAGCAGGATTACGAGCATTCCTTGAAGAAAGACAGATTGTTGACATTATTGAGCAATTTCCAGCGAAGATCAGTGCTCAACAATTGGTAGATGGGTTAAGACCTATCACGCCACGATTGTATTCAATTGCTTCTAGTCAAGCCGAAGTGGAAGATGAAGTGCATTTAACAGTGGCTCATGTCGCTTACGAAGCGTTTGGTTATCAACACCAAGGCGGTGCGAGTGGACATCTTTCGACTCGTCTTCAAGCGGGTGAAAATGTGCGGGTTTACGTTGAATCTAACGATAATTTTAGATTACCCCAAGACGACAATACACCAATTATTATGGTGGGTCCTGGTACTGGTATAGCGCCATTTAGAGCATTTATGCAAGAAAGAGATGCCAGAGATGCAGAGGGTAAAAATTGGTTGTTCTTTGGTAATCCAAATTTCACCCAAGATTTCCTTTATCAAACAGAATGGCAAGGATATTTGAAGTCAGGTTTATTGAGTCGCATCAGTCTAGCGTTTTCTCGTGATCAGGCTCACAAAATCTACGTTCAAGACAGGTTATTGGAACAAGGCGAAGAAGTTTTTAAATGGCTAGAGCAGGGCGCACATTTTTATGTGTGCGGTGATGCAATGAAAATGGCCAAAGATGTCGAACAGGCACTTTTGCACATCATTGAGAAGTACGGTGATAAGTCACAAGACGATGCCAAACAATATCTCACTGCGATGAGAAAGAATAAACGTTATCAAAAGGATGTTTACTAATGAGTGACAAAAACGATCTAATTGTCGAAGGCAAACTTTCTGATAATGAGCGCCTCAAGGCAGAAAGCCAGCATTTGCGCGGGACTATTAGCAAAGATTTAAAAGACGATGTAACAGGTGGATTTACAGCGGATAACTTTCAGTTAATTCGTTTCCACGGTATGTATCAGCAAGATGATAGAGATATTCGAGCTGAGCGCGCTAAACAAAAATTGGAGCCTTTGCATAATGTGATGCTTAGAGCGAGATTGCCTGGAGGTGTTATTACGCCTAAGCAGTGGTTAGTGATCGACAAATTTGCCGAAGAAAACACTATTTACGGCAGTATCCGACTTACTACTAGACAGACATTTCAATTCCATGGCGTGTTAAAGCCGCATATTAAATCTATGCACCAACAACTTAACGCAACCGGTATTGATTCCATTGCAACTGCGGGTGATGTGAATAGAAACGTACTCTGTACCAGTAACCCAATTGAGTCAGTTGTGCACCAGCAGGCTTGGGAATGGGCAGCAAAAATCAGTGAACACCTACTTCCAAAAACGAAAGCCTATGCTGAAATTTGGTTAGACGGTGAAAAGGTCGACAGTACACAAGAAGCTGAACCTATTCTTGGTGATACTTACTTACCGCGTAAATTTAAAACCACAGTGGTAATTCCACCGCTAAATGATGTAGATGTTCATGCCAACGACTTAAATTTTGTTGCTATTGCCGAAGATGGCCAGCTTATTGGGTTTAATGTACTAGTGGGTGGTGGCCTTGCCATGACTCATGGTGATAAAACAACTTATCCAAGAAAAGCTGATGATTTTGGTTTTATTCCATTGGACAAAACCTTAGCTGTGGCAGAAGCAGTAGTGTCTACTCAGCGTGATTGGGGCAATAGAGTTAATCGTAAGAACGCGAAAACTAAATATACCCTAGAGCGTGTCGGCGTTGAAACCTTTAAACAAGAGGTGGAAAAACGCGCTAATGTTCAGTTTGCAGAGAGTAAAGCATACGAATTTACAGCCAGAGGCGACAGATTCGGTTGGGTAAAAGGTATTGATAACAAACATCATTTAACCTTGTTTATCGAAAACGGGCGTATTTTAGATTTCCCTGAAAAGCCACTAAAAACGGGTATGCGCGAAATAGCTAAGATCCATCAAGGCGATTTTCGACTCACAGCCAACCAAAACCTGATCATTGCGGGAGTAGACGAGTCTGATAAACAGCAAATCGAGAATCTTGCTGTCCAGCATGGTTTAATGGCACCAAATGTGAGTGCGCAGCGAAAAGACAGTATGGCTTGTGTATCTTTACCTACATGTCCATTAGCCATGGCTGAAGCTGAACGTTATCTGCCAAGTGCAGTAACGGAATTGGAAGAAATCCTTGCCAAGCACGGCCTTTCAGATGAAAGCATTATCTATCGTATTACCGGTTGCCCTAATGGCTGCGGACGCGCGATGCTTGCTGAAATTGGCTTAGTAGGTAAAGGGCCAAATAAATACAATTTGCATCTTGGTGGTAATCGAGAAGGAACCCGAATCCCTCGCATGTACAAAGAAAATATCAGTGATACAGAAATTATGATAATCATTGATGAATTGGTTGCGCGATGGGCAGCGGAAAGAGAGACAAATGAAGCCTTTGGCGATTTTGTGATCAGAGCCTCTATCGTAAAGCCTGTGATTAATTCAGCAGAGGATTTTTATGAGTAATCTAGCAGCAATTTCGCCGCATAGATTTACCCTCGGTGAGGTTGATAAAGCTGCATTGCAAGAAGTCAATGCGGCTTTGGAAAACGCCAGTATGCACCAACGAGCAGAGTGGGCATTAGAAAATCTACCTGGGCGACACATAGTGTCCTCAAGTTTTGGTGCTCAATCGGCAGTGATGTTACATCTTTTAAACGAGGTTGCACCAGGCATTCCAGTGGTATTAACCGACACAGGCTATTTGTTTAAAGAAACTTATTTGTTTATTGAAGAACTCACTGCACGTTTCAACCTTAATTTACAGGTGTATCGTGCGCCATTGAGTCCAGCTTGGCAAGAAGCTAAATTTGGTAAGCTTTGGGAGCAGGGCGTTGAAGGTATTGAAAAGTACAACCAAATGAACAAAGTCGAGCCCATGAAACGAGCACTTGAAGAATTAAATGTGAGTACATGGTTCGCGGGGCTACGTCGATCTCAGTCGAATAGCCGCAAAGCTTTGGACGTAGTACAGAAGCAAGGCGCCCAATTTAAAGTGCATCCAATAATTGATCAAAGTAATAAACAATTGCATCAATATATGAAAGCCAATGACCTTCCTTACAATCCTTTATGGGATCAAGGTTATGTTTCTATCGGCGATTGGCATACCACCAGAGCGTTAGAAGATGGAATGACCGAAGAAGATACACGCTTCTTTGGGTTAAAAAGAGAATGTGGCTTGCACGAATTCGGCGACGGAGATGGCATTTGATACTTGCGTATCTAGATGTATACATTTCCTTGTCGATTTTAAGAACTTCTGCTTCTAAGTTAACAACATTGTTATTTGCCTAGATAATCCAAATTGCGTTTTTTCTGGAGTTGTAGGATAGGTTTGCTAATTTTTTAAGAATATTGGGTAAATTTCACGAGACGTTAAAGTCACTGTCATATTACTGTAATATTCGTATGATTTCTCTTGCAATTAAGGTTATTGGAAAGTATACTTTGGCCTAGGTTATCTGTTAGGAGAAGTATATGAAAAAGTTTTTAGTCGCTAGTTGTTTAGCACTAACCTCTCTCTCCGTCTTTGCAGCTGATAACTCTACTGAGACTAAGAATAGTTTTTCCTGTATGGACAAACAAACATTTGAAGTTGATGCACAATGTTTCAGCACAACGATTGAGAAAAGCGATAGTTTTGTAGCAAATCAGAAAGCCTTTTATAAAGATGCTTCTGAGCCAGGTGAATACGTAATGGCAACCTTACTTATGGATCCGAAAACGCTCAATATTACGGTAATTGCACACCGTGAGCAGGAAAACAAAACCTTGGCTAGGTTAGATACCGTTAAAAAATAATATTAAAAGCCTCCTTTTGGAGGCTTTTTTCATTCTATCAAAAAACTCTGTTCAACCCGTTTAAGGCCGCAACCCGATAAGCTTCAGCCATCGTTGGGTAATTAAAGGTCGTGTTAACAAAATACTCTATATTATTGCCTTCATCTTGTTGCATGATAGCTTGACCAATGTGCACAATTTCAGAAGCCCTTTCTCCAAAACAATGGATACCAAGAATCTTTTTATTTTCACGATGAAACAAGATTTTTAAACTTCCAACCATAGTATCTGCGATTTGGGCTCTGGCCAAATGCTTAAATTGCGCTCTTCCAACTTCGTAAGGCACTTTTGCTTTGGTTAGTTCTTGTTCGGTTTTTCCCACTGAACTGATTTCAGGTATGGTATAAATACCTGTAGGGATATCTTCTACTAAACTTTTATGACATTCACCGTTCACCATAGCTTCAGCGGCAAAACGTCCTTGGTTATAGGCTGCAGAGGCTAGACTCGGATAACCAACCACATCTCCAACTGCATAGATATTCTCAACTTCTGTTCGATAGCTCTTGTTTACTTTTACCAATCCACGCCCATCAGCTTTTAAGCCAACATTTTGAAGATCCAGCATGTCGGTATTACCCGTCCTACCATTGGCAAACAAAATGCAATCCGCTTTCATACGCTTACCCGATTTAAGGTTTAAGATGACACAGTCTTCTTTTCCTTCAATGCTGTCGTATTCTTCGTTATTTCGAATAAGCACACCGTTATTCCATAGGTGATAACTAAGGGCATCAGATATTTCTGCGTCTAGAAAAGACAGCAGGCGATCTCGCATATTCACAAGATCAACTTTCACTCCCATTCCTCTGAAAATGGAAGCATATTCGCTACCAATTACCCCAGCGCCATAGACAATGATAGTTTTTGGTTGATAATCCAGATTTAAAATTGTATCACTATTGAAAATTCGTGGATGGGTAAAATCAATATCAGCTGGTGTATAGGGACGAGAACCTGTAGCTAAAACAAAGTTTTGTGCAGTGATAGTTTCCAACGAACCATCTTTACGCTTAATGTTAACCGTATGTGGGTCAACGAAGCTGGCTTCACCTGTGATAACGTTAACATCGTTTCGCTCATAAAATGTCGATCTTAGACGCGATTGTTTACGAATAACACCTGCTGCGTGCTTCATAATTTCAGCGAAAGTTAAGCTTCGGTAGCGGCTATGTTCATTAAATAACGGGTTTGAATTATATTCTATTAAACGGCTTACAGAATGACGCAATGCTTTCGATGGTATAGTTCCCCAGTGGGTACAACCACCGCCAACAGAAGAATACTTTTCAACCGCGGCCACTTTTTTGCCGGCTTTGGCCAACTGCATTGAAACACCTTCTCCAGCTGGTCCTGTACCTATTACTACCGCGTCAAAATCAAATGTTTGTTTTTTTTGCTTGTTCGCCATCTCAGTTTCCATTTACCGTTACGTAAAATTAAAAAGGATGCTACCACAGCATCCTTTTTGCGTTACCAAATGCTTTATAACTCTATTATGCTTGTATCGGCGTCATATAGTAAGAGTAAAGTGTTTGCCATTTTTCTTTTTGCAATTTAAAACTTTGTTGAATTTCTCTGTAAGCAAAATCGATTTCCAGTTTTTCATAACTTGCAAGCAAAGCTTGTTTTTTAGCCAGCATAAGTTTTTTCTTAGCCGCATAATATTCACTCATCTTGTGTACTAATACATCATACTCTTGCTGAATGTTGTTAACGATTTCTTCGGCGTTAGGCAAATGTACTAAGCGCTTCTTGGCATATTTCAGTTGCATTAATAATCTTGCTGCTTCAATACGTTGATCTGGGGTTTTTCTAAGATTTTTTGCTAGCCCTACTAAAGATAAGCTTTTAATCAGCCACTTTGTAGGATCATAATGCCACCATTTAATACCGTTTCTATAATCATACTCAAAAATATGATGATAATTATGGTAACCCTCTCCAAACGTAAATAAGGCAATAATGCCGTTGTCACGGGCTGTATTGGTATCAGTATAGGGACGAGAACCCCAAATGTGGGCTAACGAGTTGATAAAGAAGGTCACATGATGCACAACGACTAACCTAAGCACACCTGCGATTAAAATCATGCCTAAAATGTCACCATTTATCCATCCAAGTAAACCGGTAATACCAAAATTCGCAATCAATACTATTGGCAAATAATGGTTGTGTTGCCACATTACGACTTTATCTTTCTGCAAATCACGGCAATTAGAGTAATCAGTATAGCGTTCGGCTTGATATTCTCTAAGCATCCATCCGATATGAGAAAACCAAAATCCTTTTTTGGCAGAGTAAGGGTCTTTGTCATTGACATCCACGTGTCTATGATGCACTCGGTGATCGCTTGACCAATGTAAAATACTGTTTTGCACAGCCATTGCCCCACCAATCGCCAAGATAATTTTTACCGTCCAATGAGCGTCATAAGTCTTATGGGACCACAATCTATGATAACCAGCAGTAATTGACATACCGGTATAAAAAAATAACAACACGGCTATCACTATTTCTGCTAAGTCGATACCGTTAAACATGATCCATATGGGGGTAGCTATTAATGCAATTGCCGTAGTAATACAGAAAACCGCTATATTAAGCGGAATTAAAGGAGGCTTATTCACTTTACTTTTCACTTTTTTAAATTCAGCGTACAACTGTGCGCTAATTTAACTTTTCACCCACTCAATGACAAGAAATATTTGCAGAAATTCAAAAACTGATCTAACAATCATAGCCTATGAATAGACAGCAACAAAAACGCCAGACTCGCCAACGAATTATCAATTCGGCATTTACGCTACTCGATGAAAATCGCAGTCTCACCGCAATCAGCTTGAGAGAAGTAGCACGGGCCGCCGGTATTGCCCCTACATCATTTTATCGGCATTTTTCAGACATTAATGAGCTCGGATTAACCTTAGTCGACGAAGCCGGTTTAGCTTTGCGGCAATTGATGCGACAAGCTAGACAACGTATAGCTTCGGGCGGTAGCGTTGTGAGTATTTCAGTTGATACATTTATGGAATTTATTGTGCAAAATCGCAATGTTTTTCGGTTACTTTTGCGTGAACATACTGGAACTTCATCAGCATTTCGGGCGGCGGTCATGCGCGAAATCCAACACTTTACTGAAGAGCTCTCCGACTACATAGTGGCGCATTTACGTCTCCCCAGAAAAATTGCTAACTTGCAAGCAGATGCCATGGTTAGATTAGTTTTTAACGCAGGAGCTGAAGCTTTAGACGCAGATGTAAAAGAAGTCGAACAAATTGCCGACAGGGTTAAAATTCAACTTAGATTTGTGCAGCTAGGGGCTGTTAGTTTTAATTCGTCCAATCCAGGTTTATAAGCGCTTTTTCAATACAACGCCACTTTCAATGTGGGGCGTGAAAGGGAACTGGTCAAATAATGCAGCACGAGATACCTGGTGTGTTTCATTTAATACAGCTAGGTTATTCGCTAAAGTTTCAGGGTTGCATGAAATATAAATAATATGGGTAAATTGGCTGACCAGTTTTAGTGTATCAGGATCAAGGCCGGCTCGAGGCGGATCAACCAATATCGTAGTGAAATTATATTCGCTTAAAGATATCTCAGATAAACGATTAAACGCGCGTTTTTGTTGGTAAGCTTCTACAAATTCTTCGCTGGATAATCGCGCAATGTTCAGGTTGTCTATGTTATTTGCATTAATATTAAATTGAGCTGCTGCAACAGAGGTCTTTGATATTTCTGTACCCAACACTTTACGGAAATAACGACTTAGGGGAATAGAAAAATTACCCGCTCCACAATATAACTCCAATAAATCAATTGAATCAGCGGCTATGTTATCAATTGCCCATTCCACCATATTGACGTTAATTAATGCGTTAGGTTGGGTAAAACTATTTTCAATTTGCTTAAAACTGAATGTTTCTTGTTTAAATTGTAATTCTTCTATTACAAAATCTTTATCCAAGGTTATCTTCTGCTTTTTGGCGCGTCCAATGATATCGGTAGGGAAATGTTCAGAGAGTTTTTGTTTTAAAATTGTCGCCTCTTGCTGCCAATTGTCGTCCAAAGGTCTGCGGTAAATCATTGAAATCACTATTTGACCAGTAGTTGTCGCAAGATAGTCCACTTGATAGAGTTTATTTCTCAACGTCTGATTAACATTGACCTCATTCATTAACAACTGCATTGCTTGATTTATCAATTTACAAGCGATAGGAAACTGGTCCACCCTATATTTTTGTTTGGTTTCTTTCTCAAACATAATATGAAAGGTTTCATCATCCTGATGCCAAATTCTAAATTCTGCACGCATTCGATAATGTTGTGGAGGTGAAACAAAGCAATCTACATTATCTTGATAATATGGAGACAACAAAGCAATAAGTCTGTTTTGTTTCTCATCAAGTTGTTGTTTGTATTCTTGTTTCAAATCTGCCATCACATCATACCCAATACTGATTCATGTTCGAATGAGGAGCGGATTTTAAACTCTTTAAAAAAAATACCAAGTTTATATTAAAGTTTTTAAAAGATGCTACCGATATAGCTAGATGAGGAATATGAGGTAGGTAGTATGAATACAGTAGAAGCTAATATAGTTGCCTCTGCTAAACCAGCAGAGGCGCACAAAACGCTGATCGCAGAGCATCATAGAATTCGTGATCTTGCGGCGTTCAGTTCTGTTTCTGTTGATGTATACACAGGAACATCAGCCAATGATGCTGTCATGTCGCGGGCATTTTCCAGCGCTGTTGACGCTACGTTTAAGTCTGTGGCGTCTAAGTTTCCACCTCTTAATTCGGTTAGCCATAAAGAAAAAGCGTTTTCTTCAACTAGAACATTTGATTCAACCTCTGTACAGGCAAATATCTTTGGTTTTGTTAAAGCGAGTTTTACATCATTTGCCGCTAAAGGTAGCACGGCTAGTGAACTTGAAACACTTAGAACACAAGCAATCGAAGGCGTTGAAATAGGCTTTTCAAGAGCCTTGGAAGACATGGGCATTGATGAAAAAAGTGAATTATTTGGCAATTTGCAAAACACTGCTCAGCAAATCTCTGAAAAAATAAAAGCACTATCGGTTAGTCCAGAGGATTACCTTCGCAAAAACGCAGAAGAGTCACAATACAATCAAGTTGATATTCGTACACGGGACGAACAAAAACTTTCATTAGACTTTAATAATTCTGCAGTCTTTATTGAAGAAGCGGATGGTGGTGAAATCAATAAATTTACCACTAAAAGTTCTAATATCAGTTTTGCTATTGATAGTGAAAACGGTGATCCAAGTAAATTCAAAATGGTTGCCGAGTTCGTAAATAAAGCAGACGATTTGTTAAACCAATTTTATCGCGATGATGTCGAAGTAGCCCTGCAACGAATAATGAAGCAAGGCATTTCCATAACGGATTTAGATAAATTTAAAGTGGTTGAATCTGATACGCCGAGGAAAATTGGTGCATACAGCCAAATAAGTATGATTGGAAAAGGTCTAGATAACCAACTTCAAAGCGATATTAAGTTGGTTAAAAAATATGATAAAGACCTTTCAACGTTGGTTAAGTCGGCACAAGAGTTGTTTGCTAGTCAAAACGAATCAACACAGATCATTAACGGATTAGTCAATCAATTGAAAGATGTTCAGGTGCCTGATCTACTACATGCGATCAATAGATTCCATCGTTTTAACGAACAATTTCGATAAATTACTAAACTTAATCCAGTTAAGCAAAAGGTAGGTACTCAACCTACCTTTTCTTTTGCATGCCTAACAATAAGGTTTCTTTCAAAAAATATAGATTCGTTATATTTTTCTATGGTTTTATTGGCGTCAGAGTCTGACACTTCAATAAAACCAAAGCCTTTTTTCTTACCAGTGCGCTTATCTTTAAGCAAACGAACCGAGTGCACGGTCGTAAAAGTTTGAAAATAGTTCTTCAAGTCATCTTCTGTTGCTTTGTAGGAAATATTGCCTACATATAAAGTAGCAAGCGTATCGTCGCTAGAGTTTTTATCTTGGTTTACCGTCGACGAAGCTTTTTTAGATGTTGTTGTTGAATTGTTTGTTGAAGTATTTATGGAAGTAGAGCTGTTTAATAGCATTACGACTGCAAAAATAACGATGCATACAGGAGAAAGAAGTATTCCAACTGTTGACATTCCTTGAGTCAAACTAACAGCAACCGAGATAATAATTAATATTATTGCTGTAATTATAACCTTTATATTTGTATTCATTGAAAATTTGTCCGAAAAGAATTTTTAAAAAAGATTAAAGAAAAACACCATATTGGCGACATAAACATAGCTTTTTATGGCGTGTCGTTAAAATATTAGCTTAAATCTGTATTTTTTCCATTTTTAAAAAAACACTTGCACTAATTTTTTTGCTGTGTAGAATGCGCGCTCGCTGTTGAGGAGTATCGCTTTGCGGTC
>NZ_JBLWFH010000010.1:0-151562 GCF_050306235.1 Glaciecola sp. 1036 | reverse complement strand
TAGCTCAATAACGATTCTATGTAGCTAGCTCAATAACGATTCTATGTAGCTAGCTCAATAACGATTCTTCGTTGCTTACTTCCGGTTTACGTACAATTCGGTACTTTAAAACCTAAACCTAGAAGATCTGCAATTTGTCTAATGCTGCCTCTGAGATCAAGGATATGAAAGTATGATATTTTTTGTTCAGTATGCCTGTTTTTTATTTAGGTAATACTTTTTTGCAAATCTACAAAATGAACAGCAAAACCCAGCAACCGTTATTCAACGGTTACTGATTTTGCTAGGTTTCTTGGTTGGTCAACGTCGGTGCCTTTAATTAAGGCAACGTAGTATGAGAGTAATTGTAATGGAATGGTGTAGATGATTGGCGCTATGGGTTCCATACAGTGCGGAACGTCTACTACGCGCATGGTTTCATCACTTTCAAAATGTGCATTCTTATCAGCAAATACATACATGATGCCGCCTCGTGCGCGCACTTCTTCAACATTCGAGTGAAGCTTTTCAAGCAACTCGTTATTTGGCGCAACAACAATGACTGGCATTTCGGCATCGATAAGCGCTAATGGACCATGTTTTAACTCGCCAGATGCATAAGCCTCAGCGTGAATATAAGAAATCTCTTTGAGTTTCAACGCACCTTCCATAGCAATGGGATATTGATCCCCTCGACCTAAAAACAAACTATGGTGTTTATCAGAAAACTCTTCTGCTAAATCTTCAATTTCGGCTGCTAAGCCTAAAGTTTCTTCTAACTTGGCGGGTAAGGTCGCTAAGGCTTCGATGATGGCGTTCTTGTCGTCTTCGTTCATGCCTTTGTGCTGACCAATGGCGATAGTTAACATTAACAAACCAGCTAATTGAGTTGTAAAAGCCTTGGTAGAAGCAACACCAATTTCAGCCCCAGCACGAGTCATAAATGACATATCAGATTCACGAACTAAGGATGAACCATTCACGTTACAAATGGATAAACTCGACATATAGCCAGTTTCTTTGGCCAAGCGCAATGCCGCTAATGTATCGGCCGTCTCGCCGGATTGGGATATGGTGACCAAAAGTGCATTTGCGGGGACAACCGAGCGGCGATATCTAAATTCAGAAGCGATTTCAACATCACAACTCACACCTGCATAATGTTCTAACCAGTATTTTGCAGTCACACCCGCGTGATAAGAGGTACCACAAGCAATAATTTTAACGTACTGTGTGTCAGTAAATATCTTATCTGAACCTTCACCAAAGATGTTTTCTGCCAAACCATCTGCAGCTACGCGGCCATGTAAGGTATTACGAATCACACTAGGTTGCTCGTAAATTTCTTTCAGCATGTAATGACGATAACCCGCTTTATCCCCCGCATCATGCTCTAATTCAGATTCAATAATTTCGCGTTTTACTTCAACACCACTGGCGTCAATGATAGTCACCTGATGGCGGGTAATCTTGGCTACATCGCCTTCTTCTAAAAAGATAAATCGACGTGTCACTGGCAATAAAGCCATTTGATCAGAAGCGATAAAGTTCTCTCCAATTCCCAAACCTATGACCAATGGGCTACCTGAACGCGCCACAACCATTTCACCTGGGTTTTGTTTATCAATGACAACTGTGCCATAAGCACCATCAAAGCCTTTCACAGATTGCAAAACAGAGGTTAACAAATCACCTGTTTCTTGCATTTTCGCCGCAATAGAATGGGCAATGGTTTCTGTGTCGGTATCAGAGACGAATGTGTAGCCTTTGTCACCTAAGGTTGAACGTAAATTTTTGTAGTTTTCAATGATACCATTATGCACAACGGCAAAGCGATCAATGCTCGTATGTGGGTGAGCATTCACTTCGGTTACACCGCCATGAGTTGCCCATCGTGTGTGTGCAATACCTGTAGTGCCTAAACCATTTTCAGGGTTTAATGCATCGGCTAATGCTTGAACTTTTCCAGTGCGTTTTACCACTGAAAGCTCACCTTTGTTTATTAAAGCTACACCAGCAGAATCATAGCCGCGATATTCGAGCCGTCTTAATCCCTCAAGTAAAATCTCTACTACATTTCGTTCGGCGACAGCGCCAACTATTCCACACATATCCTAGCTCTCTTTTTTACTGGGTCTATCCCAGCCTTGAATATTCCGTTGTTTACCACGCGCTACCGATAAATGTTCAGCGTCGACATCTTTGGTAATTGTGCTACCAGCACCCACAGTCGCATTTTCACCAATAGTGACAGGCGCCACCAAAGAAGAATTACTACCGATAAACACCCCATCAGCAATGGTGGTTTTAAATTTATTCACGCCATCATAGTTGCAAGTAATAGTACCTGCGCCTATGTTCACATTAGCGCCTATCTCAGCGTCGCCCACATAGGTTAAATGATTGACCTTACTGCCTTTGCCGATATTGGCTTTTTTAATTTCCACGAAGTTACCAACTTTGGCACCAGAGGCTAAATTGGCTTTTGGCCGTAATCGCGCGTAAGGGCCTATAACACAACTATCGGCCGCTGTTGCGTCTTCTATATGCGAGAAAGCTTCAATCATGGAGTTTTTGCCAATATGGCAATTTTTAAGCACACAGTTAGGGCTTATGACTACGTTGTCTTCCAACGTAACCTCACCTTCAATGACGACGTTAACGTCAATTCGAACGTCCATACCTAAGGTTAGCTTGCCACGTAAATCAAAACGATTAGGATCAGCTAAATGCAGGCCTTGCTGCATCAATTCTTGCGCTTGTTTTAGCTGGTAAGCACGTTCTAAGGAGGCTAATTGAAGTCGATTATTAATACCTTCTACTTCTTTATCCCATACCGGATGTGCGGCGCGAATCTGTTTACCTTCAGCTGCTGCCATAGCAATGACATCGGTAAGGTAGTATTCATTCTGCGCGTTGTCATTTGACAAGTTACCCAGCCAACGTTTCAAGTCTTTACCCGACATTATCATCATGCCAGTGTTAATTTCTTGAATGGCTAATTGCTCTGGGGTCGCGTCTTTGTGCTCCACGATAGCAACAATATTATCACCTTGCCGAATAATTCTACCCATGCCTGTCGGGTCATCTAACTTAACCGTGAGTAAGGCTAAATCAGCATTCTGTTTAGCTTCGACAAGTCTATTTAAAGTTTGTGCACTTATGAGCGGCGCATCGCCCACTAAAATCATAACATCATCATTATCGGCGATGTATTCAACCGCTTGCTGAACAGCGTGACCGGTGCCTAACTGCTCAGCCTGTAAACACCAATTGACTTGATGATGACCAAGTCTGGATTGCAATAAATCTCCACCATGCCCATACACCAAATTTATTGCGCCACAGTCGATAGATTTCACTGTATCGATTATGTGTTCAACTATGGGTTTATTGGCTAGAGTATGTAATACCTTGGGTAAACTAGATTTCATCCTGGTGCCTTTCCCTGCGGCCAGAATGACGACAGATAACGCCATTTTTCATCCTCAAAAATTTAATGCCGAAATTTTACTGAATCTTACCACAACTGTCAGCTTTTTTTACGATATCTGTTGTGGTCGGCGGCGAGCGAGAATAACTTTAACTACATTTGTGACTAACATAACGCCAGTAAGAATACAGACGCCACCGAGTAACTGCTGGGCGGTTAGCACCTCGTCAAGCAAAATAACGCCCCACATGATGCCAAAAAGCGGCACCAAATAACCAACCGTCATTGTCTTGGTGACGCCAATTTTGCTGATTAAATCAAAGTACATTATGTATGCAACACCTGTGCATAGAATCGACAACAAAGTCGCAGACATCCAGCCGTTAGCCGTTGGTATTTGGCTGGGTAAGTTGGCCAATGAGATCGGCAACAAGGCGATGGCCGCAAACATTTGACTGCCCGCCGCTACAGCGAATGGCTTTGCTCCAGCTAAATGCTTTTTGATATAACTGGCACAAATGCCATAACAAAGAGTGGCTCCTAATGCAGCCATTACTGGCACAAAGGCCGCGCCTTCAGAGGTGGTGGGATCTAGGCTAATAAAAATAACCCCAACAAAGCCAAGCCCCAATCCTAAAATGCCCCAGATACCGATTTTTTCACGCAGATACAACCAAGCCACTACCACGCCAAACATAGGCGCTGCAGCGTTTAAAATGGCTAATAAACTGGCGTCGAGATATCCGGCGGAGTAGTTGAATAAACAAAAGGGAATAGCGGTATTAACAACGCCAACAAAAAGAAGCCGCGGCCAATAGCGAATCAGATGGTCTTGTTGTTTACGTAAATACACGAGTAACAACAAGCAAATACTAGCACCAAGCACTCTGTACTCCACCAGTGCAAAGATGCCAAATTCAGGTACGGCTTCTTTCATCAACATGAAGGACGCACCCCAAATGGCGCCTAAAACAAATAACTCAATGACTTCGTGTAATTTCAACTATGCTTGCTCTAACTGGAGTAAAAAGGATTTTCGCGACAGTCCACCAGCATACCCTGTTAGTTTGCCCGTAGCGCCTATTATTCTATGGCATGGCACGACAATAGCAATGGGATTTTTGCCATTAGCCGCACCAACGGCTCGACAGGCTTTAACATTACCTATGGCCGTTGCTATATCTAAATAGCTTGCGGTGTTTCCATATTCGACCTTACATAAATGTTGCCAAACATTCTTTTGAAAATCCGTACCCCTAGGCGCTAATGGCAAATCGAACCTTTTTCGACTCCCTGCAAAGTATTCAGCTAGTTGCGCACAGGCTAACTCACATAAATGGTTGCTGTGAATTTGCCCCGAATCATTGTGCAAAGACTGATCATAAAAACCAATGTGTGTAATTCCATCATGGTTAGCACTTACTCTCACGTATCCAATGGGTGTTGATATCTGTTGTTGATAAGTCACTGTCATGTGAAATTCCATAGATTAAAGGTCAGATAACTTCGCCAAGGGGCGGCTTTATCTGAATTAAAGGCTTTGTTACTTGCTTTGAGCGCTTCGATTTTACGTTTTATAATCAGATCGGTAGCAAGATAAATATCTGTGCTTTCGTGGGTGCGCATTTGCACATATTGACAGGTCCATGGCCCAATTCCTTTTATTGATAACCACTTTTCATAATCAGCCTCTGGCTCACGACTGAGCAATTGCGCCAAATCCCGCAACGCTTGTTTTCGCCGCTCTGGCATTTTAAGAAATGCTAAATCAGAATTTGCTACATCTTGCGGCAGGGGAAAAGCAGCATCAGAAGATAACGCTTGTTGAAGCCTGTTCAAATGGGTCACGGCTGCTTTAATACTCACCTGTTGCCCAAGTACAGCTCGACATGCAGCCTCGAACCGACACACCACGCCAGGCACTCTTAACCCTGCATCAAATTGTTTATCGGATAACCCTGTCGCTGCCAATGCCTGTCCAATAACATCAGGTTGTGCATGTAAGTCCAGCAGTTGCTGTACTTTTAAAATCAGCGTTTGCAAATGATGAGCCTGTAATGGATCCAAGGTGAGATAAAAACCATTTTCCTCAGGCGCATGTTGTATATCAACAATTACTGATTCTTGGCCAAGACGAAAATATTTTTGCATTGATGCTTGCTGAATATTTTCATTTTCACTTATCTCTCTTAATTTCAGAAAATCACGTAGCGCCGGCCAATTATAGGGGGGACGATAAGCTAAAAAGATACGCAATGTTGTTGCCTCCTTGCTTTGTTGAGATGCTAGGTTGCGAATTTGTGTAGGCGTTAAGTCCAAGGTTTGTTTGCAGTGTTTTTGTAATTGACGCGAATTAGTAAAACCAGCCGATTGGGCAATATTTTCAACCGACAAATGCGTTTGATGGAGTAAGTTTTTTGCCATCAACAATTGCAGATACAGCTGATATTTTTTCGGTGATATTTTAAGTTTTTCAGCAAAGAGTTTGTGCAGATAGCGAACGCTGATTCCCAAGCGTTCGCAGATGGTTTGAATCGATTGTTGCGGTGATTCCTGCATTAACTTACAAGCTCTCAATAAGGTGGTTTGAGTACCTAGCCAGGCAAAAGAGGTTGGGGCGCTGTCTGGACGGCAACGCAAACATGGGCGATACCCCTTATGCAAAGCTTCAACGCTAGAAAACGCATAATCTACATTCTTTTCTAAGGGAACTCTTGCTCGACAAATAGGTCGACAGAAAATACCAGTAGTTTTTACAAGCACGAAGAAAACCCCATCGAATCGTGGGTCGCGAGCGAGTCTGGCATTTTTGCATTGAGCTTTGGTTAACATCGTTTTTAAAATAATGATAGAATTCGTGAATTGTACTTTAAATGTACGACCGTGCCCGTTCTTTTCGGCACTGATTTTTACATGGATGTTAGATTTAGTATTTTAGGTGCTTAACATGTACGTTTACCTTGGATAAGAAGTTGAAGTTTGCCACATATATAAAAATAACATTGGCACTACTATGTCTGCTAGGTTGCAGCGAAGTTTACGCTGAACCTTGGATGGATGCGTTTGCAGTAAAAGTGCGTCAAGATGCGAAAGATAAAGGCATTCCAGGCTTTATAATGGTTGTGGTAGAGCCAAATAAGCCGAATCGTTACTACACTTTCGGTGTGACAGAAAAAAATGGTCAGCGTATCACCAAAGATACTAAATTTCGTCTTGCCTCTGTTTCCAAAACCTTTACTGCCGCGTTAATGGCGAAGTATCAACAACTCTCTCCTGGTTACGATTGGCAAACACCTATTACCCAACTTGTACCTGAATATAGTTTTGACAACTACAGCGATAAGCCTGTTCTATTGAGGCATATAATAGGCCAGTCCACTGGATTTATGCCAAACGCTTATGACAACTTAATTGAAGCGAATTATGGGCGCAAACGCGTATTAAACGAACTATCAAAACTTAAGCCCATCTGTCAGCCAGGGTATTGCTATACATACCAAAATGCTTTTTTTGGGGTGTTAGAAGAACACTTTATGCAGCAAAATTCATCCTACGCAGCACAATTGCAGCAACATATCTTTGCGCCACTGCAAATGGATGCATCCGTCGGGAAGCAAGCGTTAGAAAGTTCTGCTGAATGGGCAAAACCCCATGCCGCGGTTGCCAAAAACAAATGGGTGAAAGTAAGAGTAAAAGACGATTATTATCGCTTTTCTCCTGCAGCAGGAATTAACGCAAGTGCCGAAGATATGGCTAAATGGATGCGGGCTATGCTTTTGGAGAATCCAGAGGTAATATCATCACAAATGGTAGATGAAATGACTCAACCACGGGTAGCGACAAAAAGAGAGCTGAGAAGACGTGGTTGGCGTGGTAAATTAACCAGTGCTCACTATGGACTAGGCTGGCGAGTTTATCACTTCCAAGGGGTTAAATTGAATTATCATGGTGGATGGGTACAAGGGTATAGAGCCGATGTATCTTTTTCACCGGAATTAAATATTGGGTTTGCGTTTCTTATGAATGCAGAAAGTAATTTGATAAATACCTCTACCCCAGATTTTTGGACAAGAGCGGTGACGAATAGAAGTTCAGATTAAGACTAAAAATCACAAAGCTGCAGCCGATATAAAGGAAATGCATGGAAGGCGTAGCAGTAAACATTGAGACAATTACATGAAGACTAACATCACTGACTTAGCACAGTCAGAAATTATCGACCTGTTATATAAACAAATTCCCAGGCTAGTTGTTGGTCATTTTATTGCAGCCTCCATCTTTGTATTCTGGTTGTATGAAAGCCATAATTCAGAATATTTATTTACTTGGTTGTCCGTTATTCTTCTCATCCTTTCTTGCCGTTTAGCGACTTTTATTTTATATCAGCAGAAAAGCCAAGAAATGGAAGTCAGTAAGAAACAAAAATGGAAACACCTATGGTTAGCACTTTCTCTAGCCTCGGGCATTTTTTATAGCTATGGATTTATAACCTTAATTCCTGCGATATCATCTGAATATGTATTGATTAACGGTTTGTTTGTCATTGCTTTGTCTTCGTCTGCGGTCATCGCTTATGGTTTTAGTTTATCCGCATTGTTTAGTTTCTTTATCCCAGTAGTTATTCCAAACCTATTTTTTGTGCTTTTTTATGGTGGCCAAACGGGGTTGTTTACTGCAAGTGTATTAGGCCTATATTCATTAACGGCTTTTTTTATTGTGAAGAACGTTAATCTAGCATTTCGTCGCTCAATTACGTTGAATCATCAATATGAACATGAGATGCAAAAACGTAAAGTTGTTGAACAACAGCTACATGAGATTTCCCGACGCGATGGCTTAACTGGACTTTACAATAGACGCTATTTTGATGAAGTACTTTCGTCTGAAATCGGTCGTGCTTATAGAAACCACACGCCTTTATCCATTCTATTAGTGGATGTGGACCACTTCCGAGAGTTTAATGAACACTATGGACACATAGCCGGTGATAATTTACTGGTTGAAGTGGGTCATATTCTAGCAGGATTAGCGAATAGGAACGGCGACGTTTTGTCTCGTTACGGTGGTGAGGAGTTTGCGATACTATTGCCAAATATTGATGCCAAAGGGGCTTTTTCATTTGCTGAAAAGTTACAATTAAGAGTTCAAGAACAACGTATCGAACACATGGCGTCTAAACTTTCGTATTTGAAATCTGTGACTGTGAGTATAGGTGTAACCACCTTGCCTCCACTTGCAAAAATGGATGCTCACCAACTTCTAGACCGCGCTGATAAAGCGTTAATTGAAGCAAAAAATCAAGGTCGAAATCGAGTTAAATATTTTGAAAACTTGGATTTCGACCAAGATAGAGTCTGATTACTTTTTAGTCCGTAAATAGGTGTATCCAGCAAGACATTCTTCGTAGAAGTCTGTCCATTTAACCCCTTCACGCGGCTTAATTTTACCTTCAGATACTTCTTTATCGATTAAGCGTTTTACGTCAATCGCCATAGATTTAGGGTGATACTGCATCACAGAAAGCACTTGCTCAATGGTAGAGCCCTTGATGATCTCTTCAATGTAAAAGTCTTCTGGATCGTCATCATGACTAAAAATATGCACTTCATTCAAGCGACCAAATAAGTTGTGCATATCGCCCATGACATCTTGATAGGCCCCAGTTAAAAACAAACCAAGATACAAGGGTTTGTCTTTATCAATTTGATGCATAGGCAATACTTGACTGTTTTCATATTCAATAATGAATTTGTCGATCTTGCCATCACTGTCACAGGTAATATCCACCAAGGAACAGTTTTTCACAGGTGCGTTTTGCAATCCGGTAAGTGGAACCACTGGTAAAATCTGATCGATTGCCCAACTATCCACAGCTGACTGGAATATTGAGAAATTACACAAATACTGCGAACTTAATGAAAAATCCAAAGTTTGCACTTCTGCAGGCACAAAATCAGCACCTTTGTAATAGTTATTAACCTGACGCATGATTTTCCAATACAGGGTTTCAATCTTCGCCAGCTCTTCCAAACTGATGACACGTAACTTGAATGCATGAGAAGCTTGCTCTTTGTACTGAGTTGCGTCATTGAATACTTCCTGCATATTTTTTTGTTCTGCCAAATGGGTATGCAAATAGTACAAATTCTTCAGCAGGAAATGGTCGCCTTCTTTCGGCGTGGTATCTATGTCAGCGCCGTCTGGCGTGATTTCCCCAACCACTTCAGTAACTACCATACTATGGTGCGCAGTGATTGCTCGGCCACTTTCCGACACAATATTAGGATGAGGCACACCTTCTAGATCACACATCTCACGCAGGCCATATACCACGTCAGCAACATATTCTTGCAAACTATAGTTGCGCGATGAATCACTGGTAGATTTGGTACCATCGTAATCTATTCCAAGACCGCCACCAACGTCGACATAAGACAGCGGAAAACCCATTTTAACTAGGTCAGCATAAATGCGCGCACTTTCACTCACCGCTTCTTTGATTGCCCAAATATCGGGTAGTTGGCTACCTATGTGAAAATGCAACAATTGCAGCGTATCTGACATGTCATGTTGTTCTAAATAGCGTGCTGCTTTGATAATTTCAGCCATTGTTAAGCCAAATTTAGCGCGTTCTCCAGCAGAACCTTGCCATCGTCCCATGCTTTTTACTTGCATTTTGGCTCGCAAACCAACAATTGGAGAAATGCCTAATTGCTTACTCAACTTAACCAAAAGTACCAGCTCGGAGTATTTCTCAATGACCACGACTATTTTTCGGCCCAATCGTCGACCTAATAATGCCAAACGCATAAATTCTTCGTCTTTGTAGCCATTTAAAATGGTGAGTGCTTCTGGGTTAGTGTTGTAGGCTAATACAGCCAAAAGCTCTGGCTTTGATCCAGCTTCCAAACCAAAATTGTAAGGTTCGCCTGCGTCTACAATTTCTTCCACCACTTCGCGCATCTGATTCACTTTAATCGGATATACGCCGCGATACTCGCCGTTGTATTTGTATTCTTTAATCACTTGGCGGAAAGTTTCATTTAACGTGACTACTTGAGAGCGCAAAATATCGTGAAAGCGGATTACCAAGGGAAATTGAATATTCTCTTGTTGGATTTCTTCAATCACTGCGCCGAAATCGATTTTTACATCGGGAGTCGACGGTTGGGGAACCACTTGTACATTGCCATTTTCACCAATTTGAAAATAGCCTCCACCCCAACTAGATACGCCATAAGTGCGCTCTGCGTCTTCGATTGTCCAATCAGGTGAAATATCTTGTTGTTTTTCCGACATCGTGTTTTTGTCTCAGTTGGTAGGCCTAAACCAAAGGCCGCCAGTATAGCTGATTTGTTCGTAGTGTAAATTTTGAATAAGGATTTGAGTAAGAAAAGTTCATCTAAATATAAAATTTTTCTTTTTTACCTATTTAATTGCGAATACAGCGATCCTGGTGTAAATTTATTGTTAAGTGAGCAAGAGTTACTGAGTCTGCTCTGATCGTTTCTTGCACATAAGGACAATGGCTGCATGGAATACAACGCTGAATCGACCCAGGATATGCAGTTCCGCGTCATGGTAATTGACGACAATGACATAGAGTTAAAACTCTATGCTAATACCTTGTCTAAGCATTTTTCCCTAGCCTTTGCTAAATCGGGTGAAAAGGCATGGGAACTTCTTCACAATAATCCATTACCGGATACCATTTTATTAGATGTTTTAATGCCAGATGAAGACGGTATTCAATTCTGTACGCGTTTGCGTAACAGCCAATACACACAAAATATTCCTGTTATTTTTGTATCCTCGCAAGATGATCCTGCAGTCAAAGCAAAGGCCTTTGAATCTGGAGGCGCAGATTTTATTACCAAACCCGCTGCGACAACAGAATTAGTCGCTAGAATAATGCGACACGCAACTCAGTATAGAAAAACCAAACGTTTAGAATCCTTAATATTTATTGATCCCCTTACCCATCTACCTAACGCTTCTAAATTTCGCGATGTGCTAGCGCGTGAGTGGTCTCGATGTGCGCGTTACTGGCATCATATTTCGCTTATTTTTGTACGCTTAGAAAATATTCAGGACTACAAAAACGCTTACGGGCAAGAAGAATATTTTAGATTAACAGCGGCAATAGCTGAGGCACTTTCCGGTTTAGGTGCTAGGCCGGGGGATCTGTTTGCCTCTTTAGACAACGATTTGTTCGGTCTTTTACTGTCAGATTGTTCAGTGGATGGCGCTAATCTTAAAGCAAAACAAATTGAAGCCTGTTTCGACGATCCTCACTTTATTACTAATCGTGAAGAAACCGCTAGCGAAGTAAGTTGTACAATAGTTGTTGCAGTAGCTGCGCCTGCTGGCGGTGGCAATGCCAAAGAGTTGTTTAGAGCAGGTGAAGATCTGCTATTTCAAGCCAAAGAAATGCCGCAAACTCGTATTATTGAACTGGGCAGAATCATTGGTGTCGACGGTATAGGGGCAGCCTAACCTATTGCATTTACTGATTGTCTTTGGATCAGCAAGGGTTCAAAACTGTGCTGAATCTGTGTAGAAATCTTGATTTGATAGACTTTAGATAACACTAAATTTGCCATTTGTTGGCCCATTTTATCAATTGGGTAACGAATGGTTGTGAGTGTTGGAAATGTACAAGCAGCAAAGGACACATCATCGAAGCCGACTATAGCAACGTCTTCAGCAGGCGTGCGATTAAGTTCTCGTAATCTGGACATCGCGCCAATTGCCATTTGATCGTTGCCGCAAATAACCGCCGTAAAGGGGATTTGTTGTTCTAGAAAATGATCAATGGCTGCGGCACCACTTTCTTGATGATAGTTCCCAATAAAAATACGCTCAGGATCATAGTCTATGGCGTATTCTTCCAGCGCATTTTTGAATCCAACAACCCGTTCGCTAGCATCCATTTTATAGTCTGGACCCGATATATTGACGATATCTCTATGGCCATTTTCCAACACATGCTTGGTCGCTAAGTAGCCACCGTAAATATTATCTAAGGAGATACACCGATTGGCAATTTCTTGAATATTTCGGTTAATAATAAACAAGGGAATGTCACCCTTTGCCAATTCTATTAATTGGGCATCGGTAAGCTTCTCAGCGTGTACAATTATTGCGTCACAGTTGCGAGTACGCAGAAACTCAATTCCGTCTAACTCATCTTTTTCATCACTGTGACCGGCTGTTACCACTACGTGCTTGTTAAACTCTCGCAGAGTTGCTTCGATACCGCTCATCATACTGCCGAAGAACACGCCGTCTAATTCTGCAACCAAAATACCTATGCAATTTGAACGCTTAGAGGCCAAGCTTATTGCAGCAGAATTAGGTCGATAGCCTAATTGCTCCATGGCGTCTTTAACTTTGCGTTGAGTGGTTTCACTCACTCGTGCACTGCCGTTCATAACGCGAGATACGGTTGCTAAAGAAACACCAGCAAGTTTTGATACTTCGTAAATAGTGGACATAGGGCAGTTTGTTAACAATTTATTGCATTATACTAAACGCTGGGATAATTTGACAACGTAAACAAAGGTATATAGGACTGCTGAATGTTAACAAAAATGGAGCCGATGTTAATTAACATTATGGGAGTTAGCGGTTCAGGCAAATCAACATTAGCCAAAAAGGTCGCAGATAAAGCACAAATCGAATATGTAGATGCAGATGATTTTCATTCTACTGATGCCAAAAACCTAATGGCGAAAGGCATTGGTTTAACGGAAGAAATAAGAATCGCTTGGATCGAGCGCCTTTGCACTTTTCTATCAGAAAAGGCTGCAGCGAATATCAGTTGTGTGCTAGCCTACTCAGGTTTAAAACAACATCACCGAGCAAAAATTGCGGCAAGTTATGCGTATTCTCAACATTACTTTATTGACCTACCCTTTGATGTTTTAGAACACAGGTTAGCCTCGCGCAAGCACTTCTTTAACCCAAGGCTTTTAGCAGATCAATTTGACCAGTTAGAACCCTTCGATAATGACGAAAATGTGATTTTATTAGACGGCAAACGTCACAGTAATGCACTGGCAAAGCAAATTATCAGCAAGCATTTTGAATCCACTAACAGCAACTAAGATTTTCAGCGTTAATAAGTCGTCTTTTGATCACTAGTGTAAATGCGCCAGACAAATCCAGCACCAAACTGAAGGGTGTTTTTACGTTCAAACAGCGGGCCAACTTCGAATAAGTAATCTAATTCAGGCATTCCAGCTCGCACACTGTCATCCTCACTATCTGCATTAAAGGCGCCGCCGAACGAGAAATCGAGTTCCCAGCGCTCGTCATCAACAACGACTGCGCGCACACCTCCGTCACCTATCCGAAGTATTTCACCACGATAAACAAAATATGGCGCGGCCAAAGCAATAAAATTTCTCTCTGAAGATGCTGGATAGTTAGGCGTATCGCCAACCCCGCCGGCAACACCGAATTCCCATAAAGGTTGAAGCTCATCGCCTGCTTCAAATCCCGTGATATCACGATCAGGTGGTTCATTTGACTCATTCGCGTTATTAGTAAAGGTTGGGTAACTGTGAAACATCAAAATAAAAAAGGTGATGCGATAAATATGATTACAACCATATTGGCATGAATAACAACCGTTATCCCACTATATCAATCGCTTACTCAAAATAAAGGGATAAGGATTTCAAATAAAATAATAAATCTAAAATTAATCTCAACAATGTTAATATGCCAATGTAAACGTTAACATTGTGTGAATTTAATCTATGTGATTTATAAAAAATGAAGAAAGTAAAAAGCCTGTTGGTTGTTTTAGTTTGCCTAGCAGTACCCTCAATAGGAATGGGGCAAGACATATCAACTGCTATCACAGAGCAAACAATTAAAATTGCGCCAAACGCTTATTCAGGAAGCTCAGTGAATGTAGTTTCCGGTGGAAGACAAAACATTTTCACTCATAGCACATATCAATATACAGGGTTTTATGATGCGCAAAGTAGACTAGTGCTAGCAAAACGTCGATTAGGTGAAAAGCATTGGCAAAAGCAGGTTACAGAGTTCAAAGGAAATACTGCAGATGCGCACAACAGCATCAGTTTAATTGTGGATGGTAGTGGCATTTTACATGTCAGTTGGAACCATCATAACTCCCCATTAAATTATGCTAAGGGCGAAAAAGCAGGCAGCTTACAAATCAAAAAAGCGCCTATGCTTGGTGCAGGCGAAAGTAGCCTCACCTACCCACATTTTTACCGACTAAGCAACGGAGATTTAATTTTTCAATATAGAGATGGTGGTTCTGGCCGCGGCGTTATGAAAATGAATTACTATTCAGTATCGGAACAAAAGTGGCGTAGCCTTAATGACAATGTACTAGACGGCGAAGGTATTCGCAGTGCCTACTGGAGCATGGATATTGATAAAAATGACGTCATGCATTTAGCCTGGGTGTGGCGTGAAACGCCAGACGTTGCCACTAATCACGACTTATTTTATGTTCAGTCAAAAGACCAAGGTCAAAGCTGGCAAACCATAGATGGCGAAAAAGTTTATCTCCCCATCACTGCTGATAACGTGGAATATGTGACTCGCATTCCGCAAAATCACAAACTTATGAATCCCCCGATGGTAGCTGCGGATCGTTTGAGCAATCCTTTTATTGCTAATTACTGGGCTGATTCCCCTGATCAAAAGCCAAGATTTCGAGTTGTGCATTATACCAAAGAGACTTGGGAAACCGTCAGTGCGCCACCGCCAAAAGAGAACTTTGATTTAAAGGGTATGGGCACCAAAAGACCGCCATATTCTAGACCCTTATTGTTAGTGGAATCTGACTGGCATAACAGTTGGTTTCATCTGATTTATCGCGATGATTTTGAAGATGCGGTGATAGCTGCAACCGTCAAAGATCTTAATCAACCTAAATGGGAATTACGCCGCTTGGTTGATGGCAATCTAGGTGCATGGGAACCGAGTTTTGACCCTGAGCAATGGCGTAGAATGGGCCAAGCACAGATGCTAATACAGGATGTGACCCAAATTGACGGCAACGATCACTCAGCTGCAGATACGCCACCAAGCGAACTCGATCTTTTAATTTGGAGTCCAAATTGGGAGCGCCATCAAAACCTAACCCCTACACCTAGTGGTGAATTGAGCATTAATAAGAACTCACCATTAGAAAAAGCAAAGATCGCCAAGATTGCTGAAAAAGCCGCCCTTTGGCAATGGCAAAATGTACCTGCAGGCTGGGATTATGACCCTACGAGTTGGACCATGGCACCTTTTTATATTGGCAATATAATGGTCGCAAATATAGTCCCGGAAGCCGATTTAATCCAAAAAGTTATTCAGCAATCAGATGCCATTGAATGGAAACACGGTGCACGTTTGGGTTTCTTTGATGCCGACGATTATGCGGTATCGCAAGCCTATCTGCGCTTGTACTTGCAATATGAGCAAGAAAAAATGCTACTGCCTTCTAAACACCGTCTGGACGAAATTATTCAAAACCGGCCTACCGCTAGTCTTGATTGGGGAACACCCGGTGGGCGCGAGCGCTGGGGCTGGAGTGATGCCTTGTTCATGGGCCCCATGTCATTCTTGTTGATGTATCAGGCCACCGAAGATGAAAAGTATCTGAACTTTATGAACGAGGAATGGTGGGCAACAGCTGAACGACTGTACAGCCCCGAGATTGGTTTGTATTTTCGTGATGAATCCTATTTAGATTTGCGAGAGCGCAATGGCCAAACTATTCACTGGGCCAGAGGCACTGGCTGGTCTATAGCTGGACTTGCTCAGGTAATCGAATACTTCCCTAAAGACCATCCCGATTATGCGAATTATGTGAAGCAGTTTAAAGAAATGGCCAATGCATTTCGCAAAGCCCAACAAGACAACGGATTATGGCGACCTGGATTATTAGACCCTGATACTCATACCGCAAAAGAAACCAGCGGCAGTAGCTTTGCTGTATATTCACTTGCTTGGGGCATAAATAATGGTTTGCTGGATGATAGCTACAAGCAAGCTGTCATGACTGGATGGAATGCACTAACCGATAGCGTTACGGAGCAAGGAAAATTAGAAAATGTGCAACCTATTGGCGCGGCGCCTTATGGTTTTGCTCCTAAAAACAGCGAACCTTTTGCCACTGGCGCCTTTTTAATGGCAGCCAGTGAGGTGTATAAGTTAGCCAAATAACAATAGTTATAGGACCGTTCAAGCAATTTGGGCGGTCATTTCAAAAGTTTGTAAAAATAGACAGTAGCGTCTAAATCTCCATTTGAACTTCGAGCAAATTGAGGGATTTGTCCAGCTTCTATATAGTCCAATTTTCGATACAAGGTTGAGGCAATATCGCCCAGCCTTGTGTCTAAAACTAATAAAGTCAGTCCGAGAGATTGCGCAGACTTTTCCATTAGGTGCATGAGCTTTTTACTTATTCCCTGACCGCGCGCTTTGGTAGTTACCATGAGTTTTTCAACTTCGCCTCTATGAGAACCGTTGGCTTTACTACATAAAGATAATTGCACTGCGCCTAACACTTCATCTCTATTCACAGCTATGAATAGCTTTCTTTGTTTTTGAAGTAATTGTTTATTGACTGCTTGCCAATATGCTTGAATTTCAAGGTCATCAATTGGTGTTATGAAACCGACTGAAGCACCACTGTTTACGCAATCAACAAGTAGCTGATGCAATGCTTTTTCTATCCCATCAATAGTGTCTACTTCTAGTATCTGCACGTTAATTCCTTAGATTTATGAAATGTCTTGCTGTGGAATGATGGCTAATAAGTCCGTCACACCTATGTCAATGTTTTGCTGAGCAAGCAAAGTTGTTAATTGCCCCCGATGATGAGTTTGATGATTAAAAAAATGCATAATCAAGAATGAAAGTTGTTTATTCGATTCCACTCCTTTGGTGTTTGCATAATGTATCACCGAATCCAAGTCATTCTCTTGTATACCCGATATCCAATGCAATATCTGTTGATCTAACCAAGTCCTTCTTTCTGCGAGAGATAAGATGTCAGATATATAAATCTGATCAAGGCTCCTTGGTGCTTCTAATGCAGCTACATTCGCCAATAATGCACGACTCGACAAATGGGTTGAAAAGCGTTGCAGCCAAATAATGTCTGCGACTAAGATGTGGTTGAGAGTGCCTAAGATTGAACCAAAAAACGCGCCTTTGTCTTCGATTAAAGTTCCTTCATCTAGACAGTCTAGAACCTTATATAATTTATCATTCATCCATTGGTTATACTGCGCCATGAGTTGGAAATGGTCCTTTGTACTCACAATTCACTCCTTCTTAATCGCTTTTAAGTCACACATTCAAATAAAAGCCCTGCTCACTTAATCAATTAGAATCAGCATCAAATAATTTAAAAATAAAATTACTTCAGTATTTTGTATTTTCGGCCGATTTTATCACAGTCGAACATTTAAAATTTTTTAGGACTAGCTGTTGCAAACACTTCAATATACGTCAACCATCCTTATTGTTGTCAACGAAAAAGATTGCATATCAGAACTAAGCAAGGGCGCTTTAAAAATAGGTTTGAAAGAGGGGAATCCATGGCCATATGGATATTCCAACACCTGTCAAATCAACAATGCAGATTTTCTTATGACGGTAGACCCCTGTGAATCTGGTCATATCATCCACCTGCAAGATCTGAAAGCACAATTTACTTTTCACAAGGCGTTAGAATCAATATCTCAATGCAACTTAGTTAACCTTCCGCAGATGTCAGGTAAGCTTGGTGGTGCTTTACTAAAAGCGGTATCTACCCTAAATGAATCGATTAAACAGGCCCTTGAGGCGTCCTGTGAATTAGAACGAGGCTCAAATGAGCTAAATCATTCTTCAACTAAATTAAGTGATCGTACTGTACAGGTGACTTCTCAATTAGAGCAAACACTGTCTACCTCTGAAGAATTGCATGCGAGCATTCGAGATAATTTAAGTGCTGCTGAAAGCCTAACCTCAACAGCTAGCGCAATTGATAGCGATGTAAATAAAGTCAAACAATCTGTGGGGCAAGCAAGATCTCAAATGGAAGACATTTCTACGCGAGTATTAGATACAGAGAAAATTGTTGAAGCCATCGACGAAATCGCGTTTAAAACCAATATACTATCGCTAAATGCTGCCGTTGAAGCGGCAAGAGCAGGCGAAGCTGGTCGCGGATTTAGTATAGTGGCCCAAGAAGTGGGAATGCTGGCTAAACACTCTGCCAGTCAAGCTGGTGAGATTAGAACCTTGTTGAAAAATGCCCAAGCTAGCAGTTTACAGGGGCAGAAAACCATTGAATCAGTAGATTCATCTTTAGAAAATTTATTTTTAAGTTTGGCTGAGGTCAGTCGGCAAATAGAAGAAATTAATCGGGTTTCGGAAAATCAATCCGTCGCAATGTCTGATACTTCAACAGCATTAAATGGCATCGCTGATATTAATCAGAAAAATGCTGTACTGGCAGACTCTTTGTCGAATTTAGCGACTAGATTTAACACTCAAACTCAATTTATGCGCGACTCTATGGAAGTATTTAAGATACAAACGGATTTTTCCCATCCTAAACATAGAGAAGCCTTTAATTTAACCAAACAAACCGCTGAAAAAATTGGTAGGGCATTTGAATTAGCTATCCAGCAAGGTCGAATCAGCAAACAAGCTTTGTTTGAAAGAAACCATCACCCCATCGCCAACACTAATCCAGTTAAGTACAGCACAGCGTTTGATAAATTTTGTGATAGCCTATTACCCAGTATTCAAGAGCCAGCGCTAGCAAGTAAAGACTTTGTGGCTTACATCATTGCAACTGATAACCACGGCTATGTGCCAACCCACAACAATCAATTTTGCCAAGCGCTAACCGGCGACGCCAAAAAAGATCTAGCGGGAAATCGCACTAAACGGATTTTTTCAGACCGTGTCGGCCAGTCCTCAGCAAATCACCGAAAAGACTATTTGTTGCTCACCTATCGAAGAGATACCGGCGAAATTTTAACTGACTTATCCTGTCCCATTTTCGTCAACGGCGAACATTGGGGTGCAGTGAGATGTGGGTATAAGTTGTAGATTTGGGATACTCATTTCTCGCATGACGCAACAAGTCGCAGCCTCGTAGCTTTAAGCTTTTCGGACAACTTGCCTCTGGACGTTTCGGTTTCAGGGGCTCTTTAATGCTTGAATGACATAGGGCTATACCTTGCCCCAATTAATACCGCATATGTAGGCAACTATACATACCTGCAAATACCCATATTATTGAACTATGATATTTAGGTATCTATTTATCAAACCCATAATCAAATTTCAATTTTTCGATATTTTCTTTCATATATTCTTCATTGGTCAATTCAATTATTGGAGTCAAATCCAAGACTATGATTTTTTCTTCAACATTAACCGTTAACTTATTATCATTTTTTGAAAACTCAATATTTTCAATATCATCATAACCAACTTCAATATTTATTTTTGCGATTTGATCTCCCATTAAAGAGTCGAAGACAATCACCTCACCATTTTCAAAAGCAATCGCGACTAGATATGAGTCCTTTGATATTGTTGCATTTTCAATATTTTTTTCAAATTCCCATACAAACAATTCATAATCTTTTTGTAAGTCAATCAGTTTTGCTTGCCCCTCATCATTCCACAGTAAAAGGATCTTCCCATTTTCGGATACTTCAAAATATTCAGCGGCAGTTAAATTCTCTTTTAAGGACTTTCTTTGCTTAGGTTCTTTAATGTTTATTAATTCTATTAAGTTGTCAAAATCCGAATCATATAAAATGATTAATTGATCCTGTTTACCACTAAAAGCGATTTTTTCGATCTGCCCAGCGCTTGGAAGTTTAGGAATCGAAAATCTGGCGTTAGTATTTAGGTTAATAACCTCTATTTCATTCACTGAATTTAGGCCTGCAATTAAGTCATTGCGATCATTAATAGTGCCTAAGGAAAACTCTGTGGCTAATGTTTTTATTATTTGCAATTTGGGTTGCAACGAAATAGAAAAATACTTCCCATCTTCCGTAATCGCGCCCATAGACTGTTTATTTTCGGCGAAGCCCAATGAAATAACATCATCAAAAGATTTGATTGGTAATGAAATTGTTTGTGAAGATTTATTGGAACTTAAATTCCACAGTTGGAGATCTGAACCGATTGAAATCAACGAGTTATTGTAAGGAGGAAATTTTATCTTATCGATACTACTTTCAGACTCCATAACCTGCCTATCTGAAAATAACTCCCATGTTTTAATGGTATTATCCTCATGGGCAGTATATAGCTTTCGACCATCGGTACTGAGCACAGCAGCATTTAGGTCTGGTAATCCTTCTATCGAAGCTTCTTTTCTATGGTGATATGTATTCCAAAACTCAACTTTGTTCTCAAAAGACACTACCATAAAGAAATTAGGATAAGGAGCCCCATTTTTATGTTCGTAAATGTTCCTTCCATTGTATGGGCCTAAATATACTGAGCCTATTTTATCGTATCTTCCGAATTCATAAGTGTCTTTAAGGGTACCTAATTCTAAATAGCCATCGTCAAGGTTCCATAACCTCATCACATCATAGATTTTAATTTGGCGTTCAGTAGGAACAACTATATAAGACCCATCAGGTGTAAATTTAACATCTAGAGATTGGTTCAATAAAATTGACTTAGAAGGTACCTTATCTAGCGTTTTACTATCATAAAATACAAGCTCATATCGAAAAGTGCGTTTAGGAACATCAGCGACTATAGCCAATAAATTACTACTTTCTGAAAATTCAATCTTTTCAATACCATTTTCAAATTCAATTGTTTTTATAATATCGCCAGTTTCGATGTCTAAGATAAAAATACTTCGATCAGTGCAAGCTATCGCTCGTTGCTGTGACTCGGCAATATACAGGCAGGACAACTTATTTTTTAGTGGGTATTTATGAGTTTCCTCTTGGGATACAACATTATAAACCAATAGATGCTTATTTGACGCTGCGACTAGTTGTTTATTATTTGAAGTTAAGGCAAAAAGATTAAAATACTCTCCTGCAGGTGCCTCATACTTTGCGATTTCATTTCCTTTTAAATCGACTTGTTCAATCGTTTTGTTAACCGCGTCTCTTCCTGAATAAAAAATGCTTTTTTCATCGGATGCTAACTCAAAACTATTAATCTTATTTTCAAAAATCATATCGCATTCGACTTTTGAAGAATCTGATTTAGAGCCAGAGCCAAAACTAACCACTTCAATACGCTCTACTTCTTCGCACACTTTTTTGGGAAATACTTGTTTACTGTTAAGAACTCTAGGCGAGTTGAAATAACGCATCAAATGATTCGCTACCTCTGGTATAATTTTACTTTGGTTATCCCCAGTTTCTTGAAGGGCGTTCAAAGCATGAAACGCAGCTTCCGCTAATTTACTTTCACTAGATGATTGTTCTGCCTGAGACAATAAAAACTCACTTAAATTATTTTTTCTCGCTATTTCTTTTTGCTCAGCAATAGCAGCTTGCAGCTTTGTTTCTTCATATTGCTGATATAAAAAGAAAGCTAGTACCAAGGCTGAAGAAATTAAAATGACAAAAACACTTAACCATTTCTTAAATCTCTTAGCTTTTAATCGTGCTTGTTCTAATTGGTATTCTTTATCTCGCTGAGTTAGCTCCCCTAGTGGTACACCTAAAATACCAGCAATGATTTTCAGCAACATTAGGTGTAATTGCTGCTGATAGCGATTTACCTTTTCTTGTATAACTCTATTGTTATCTGAGGTGGTTTTCTTTAAATGCTCACGATAAGCTGCAGGTGTGGTAAATCCTTGTTCAGGCTTTCCATCGTTATTTATTCTAAAGTCAGCAGCTATCGGCTCTGCACGCTTGTAAGTAGGGTTTCCATCTTGGTCATATTCAAATTGCAGAGGAAGTGGTAAACACTCATCAGCTTTGGTGAATCCTAAACTATGCTTACTGTCATCCCAACTGGTGTTTGGTTCACCATCAATCATGGCTGCAATAATACGATCGGAATGACCGAGCTTTTTAAAGTAATCTATTTCGTCTGCCACGTAAGTCGATGCAACTGCTCTTGGAGAGCACAAAACGACCAATAAATTTGTTTGCTCTAATGCACTTACAATGGAAGTGGCCAAATCTGCATGAGCAGGAAGCTCTTCTTCATCTCTAAAAATAGGATAGATACGGGCGGGAATAACATCTCCACGACCGTTCTTTTTACCAACTAAATCGTTGGGGACTTCATAGGTTTCAATGGCTTGATGCAACCAAGTTGCCCATTGTCTTCCTTGTTCTTTGTTATCAGCATGTCGATAGGAAATAAAGGCGTGATACTTGTACTGCGGTTGGTTGTTTTCGTCCATGGAGAGCCTACTAGACCAATGCAACTTTATGTTTCATTAGCCCTTCAAATTATCTTTTTAAAATTTTAGCTGGGGCTATCCTAGCACAATGAATAATTTTTTTGCCATAAAATAAATAGAAAAAGCCCCGTAAAGCAATGCCTTACGGGGCTTTCTTGAAACAGATTATGTTTCTATGTGACGCTTTGGGAGCAGATTACATCATGCCGCCCATGCCGCCCATTCCACCCATGCCGCCCATATCAGGCATTGCAGGAGCATCGTCTTTAGGCACGTCAGCAACCATAGCTTCGGTGGTGATCATCAAGCTAGCAACTGAAGCTGCAAACTGAAGTGCAGAACGGGTTACTTTAGTTGGATCTAGGATACCCATTTCTAGCATGTCGCCGTAAGTATCGTTACCAGCGTTGTAGCCGTAGTTACCTTCGCCGCCTTTAACCGCGTTAGTTACTACAGAAGCTTCAGCACCAGCGTTGGTTGCGATTTGACGAAGAGGCGCTTCCATTGCACGAAGTGCAAGGTTAACACCATGAGTTTGATCTTCATTGTCGCCTTGTAGGCCAGCAATTTTTGATGCAGCTCTTACAAGTGCAACACCACCACCAGCAACTACACCTTCTTCAACCGCTGCGCGAGTTGCGTGAAGTGCATCTTCGACACGTGCTTTCTTCTCTTTCATTTCTACTTCAGTAGCCGCACCCACTTTAATTACTGCAACACCGCCAGAAAGCTTAGCTAAACGCTCTTGAAGCTTTTCTTTGTCGTAGTCAGATGTTGATTCTTCCACTTGAGCGCGGATTTGGTTACAACGACCTTCGATGGCGTCTTGCTCACCAGCACCATCAACGATAGTAGTGTTGTCTTTGTTAAGAACAACGCGTTTTGCAGTACCTAGGTCTTCAAGTTGCACTTTTTCAAGTTCAAGACCAATCTCTTCAGAGATTACTGTACCACCAGTAAGGATAGCGATGTCTTGAAGCATAGCTTTACGACGGTCACCGAAACCAGGTGCTTTAACAGCCGCTACTTTCACAATGCCACGCATGTTGTTAACAACTAGTGTTGCTAATGCTTCACCTTCTACGTCTTCAGCAATAATTAGAAGAGGCTTAGAAGATTTCGCAACTGCTTCTAGTGTAGGAAGCAATTCACGGATGTTAGAGATTTTCTTATCAACCAAAAGAATGAATGGGCTATCTAACTCTACAGTGCCATTTTCTTGATTATTGATGAAGTAAGGAGATAGGTATCCACGGTCAAATTGCATACCTTCGACGACTTCTAATTCGTTTTGAAGTGCTTGACCTTCTTCTACAGTGATTACACCTTCTTTACCTACTTTATCCATAGCTTCAGCGATGATGTCGCCTACTTCTGAATCAGAGTTAGCAGAGATAGTACCTACTTGAGCAATAGACTTGCTGTCTGAACATTCAGTTGATAACTTTTTCAATTCTTCAACCGCTGCAACAACTGCTTTGTCGATACCGCGCTTAAGATCCATTGGGTTCATACCAGCAGCAACTGATTTTAAACCTTCAACTACGATAGATTGTGCAAGTACAGTTGCAGTAGTGGTACCGTCACCCGCTTCGTCATTTGCTTTAGACGCCACTTCTTTTACCATTTGGGCGCCCATGTTCTCGAATTTATCTTCTAATTCGATTTCTTTTGCTACAGACACACCGTCTTTAGTGATAGTTGGAGCACCAAATGACTTATCTAGTACAACGTTACGCCCTTTAGGACCTAAGGTTACTTTAACTGCGTTCGCTAATACGTTAACGCCTTTTAGCATTTTTGTGCGAGCGTCGTCGCCAAAACGTACTTCTTTAGCTGCCATGTGTTTTTTCCTCTAATTTGGTAATTTGCTTAAACCTGTTAATTGGGACGAAGTTTGGCTTATTCTACTACTGCCAAAATGTCTGATTCGCTAAGAATCAATACATCTTCACCGTCTAGCTTTTCAGTTTTTACACCATAGCCATCGTTGAAAATCACAGAGTCGCCGACTTTTACGTCAAGCGGTCTAACTTCACCATTATCAAGTAAACGGCCATTGCCGACAGCGATAACTTTACCGCGAGTTGATTTTTCTGCTGCAGAACCGGTTAATACGATACCGCCAGCTGATTTGCTTTCTACTTCTTCGCGTTTAATGATGACGCGATCGTGTAAAGGACGAATTGCCATTTTCAAATCTCCTGAAAATCCAATTTACATTATTGTTTAAGTGTAATTCGCTGGCGCACAAAGCGTTCGCGAACGTGAAATCATTAAGATGCTTGCTAAGTGGGGTTAACCTATTTTGATCTCAAGGGGTAAAAACAAATTTTTTTACAATTTTTTTAATTCAGACGATTTTTATCATCATTGTCTGATTTATCTTGGTATTCACCTTCAATGGTTTCACCTGACTGGGAACCTGAAGAGTCGAATCCAGAAGCCCCCCCACCGGGTTGGTTAAAGCCACCGGTTCGGGTTTGATTAAATTGGAAGTAAAAGCTCGATTGCCCTTGTTGCTGCTTTTCTATTAAGTGTTTTAAAAATGAGGCTGCAATTAGTTTACGCGAAACCGGAAAGGTAAAAGCTAAGCCCAAAATATCCGTAATAAATCCGGGAGTTACCAGAAGAACGCCCGCCACTAACAGCATTATACCTTCTATTAATTCTTTACCTGGAAGATCACCTTGGGATGCTTTCAGTTGGACTTTCTGTAAAGTCGCTATACCCTCGCGCTTGACAAAAAAAGCGCCCAAGAAAGCAGTAAATACCACGAGTGCAAAAGTATTCCAGCCGCCAATGCTGTCAGACACATTTATAATCACCATGATTTCGGTGATGGGTAAAACCACAAATAAAATAAATAAAAATAGCAAAGGAATTCCTCACACTGAACATAGGCTCGAATTTTATACATTGGGATTGAACCAGATTATTCAATCTTATTTAAAACAAGATTAGTATAATCAAACCAGATGTTTGCACATAAAGACTTAAGTTTGTGTTAAGTTTGATGATAAATACTCTCTAGTTATTGAACATACGAAGCCTCCGTGGAAAAAGCTTTAAACTTGAAAGAAAATACGGGGTGTTTAGGTCAGTATACTGCCGAAGATTAATATTTAGGAAATTGAATGAGCGCTATGCAGTGGAAAATTTGTGGTTTACTAGAACTTGCTAAAACGGGATTGGCAAAGTCCAAGTTATTATTTTTTGTGCTTTTTAGCATAGTAATTCCATTTTCCATCAGCCATGCTCAGAGCACCCCTGAATCTTTGTTCGACGATGTTCCTGAATTTTTAAAAGTGGATGAAGCTTTTGGGTTTGACTACGAACAACGTCAAAATGAGCTCATCATCAAATGGCAAATAACCGACGGTTATTATCTGTATAAAAAACAGTTTAAAACCAATGGCAAAGGCGTCTCCTTGGGTGAACCAGTTTACCCTGAAGCGGTACAGATAGAAGACGAATTTTTTGGGGAGTCTGATGTCTATTTTGAAGACATTGTAATCAGTTATCCTATTTTACAGGCGCAACAAGACGGTTCGGTCAGTTTGCGCTTCCAAGGCTGTGCCGAAGCGGGCTTATGTTATCCGCCCACGACCAAAGTGATTTATTTAGATGCGGTGACAGGCAGCGGCCAAAATCCACTGTCATCACAAAGCACCCTTGAAGATAATAGCGGCGCAGATTCTCAAGTGGTGTCACAACAATTTACCTTGGCAGAACAGCTTTTGTCCGATCAAAGCATGATCATTAGTCTAGGCGTCTTGTTATTGTTGGGTATTGGCTTAGCCTTTACCCCTTGCGTTTATCCCATGTATCCGATTATTTCGAGTATCGTCATTGGTAAAGGTCAGCGCGAAGTTAGCTTACAACACGCATTTTTACTTGCCTTTATTTATGTGCAAGGTATGGCAATTACCTACAGCGTGTTGGGCTTGGTTGTTGCTTCTGCTGGTGTGCAATTTCAAGCCATGCTACAGCATCCAGTCTTGCTGACCATATTTATCGTTTTATTTGTATTATTAGCATTGGCCATGTTTGGTCTGTATGAAATCCAACTACCAAGCAAATGGCAAGAAAAGCTCAACGGACTTAGCAACGAACAAAAACGCGGTAACCTTGTTGGCGTGTTTGTGATGGGTATTATTTCGGGCCTAGTCGCCTCTCCTTGCACCACCGCGCCCTTGACCGCAGTATTGTTGGTTGTAGCGCAATCTGACTCTTTAGTCTTTGGTTTCTCCGCCTTATACGCCCTTTCATTGGGGATGGGTATACCGCTCATATTATTTGCAATGACTGGTGGTAAACTTTTACCAAAAGCTGGGAATTGGATGAATGTGGTAAAAGTGACCTTTGGTTTCATGATGCTCACTGTAGCGGTATTGTTCATCGAACGTATTTACGTAACTCCGCTTACCAGCTTGCTTTGGGGCGCCTTGTTCATTAGCTTATTTGGTTACTTGTTTACAGTGAATCAAACTACTCAAGCTTCTTTTGCCAAGGGCGTTCGTACTACAGTGTTAGCTTTTGCATTGGTCGCTTCGAGCCTGTATGGACTTCAAAGTCTACAGAAAAATGCTCTACTGCCATTTGAACTAGGGTTGGCCGGCAATAATTCAGTTGCTGCTAATCATTTAGAGCATCCAGAGTTTATGGTAGTAAAAGATCTAGCGGATTTTCAACAAAAGTTGGCTGCGGCAAATGCCGAAGGTAAATCAGTGATGGTTGATCTCTATGCAGATTGGTGTGTTGCCTGTAAAGAATTTGAAAAGTATACCTTTGTAGATCCTGAGGTTATTCAAGCACTTGATAACACTCAATGGATGCAAATTGATTTAACCCATAACACGCCGATAAACCTCGAATTTCAAGATCATTTTGATATTTTAGGTCTTCCCACCATTTTGTTTTTTGATGCCCAAGGTAACGAATTACAGAGAGCTAGAGTGACCGGCTTTATGCAAGCTGATGATTTTGCTTCTCATGTTAACCAAGCATTGGATAAATAAGCAGAAAAATTACCAATAAATTATCTCAAAAGGTTAAACTTTTTAAAAATATAAACGATAACTCTTTATACCTAACTGAGTAAAAATGTTCTGATTAGGCAAGTTTCAATGACTTAGCAGCAAGTCGTCAATCTGCTGTCGCTTGTGTCAAACCTTTGTCGTTGTCAATTGCTAAATTCAGTATATATTTTGCGGGTCCATTGAGTAAATTGTTTATGCTATCAGTGCCTCCTAAAATTTTAATATATGCAGTGTCCTTAGCAGTTGTTGCTTCAGTGATATTTGTGAGCATGTCGGAAATTGTCGCATTTGTCGCCTTGTTAGGTGGACTTTTCGGCCTCCTGTATTTTCAAGCGAGCACGTTTGAATCTGCGCCAGACGTGTCACCTGTTGAAGTTTCAAATGAAGCCCATGACGCTCCTGCGTCAAGCGTTGGTGATATTCGGCCGTTAATCGATGAGTTTGTTCCTACGCTGATCGAATGCGAATCGAATATCGATGGAATCAAGAAAACCCAAGATGACGCGGTATCAACACTAAGTACCAGCTTTAATGAGCTACAGGAATTAGTGCATATCCAGGCGCAAACTATTCAAGATCTCATTAGCGCAGATGCAAGCGGTGAAACCCTTTACAGCGAAAAAATGCGTATCTTTGCCGATAATACGGCGGAAACCTTAGATAAATTTATTAAATCTACTGTGGATATGTCTGCATCTTCTATGGCTTTGCTTGACCAAGTAACCACTATCTACGAATCAGTACCAGCGGTTCTAAAAGCTGTGAAAGATATCGATAGTATTTCTGATCAGACTAATCTTTTGGCACTTAATGCGGCAATTGAAGCTGCACGTGCTGGTGAACATGGTCGAGGTTTTGCGGTAGTCGCTGATGAGGTGAGATCTCTATCCAATCGATCATCTGAATTTAGTGATCAAATTCAAGCCAAACTAAAAACAATGTCTTCACAGATAGAAGGTTTGACTACCGAAGTAGGCGAGCTCGCCAGTTATGACGTTAGCTATGTTATAGATGCAAAAAAAGACATTAATGAAGCTTTGAACAGCATCATCTTGAAAGCCGAATCGGATTCGCGCGTTACCTCAGGCTTAGAAAAGGTTTCTAACGACTTGGAAGCGGCGTTATCTAGCGCAATAAGAGGACTTCAATTCGGCGACATCAATGGACAGAACCTTACTTATACCATGGAATCAATCGCCTTTGTTCGCGAAAAACTGGCAGCTATAGATACGCAAAACATTAACGACGTTTTACAACAAGTACAAGCACATTTGGCCTCTATTGAAGAGCGTCGCCAAAGCATGCATAACCCTGTTTCTGCCACCAGCATGCAAGCCGGTGACATCGATTTATTCTAATACTAGGTAGTGAGGAACTATTCCATGAGTGAAAGAGCATTACAAATCCCTGAAAGGTTTGATTTTAGTTATCACAAAGATTTTACTGAACAGTATCAGACCATTTTAAATGATGGTACTGTGTCTGAAATCGCTTTAGATTTCAGTAAAGTAGGCTATTTGGACAGCTCTGCTTTAGGCATGATGGTGCTGTTTCAAAAAAAAGCAAAAAGTAAAAACATTTCAGTGAGAATAAGAGGCGCAAGAGACAGTGCCAAGGAGATTCTACAGATCGCAAACTTCGATCGACTCTTCGATATTAGCTAAAAGATCCTTTAAATATGCGTACTCTGATCATAGAAGATGACAGCTTATTTTCTGAAATTTTACAGACGTTTTTAGAAGATCACGACTGTCAAACTATTGTTGCAAATACCTTAGCAGCAGCCCGTGCGCATCTCTCCACTTCTGTATTCAATTTCATATTGTTAGATAACCAATTACCTGATGGTAATGGTTTGACCTTTATTTCTGAAATTACGGATTTATTAAGCACACCTACACCTGTCATGATGATCACTGCTGAAGACAATCAGAATGTGATGGCCGATGCTTTTGTCAGAGGTGCCGATGATTTTTTAATAAAGCCTATATCCTTAGATTTGTTATGGCAAAAAATGCAACGTGTGAGAGCGCTGTATTCCAAAGAAGCTGAATTGGAAGAACAAACCCAACGATTGGAAAAATTGATAGATCAACGTGAGCAAGAAGAGTCTTTGGCTAGATATGTTTACGAACATGTAGCTGCATCTTTAGTACATGAAGAAAAATGTATTGACACTTACCTGCAGTCATCCAGTACTTTTAATGGCGATGTATTTATCAGCGAAACCGCACCTAATGGAAACCGCATCATAATATTAGCCGATGCAACAGGCCATGGTTTGGCAGCCGCAATCAGTATTCTACCCTTAGTAACCACTATAAAAGCCATGATCAGAAAAGGGCTTTCTCTGGCACACATAGTACATGAAGGAAACTCTAAACTTGGTAAAGAATTACCCGATGATAAATTTGTAGCATTAGCGGGTATAGAAATAAACTTTAATTCTCGCCAATGCATGATTTTTAATGGTGGTATGCCCGACATCATCGCCCTTAGACATGATGGAAAGATAGATAGATTCTCATCAAATACTATGGCGCTTGGAATTTTAGATCCCGACGATTTTGACCCATCTATTACCACTTGCGAAAGTCATCCTTATAAAAACTTCGTTTTATACAGTGACGGCATTATCGAGCAGTGCAATAAATCAGGGGAAGAGTTTGGTTTAGAACGTCTACTTAATTGCATTAAAAAGAATAAGAACAACGAGTCACTGGTATCTCGCATCATCAATGACTTTACCGTGTTTAATGAAATTCAAGAATTGACCGACGATTTATCACTCTGTGATCTTCAGGTAGATGCACTTTTCGAGAAGCATCTGTACGAGCGAGATTTTAGTGAGGTAAAGAAATCTGGCAAGCTTTCTGCATCCATCGAAATGAACGGCGGTTTAATGGCGTCAGCTGACATTATTGGCTGCTTTGACAGCTTAATGCGCTGTGTCGATGTAATTGGCGATCTGCGTCAACGTGCTTTCACCGTATTCGCCGAACTTATCAGTAATGCATTAGATCATGGTGTTTTAGGTTTAGATTCAAAGCTAAAAAATGACATGTCAGGGTTTGCAGAATATTTAATTGCAAAAGAAGAACGACTTGCTGCCGTTAAAGAAGTAGATGCTCTCAAAATGTCGTTTGAGTATGAGCCAAGCACTAACCATATTTCGTTTTCGATTTCAGATACCGGAAGCGGTTATGAAGTAAAAGCAAAAAGTGAAATGAAAGACGCGTCCCTATCAGGTCGTGGTCTTTCATTAATTAATAAACTATGTAGCTCAGTAATAGTTTCCCCTCCCGGAAACAAAACTGAAGTTACGTTAAAAAGAGAGTTTTAGTGAATGAGTAAGCATATTTTAGTAGTTGATGATTCACCATCGATTCGTCAAATGGTTCAAGTGACACTAAAATCGGCAAGCTATCAAGTTACCACTGCCGAAGATGGGCAGGCCGCGCTTGATATGTGTAAACGTATGCAATTTGATTTCGTTATCACTGATCAAAACATGCCACGAATGGACGGATTAACGCTAATCAAGTCGTTAAGAGGTTTAGGGTCTTACCGTTCAACTCCGATTGTTGTGTTAACCACTGAAGCTAGCGATAGCATGAAAGCCCAAGGAAGAGCGGCTGGGGCTACTGGGTGGATGGTGAAGCCATTTGATCCTCAGAAACTCCTAGCTGTCGCTGCAAAAGTACTTAACTAAGGCAGGCTTCTTATGTCCATAGACATGAGTCAATTCTATGGCGTCTTCTTTGAAGAAAGCCAAGAACATTTGGATGAAATGGAACATCTCTTGATGGAGATGTCCTTAGACAATCCAGACATTGAAGATCTCAATAGCATTTTCCGAGCTGCTCACTCCATCAAAGGGGGTAGCGGCGTTTTTGGTTTTGACGCCCTAACAGGCCTAACCCATGTTATGGAAAATATTCTTGATCTAGCACGTCAACAGCAGTTGGTAATTAGCAAACCCATTGTTGATCAGTTGTTGACCACAGTTGACACTCTAAAGAATATTTTGCATTGCTATCAAACCGAAGAAGAAATCGATTGGGAAGCAATTGAACAAGGTACTCAAGCCCTAGAAGCTTTATTGAAAAATGAAGAAACTGGTGAGTCCGCTGCGCAAGAAGATGGTTTTGGATTTTATGAAAATCCCATAGAAGGCGAAAGTGAAGATGAAGCCTTTGGATTTTTCGAAAATGAAGAAACAGTTGAAGAGGAGACCGCTTATGGTTTCTACGACGAAAAAGATCAAGATCAAGCAACCAAAACTTCTGCAGAAACTGAAGATGACGGCGCGGCATTTGGTTTCTTTGATGATGAGCCAGGCAGCGATAAAGTAGCTGAAACCAAAAACGAAGGGGATGAACAAGCCCCAGCAGCTGAAAAAGCGCCAGCAAAACCAGCCGCAAATGAGCAAAAACCTGCTGCCCCAGCAGCTACTAAAAGTGCGAAACCAGACGTTGCTGGACAGTCTAGAGGCGTTGCTGGACAGTCTAGCACTGTAGCCAAAAAACCCAGAGCTGACAGCAAAGAATCCAGCTCTATTCGGGTCGACACCAACAAAATCGACTCATTGGTTAACCTAGTTGGCGAGTTAGTTATTACCCAATCCATGATAAAAATCGTGGGTAAAGAAGTGCATGGCGAAACCGAAGAAAAGCTTGAAGGCGCCATCGGTGAGTTATCGCGAAACATTCGTGAAATTCAAGAAGCTGTTATGTCCATGCGCATGCTGCCAATGTCTTTTGCCTTTAACCGCTTCCCTCGTGTTGTGCGTGATCTTGCGGATAAATTGAAGAAAGACGTCAATCTAGTCATCGAAGGTGGCGGCACAGAGATTGATAAAGGGCTAATTGAGAAATTGGTCGATCCGCTAACCCATTTGGTTCGCAATAGTGTCGACCATGGTATCGAAATGCCCGATGTCCGTGAAAGCAGAGGTAAAGTCAAACAAGGTACCGTCATCCTAGGTGCAGAACAGCGCGGTGGAAGTATTTTAATTACCATCACCGATGACGGCGCAGGTCTAAACCGTGAACGTATTTTAGAGAAAGCTAAGTCAAACGGTCTTGATGTATCAGATGATATGCCAGATAGTGCAGTATGGCGTTTGATTTTTGAGCCTGGATTTTCTACAGCCGAAGCTGTTACCGATGTCTCAGGTAGAGGCGTTGGAATGGACGTGGTGCGCAGAAATATCGAATCTATCGGTGGTTCGGTAGAAATCGAAAGTCATGCCGGAGAAGGTTCAGTGATCACCATTCGTTTGCCGCTCACGCTTGCTATCGTTGATGGCATGTGCGTATCCGTAGCGGGCCAAACCTTTGTGGTTCCCCTAACTAATATTGTTGAATCCATGCAACCAACCCCAGACCAATTGAAACGTTTATCCAACGATCATCTGTTGTGGGTGCGCGGAGAATATTGGCCCTTGGTGCATTTACATAAAATGATGGGCATCGAAAATGCCATCGCAGAACCTTCCGATGCCATTGTGGTGTTAGTGGAAACTAGTCGTAAACGTTTTGGCATTCTAGTGGATAACCTTGAAGGCCAACAACAAGTTGTCATTAAGAGCTTAGAACAACACTTCAGACGAGTACCTGGGGTTGCAGGCGCAACCATTATGGGTGATGGCAGTGTAGCTATGATCTTAGATGTTGAATCAATCGCAAATGAAGTTAAGTCGCCAGCAGATCAGGAGGTGTCAGTTGTCAGTTAAAGAAAAAGTGTCTGAACAGCAGACCGAAAACGAAGAAAAGAAAGAGTTTTTAACCTTTGTGCTAGGCGATGAGAATTACGCCCTAGACATAATGACAGTAAAAGAAATTCGTGGCTATGAGCAGGTAACCAAAATAGCTAACGCGCCCAAGTACATTAAAGGTGTCCTGAATTTGCGTGGTGACATTGTCCCCATCGTGGATTTGCGAATCAAATTTAATGTCGGTAAAGCAACTTACGATGAATTTACCATAGTGATTATGTTAATGATTGGCGATCGTATTGTCGGCATTGTTGTCGATGAAGTCAGCGATGTTATCAAAGTAGGAAGCTCGGAAATTAAACCGCCACCGGAGTTTGGTGTGGCATTTGATAGTTCATACCTTCACGGATTAACCACCATCAAGGAACAGATGATCATACTAGTGAATATTCAAAAGTTAATCACTAGTGACGAACTAGCCCTTTACGATACAAGTGCAAAAGTGGAGCTTGAGTAAAATGAATGTTCTAAAACTGTTCGACAATATTAAATTACCCGTAAAGATGGGTATTTTCGCGCTACTATCTTTTGCAGGTCTAGCGCTACCTACCTATTACTACACAGAACTGTCTTATTCTAACCAAAGCTCCGCTGAACTAGAAGAAGTTGGGATTGAACCTGCGAGTCAAACTATTCAGTTACAAATTGCAGTTGCTGAACATCGTGGATTTGCATCAAACTTACTTCTAGGTGACTCAAGTGCAAACTCTGGTCTATCTTCAAGTGCCAAGGATGTTGACCAAATGTTCGACCGCATCCAAAGTTCAATAAATGCATCTGGATTAGGTAATGGCTTATCCAATGAACTAGCAAAATTAAATAGTAGTTGGGAATCCTTACAGCGTTCAGTAAGTTCTCGAAATATGTCTGTGAGTGAATCTTTAGTCGCCCATTCAAGCCTCATCAGTGACTTGGATTTGTTATTATCTCAAATCCTAAACACTTCTGGACTTAGCTATGATCCCGAGGCTTCGAGCTACCACTTAATTATCGCAAACTTGCAGAATCTTCCTCGCTTGGCAGATTCGTTGAGCAAAGTCAGAGCGACAGGTACGCAAGCTTTGAGTAATGGCAATCCGAGCGCTGCGGATAAAATCACTATTGATGGTTATCTGCGCAACCTTACTGCACCATTGCAAGATTATACATTGAATATGTCAGCAGCCGCTGATGCTGACAATAGGTTTACTTCTGGCGCCAAAGCAGCTTCAGATTTGCAAAATAGCATACAACGCTTAACTGATTTGACGCGTCAAGAAATCATCAATAAAGAAGTTCAAACCTACCCCAGTAGCTCGTATTTCAATGAGGTTAATGGACTAATTGTGCAATTACTTGATCAAAAAGCCAATAATGTCGACAGCTTGAAAATGGTGATTGACGAGCGCATCAGCAATATTGGTTCTAGTCGATTTACTACCTTGAGCATAATCTTGGGTTTATTGATCATAAGCTGTGTCATTGGCTTTGTGATTATTCGCTCAATTCAAACCTCTGCGAACAAACTAATCGGCAGATTTCAAAGCATTTCAGACAACAAATTTGATTTGGAATTTAATACCCATCGTACTGATGAAATGGGTATTTTAGAATCTGAACTGTCAAATTTAACAGACAAACTTAAAGTATCGGCTGAAGTTGCTGTGGAAGCATCTAAAGTAAAACAAGCCCTCGATGCTAGTTCTGCTGCTTTCATGATGACCGATAAAGACGGCTTAGTAACTTACATGAATGACGCCGTGTACAAGATGCTAAAAGCAGGCGAAGACGATATTCGCGAAACGTCTGCTCAATTTAATGTTGAAACTCTACTTGGCTCTCGAATTAGTACTATCAGCAACAATAGTGCATTACAAAATGCATTATTAAGCAGAAATGGTAAGGGAGAGGATTTACGTTTAGAACTAGGCAAAAGAACTTACCGCGTAACAGTATGCCCAATTTTAGATGACAGCAGACAAACTATTGGTTGTAGCCTCGAATGGCATGATATGACTGAAGTATTTAGCGAAGAACGCCGCATAAAACGTATGCTAGAAGCGCTAGAATGCACAAGTACAAACGTAATGATTGCCAATGCAGATCGAGAAATTACTTATCTTAACCGCTCAGTAAAAACCATGTTGAAAGCAGCGGAAGCAGATTTGAAAAAGGTGTTACCACACTTTAATGCGGATGCTATCGAAGGTCAAAATATGGATAGATTCCATAAAGATCCAAGCCATCAAAAATCTATGCTTGAAAGATTGTCATCAACTCACACCACACAAATAAACGTTGGCTCAAGAGTATTCCGCCTAATAGCTAATCCTATTGTTGGTAATGATGGTGAAAAAATTGGCTATGTTGTTGAATGGTTAGATCGCACTAAAGAAGTTGAAGCTGAACGTGAAATTGGCGAATTAGTTCAAGCCAGTCTTGAAGGTAACTTCGAAAAACGTGTGAAAGAACAGGGTAAAGAAGGCTTTATGCTGGCAATGGCACAAGGGTTAAATCAATTAATGACCACCACTGAAACAGGACTAAATGAAGTTGCTGACGTGTTGATGGCCATTTCTGAGGGCGATTTAACCAAACGTATCGACAGTCACTATAAAGGGACATTTGATAAGCTTAAAAATTACTGTAACACCACATCAGACAACTTAGTCAGTGTTATCAGCAAAATTCGTGAAGCCAGTGACACCATTAATAATGCATCTTCAGAGATCGCCTCTGGCAATGCTGATTTGTCGACCAGAACAGAACAACAAGCCTCCAGTCTTGAAGAAACCGCTTCAAGCATGGAAGAGCTTACCAGCACCGTAAGATTGAATGCGGAAAATGCGAACCAGGCAAATGGCTTAGCATCTCAAGCAACGACTGTGGCCAGTAACGGTGGTGAATTGATTCAAGAAGTGGTGGTAACCATGGGTTCCATTAATGAATCTGCGCAGAAAATCTCAGATATCATTGGGGTAATTGATGGCATCGCTTTCCAAACTAACATCCTTGCGCTTAACGCAGCGGTTGAAGCAGCCAGAGCAGGTGAACAAGGTCGCGGATTCGCGGTGGTTGCATCTGAGGTGAGAACCTTGGCTCAGCGCTCTGCAAACGCTGCAAAAGACATTAAAGACCTTATTTCTGACTCTGTTACCAAAGTTGAAAGCGGAAACGAGTTGGTTAGAAAGTCTGGTGAAACTATGAAAGAAATCGTCGTTTCAATCCAGCGCGTTAACGACATTATGAGCGAAATCGCCGCCGCGTCAGCTGAGCAAGCTACAGGTATCGATGAAGTCAGTAAAGCCGTTAGTCAAATGGATGAAATGACGCAGCAAAACGCAGCACTTGTAGAAGAGGCAGCAGCCGCGGCAGAAAGCATGCGCTCTCAGGCATCTGACTTAAATCAACGGGTAGGCGCGTTTAAACTAAATAACAGTGATGTTATCACTAAAGTGAAGGAATCTGAGCCAGATATGTTGTCTCAACAGTTTGAAGAACTGCCTTCCGTAACAACCACAACTAGTAGTAAAAAGAAAGAGCTTCCGGCAGCACCAAAAGCATCCCTTAATGCCATACCAGCATTAGCTGACGATGATGAATGGGAAAGCTTCTAATTTATGACAACAGCGAAAGTTGAGAAGAAAGAATTTGGGTATCATCCGAGCGATTTTGAAGCCGTTCGGGTGAGACTCAAACGTTTAACTGGGATAAATCTGGCTGATAGCAAAGACAGTATGGTGTATAGCCGACTCTCTAGACGTATCCGAGCCTTGAAATTTACCAATTTTGAGCAATACCTTAGCTATTTAGATAAAACTCAGAGTGAACACGAAGAGTTTGTAAATGCACTTACTACAAACTTAACTTCTTTCTTTCGCGAAATGCATCACTTTGAAACCTTGAAACAGCACATACAGGCAAATCGCCGTCCGATGAAAATTTGGTGTGCAGCATCTTCAACTGGTGAAGAGCCTTATTCAATTGCCATGACGGTAGTGGAAGCGTTTAACAGATTCGATGCACCTGTTGAAATTATCGCTTCTGATATCGACAGCAACGTATTAAGTAAAGCAGGTAGGGGTGTCTACCCGTTGAAAGAACTCGATGGTTTGCCCATTTCGCAAAAAAAACAGTTCTTTCACAAAGGCAAAGGTGCAAATCAAGGATTTGCTCGAGTAGTACCAGAACTGCGCAAATTAATTACTTTTAAACGGATCAATTTGATGGATGACAAATATGATGTGCCATCAGATTTCGACATTGTTTTTTGTCGTAATGTAATGATCTACTTTGATAAACAAACGCAACTTCAGATTTTAGGGAAGATTCTTCAGCATATGAAACCTAACGGTTTATATTTTGCTGGACATTCTGAAAATTTTTCTCACGTTAGCGCTCTATTGAAGCCTATGGGAAAAACTGTGTATTCACCTAGGGTGCAATAAATGTCAGGTGTATTTTCAGAGCATCTAGCTCCAAATCGCTATTTTGATAAAAACTTCAACATGAATGCGGTCAAAATTCTTCCTGGCGAGTATTACGCCACCAAGGAGAATACCCTAATTGTTACTGTCTTAGGTTCTTGTGTTTCCGTGTGCCTACGTGACCCTATTACTCGTATTGCAGGCATGAACCATTTTTTATTACCTGCGAATAAAGATACGGTAAATTTCGATTCTGATTCTGCACGATATGGTGTTTATGCAATGGAAGTCTTGATAAACCATATGATCAAGTTAGGCGCACCTAAACATCGATTGGAAGCCAAAGTATTTGGTGGCGGGAATGTCTTAAAGCAGCTAAGAATTAATACCGTTGGCGAACAAAATTCAGCCTTTATTCTTGAATATTTAAAAACCGAAAACATTCCCATAACAGCTAAGGATTTGCTGGGCGAATTTCCAAGAAAAGTGTATTTCTTCCCGCTAACGGGCGAAGTTAAAATTCGCAAACTTAAATCTATGCATAACTCCACAATTCTCGACCGTGAAAGCGAATACAGAGTTAAGGTTAATCGTCAGCCAGCATCAGGTGATGTTGACTTGTTTGATTGAGGTAATTTGTGACCATTAAAGTACTTGTTATTGATGACTCGGCGTTGATTCGCCGATTACTCGGAGAAATCATCAATCAAGCCCCTGGAATGACATTAGTGGGTTCAGCTCCTGATGCCTATGTAGCAAAGGAAATGGTAATTCGTTTGCAACCAGACGTAATTACTCTCGACATTGAAATGCCGCGCGTCGATGGATTGACATTTCTTGATAGGCTAATGAAAGCCAAACCCACCCCGGTTTTAATGATATCGACGCTAACAGAGAAAGGCGCTGACGCTACAATTCGTTCTATGGAACTAGGTGCAATTGATTTTATTGCCAAACCCAAGATCGATGTAGCCAAAGGAATTGATGCCTATCAAGCGGAAATTGTCAGTAAAATCAGAATGGCGGCCAAGGCAACACCCCGTCGCCGCTCTAGCAGCGTTAGTAAAACAGCTGCAATTCCCCTAGCCTACAAAGGAACTGAACTAATTGTAGGAATAGGTGCATCCACCGGCGGCACAGAGGCAATACGAGAAGTACTTCAGGGACTTTCACCTGCCTTTCCTGCAACTGTGATAACCCAACATATGCCACCCAATTTCACAAAATCTTTTGCCAAACGCCTCGATAGTTGCTGTGCAATACGAGTAAAGGAAGCAGAAGACGGCGAACGTTTGCTACCGGGGAATGCCTATATTGCACCTGGCGATAGACATTTAAAAGTAAAGCGTAGCGGTGCGGATTATCGAATCTTACTCGAAAATGGTCCTTTAGTCAGTGGCCACAAGCCTTCTGTCGATGTCATGTTTAACTCATTGGCCGATACCGTTGGCAACAATGTAGTGGCGACTATTTTAACGGGTATGGGCAAAGATGGCGCTGAAGGTTTATTAGCCCTTAAAAATGCGGGTGCTAGCACCATGGCGCAAGACGAAAAATCTTGTGTAGTCTTTGGTATGCCTAGAGTTGCTATTGAAGTCGGCGCAACTGATACCATAGTGACGCTTGATCAAATGAGTCAATACCTTTCAAAAGCTGTAGAGAAAAAAGGCGCAGGAACTCGTCTATAGAGACCGTTCAAGAAGAAAAAAGTCATTTTTTTGCTATTATTAATTACAGCGAGCAATTCAAGGAAGATGCTTCTAATTTATGTCATTGAAAAGAAAATAACCAATCTTCGGTGATTAGACCAGTAAATTGCTGAAAACTTGCATAGATCTGTGTTATTTTCTACACCATGACAAAATCAACGGAAAAACACTCAATTAAATTGGCACTTTTGCCACTTCGAGGTTTTTCCACGCATTTTATATGCAAACTTAGCTAAGTATTGATGAATTTATTGCTTATTAACGGACCCAACCTAAATTTATTAGGTAAACGTGAACCTGAAATTTATGGTAAGGCGTCTTTGAATGACCTTGTATCGGCACTGACCTCTTATGCTAAAGATAAAGGTGCCGAATTAAACCATTTTCAATCAAATGCCGAACATTTGATTGTGGACCAAATCCAACAAAGTATGGGAAAAGTCGATGGGGTTGTCATCAATCCAGCGGCCTTTACACATACTAGCGTAGCCATTAGAGATGCTTTTCTAGGGACCGGTATCCCTTTTATTGAAATTCATCTTTCGAATGTGTTCGCAAGAGAATCTTTTCGTCATCATTCCTATCTATCGGACATTGCTGCAGGCGTTATTGTAGGCTGCGGTACAAAAGGATATGAACTCGCGATAGATGCAATGATGCATCACTTACAAAAATAAAAATTATAGATCACAGCATTTAAAGGACAGTTTATGGATATCAGAAAAATTAAGAAACTGATTGAGTTAGTTGAAGAATCAGGCATTTCAGAATTAGAAATTACCGAAGGTGAAGAATCAGTACGCATCAACCGCGGTGTTTCTCATCAACCTGTACAATATGTTCAACATATGCCGCAGCAGCCAGTGCCAGCGGCACCAGCAGCTCCTGCAGCCCAACCTGCAGCTGCGCCAGTTGAAGCAGCGCCAGTGGTTTCTGGACATGTCTTAAAATCGCCAATGGTAGGTACCTTCTATCGCGCATCTTCTCCTGAAGCACAAGCTTTTGTAGAAGTGGGTCAAAAGGTTAAGAAAGGCGATACCTTATGCATCGTTGAAGCGATGAAAATGATGAATCAAATTGAATCAGATGCAGACGGGGTTATTAAGGAAATTTTGGTTGATAATCAAGAACCTGTTGAGTTTGATCAGCCACTCTTTATCATCGAATAAGGCGTATTCATATGCTTGATAAAGTCTTAATTGCAAATCGAGGCGAAATCGCCTTGCGTATATTACGCGCATGTAAAGAGCTCGGGATTAAAACCGTTGCGGCACACTCCACAGCCGATAGAAATTTGAAGCACGTACTACTAGCAGATGAGTCTATTTGTATTGGCAATGCACCTGCAAGCGAGAGTTATCTTAATATTCCGCGCATAATTGCAGCGGCTGAAGTCACAAATTCTATCGCCATTCACCCTGGTTATGGTTTCTTATCTGAAAATGCCGATTTTGCAGAGGCCGTTGAAAAGAGCGGTTTCGTGTTCATCGGTCCTAGAGCTGAAACTATCAATTTAATGGGAGATAAAGTGTCTGCCATCGCAGCGATGCGTAAAGCTGGCGTCCCTTGTGTTCCCGGTTCAGATGGTCCTTTGGGCGATGATATGGAAAAAAACCGCGTGATTGCAAAACGCATAGGTTACCCAATCATCGTTAAAGCTGCCGGTGGCGGTGGTGGACGCGGAATGCGCGTAGTGAGAAGTGAAAGTGAGTTAGCTTCTGCCATTTCTACCACCAAAAGTGAGGCCGGTGCCGCGTTTAATAACGACATCGTTTATATGGAAAAATTTCTTGAAAATCCAAGACACGTTGAAATACAAGTGTTGTCAGATGGCCAAGGAAATGCGATTCATTTAGGCGAGCGTGATTGCTCCATGCAACGCAAACATCAAAAAGTTGTTGAAGAAGCACCAGCACCCGGCATTACTCAAAGTATGCGTGAGAAAATAGGTGAACGTTGTCGACGTGCTTGTATTGAAATTGGGTACAGAGGCGCGGGTACTTTCGAGTTTTTGTATGAAAACGGTGAGTTTTATTTCATCGAAATGAATACGCGTATTCAGGTAGAACATCCGGTGACCGAAATGGTAACAGGTGTTGACTTGATTAAAGAACAGTTACGTATTGCTGCAGGACAACCACTTTCTGTTGACCAATCTCAGGTTAAAGTTAATGGCCATGCCATTGAATGCCGCATTAATGCTGAAGATCCTAAGACCTTCATTCCAAGTCCTGGTGAGATAAAGATGTTTCATTCTCCTGGTGGTTTAGGTGTACGTTGGGAATCTCATATTTACACGGGTTATCGAGTACCTCCTTATTATGATTCGATGATTGGAAAGTTGATTACCTTTGGTGAGAGTCGTGATGAAGCTATAGCCCGCATGCGACACGCGTTAAATGAGTTGGTGATTGACGGAATTAAAACCAATATCCCCTTACAACAAAAAATCATGGCGGACGAAAACTTCTTTAATGGTGGTACTAACATCCACTATCTAGAAAAGAAATTAGACGCGGAAGATTAATTTGACCACATCCTGCTGGCGCTAACATCAAGTGAATTTGATGTTAGCGCCAGTTTTACCCACAATTTTTTGCCTGGACTGTCCAGCATTATTTCATATCCACATCTTTTTGCCTGGACTGTCCAGTCAAAATCGAATCCATGCTTCGATATACCAAAAGGCGCGGTAAACTAGATATTCATCTTTCACTACTAGCCAATCCAAGTAAGTACGTGAGAGAATTGCTTTGTACTAAAACATAATGAGAGTTTTTAATGCCTTGGCAACAACTTAAAATCCACGTTAAAGCCGAATATGCAGAAGCAGTTGGCGATATGCTTACTGCCAATGCAGCCCAAGCTGTCACTTTTGTTGATGCAAAAGATACCCCCATGTATGAACCTAAACCTGGTGAAGTTATGCTTTGGCCAGATACACAAGTCATAGGATTGTATGAGGCAAAGTTTAATCTCGAACCAGTGATACAAAGGTTAAGTAAAGCAAAACTATTCCAAAATGAGTTTTTGTATACCGTTGACCAGCTTGAGGATAAAGATTGGACTAGAGCTTGGATGGATGATTTTCATCCAATGCAATTTGGCAACCGTCTTTGGATATGCCCAAGTTGGAGAACGGCACCTGATGAATCTGCGGTTAATGTTCTACTAGATCCTGGGTTAGCATTTGGCACCGGCACTCATCCTACTACATCTATGTGTCTAAAATGGCTAGACGGTCATATACTAGATAATAATTCGGTCATTGATTTTGGATGTGGAAGTGGAGTTCTTGCAATTGCAGCTCTTAAATTAGGCGCTTCAGAAGCGATCGGAATAGACATTGACCCCCAAGCATTAATTGCCAGCAAAGCTAACGCTGAAAAAAATGGCGTTGATTCAAACTTGACTCTCTATCTAGCTGAACATCAACCAAAAATTCAAGCAGATGTAGTAGTTGCCAATATACTAGCAGGCCCGTTAGGCGAGTTAAGCGATGTGATTAGTAGCCACTGTAAACCGAGAGGATGGCTAATTATGTCTGGCATTCTGGAAGAACAAGCTGAATCTGTAAAGAAACATTACGCACATCAATTTTCATTCGCAGACGACTTAATTGATGGAGATTGGGTAAGGTTGGTTGGTCAAAAGAAAGGAAATTAGTCAAGCGTTTTTTCTTTAAATTGTTTAAAAAATAAACTTTTCAAATCCTTCAAAAACACGTAGTATACGCCGCCGATTTGGTTGTCTGTTTATATTTTACCTTTGGAGCTTGTTTAGTGCAGATTGGTCCCTACAAATTAGCGAACAATTTGATTTTAGCGCCAATGGCTGGAATAACTGACCGCCCATTTAGAGAGCTTTGCAGGAAGATGGGTGCGGGGTTAGCTGTATCGGAAATGCTTTCGAGTAATCCGAAAGTTTGGAAGACAGCAAAATCTCTAGCAAGAATGAATCACACCGGAGAAACCGGTCTTCGAAGTGTTCAAATTGCTGGGAATGAACCCGAACTTATGGCTGAAGCGGCTATATTTAATGTCAGTAATGGAGCCCAAATAATTGACATTAATATGGGCTGTCCAGCCAAAAAAGTTAACAAAAAACTTGCTGGTTCAGCGCTATTGAAAGAGCCTTTATTAGTAGCAAAAATACTAAAATCGGTTGTTGACGCCGTTGAAGTACCCGTCACGTTGAAAATCCGAACAGGATGGGACATCGACAACAGAAACGGTGTTGATATCGCTAAAATAGCGCAAGATTGTGGTATTCAGGCATTGGCAGTGCATGGGAGAACTCGCTCATGTATGTTTAAGGGGAACGCTGAATACGACACCATCGCTGAGATAAAAAACGCTATAGACATTCCGGTTGTAGCGAACGGCGATATATCTGATGAAACGCAAGCAAAACATGTGTTGGACTATACAAGTGCTGATGCTTTGATGATAGGGCGAGCAGCACAGGGAAATCCTTGGATATTTAAACAGGTCAATTATTTTTTGGAAACTGGACAAAAATTGAAAAAACCAAGTTTAGAAGAACAAGAGTCAGTACTAATTCAACACATAAATGGTGTGCACGAACTTTACGGTGATATGACAGGAGTCAGAATTGCACGCAAACATGTTGGTTGGTATGTAAACCAACAAAAAAATGGCACGGAATTCAAGCGTATTTTTAACGCTATTGAAAAAGCCTCGGAACAAATAAGCGCATTAACGCATTATTTTTCATTGTTACAAAGCAAGCCTGACTTGACTTCTGTAGCTTAGTCTTATGAAATCAAAAGAGAGCAGCATTTTATGTTCGATCAAAATTTAACTTCACCTTTTACGACAATAGTTTCAACACCTAGCCAATCTCAGGCTCAAAAACCTTTACGCTCTTCTGTAAAGCAAGCGGTTAATAAGTATTTAAAAGAACTTAATAACCAAGACATTGATAACCTTTATGAATTAGTAATGGCTGAAATCGAAGCGCCTTTACTTGAGGAAGTGATGACTTACACTAGAGGAAATCAAACTCGAGCAGCTAATCTAATGGGTATCAACAGAGGTACTCTGCGTAAGAAACTAAAAATGTACGGTTTAGGTTAATTCTGATAAAGGGCGCAAATTTGCGCTCTTTTTCGTTTTATTTACACTACTCTAATATTATTCATCTCTTTCTTTTCAACACTAATTTTGGGAAACATCAACCAAGATGGAACAATTAAAAGTTATTAAACGAGCGCTTCTAAGCGTATCAGACAAATCTGGCATTGTTGAGTTTGCAACCTTCCTGGACAGTCTAGGCATCGAAATATTGTCAACAGGTGGCACAGCTTCATTATTACGGAAAGAAGGGATTAAAGTAAAAGATGTTAGTGAGCATACTGGTCATCCGGAAATAATGGATGGTAGAGTAAAAACGTTACATCCTAAGATTCATGGTGGAATATTAGGCAGACGCGATATTGACAGTAATATCATGGAGCGTCATGAAATATTGCCCATTGATTTAGTCGTGGTAAACCTATACCCGTTTGCTAACACAATAAAAAATGATGACTGTACGTTGGAAGATGCTATCGAAAACATCGATATTGGTGGACCAACTATGGTTAGAGCTGCGGCCAAAAATCACAATGATGTCACCATTATCGTAAATCCGTCCGACTACGAATCAGTAATAAAAGAAATGTCGGAAAATGAAGCGGCATTGTCCTACGAGAAAAGATTTGATTTAGCTATAAAAGCTTTCGAGCATACTGCAAACTATGATGGCATGATTGCTAATTATTTTGGCACCATGGTGGATTCAAACGAAGCTGGACAGTCCAGCAATGAAGATACAGCCTCACAATTTCCAAGAACATTCAATTTACAGTTCCAGAAAAAACAAGATTTACGTTATGGTGAAAATAGTCATCAAGACGCCGCATTTTATGTTGAACACGACATTCAAGAAGCATCTGTCTCATCCTCTATTCAACATCAAGGCAAAGAGTTGTCGTTTAACAATATTGCCGACACTGATGCTGCTCTAGAATGTGTAAAAGAGTTTGAGTCCCCTGCATGTGTTATCGTAAAACACGCTAACCCCTGCGGTGTTGCCGTAGGAAGCTCTATCTTAGAAGCTTACAATAACGCATTTAAAACAGACCCTACGTCAGCATTCGGCGGTATAATTGCATTCAATCAAACCCTTGATAAAGACACCTTGGAAGCAATTATCCAGCGTCAATTTGTCGAAGTAATTATTGCTCCTGAAGCTACACCAGAAGCCATTGAAAGTTGTAAACAAAAGCCCAACGTTCGTTTATTAACATGCGGAAACTGGCAAGGTCAGTTAACTGATGGATTTGACATGAAGCGTGTAAATGGCGGGCTTTTGGTTCAAGAACGTGATTTTGGCATGATAGAAGAATCTGATCTTGAGGTGGTAACAAAGGTAGCACCGACAAAAGAGCAACTTTCTGACTTATTGTTCACTTGGAAAGTGGCGAAATATGTCAAATCAAATGCAATAGTTTATGCCAAGGGTCAAATGACAATCGGAATTGGTGCGGGTCAAATGAGCCGAGTTTATTCAGCAAAAATTGCTGGTATCAAAGCACAGGATGAAAAATTGACCGTTGAAGGATGTGTCATGGCTTCTGACGCATTTTTCCCGTTTAGAGACGGTATAGACGCAGCAGCTGAAGCTGGCATTAAAGCAATAATCCAACCAGGTGGCTCAATGCGGGACAACGAAGTTATTGCAGCTGCAGACGAACACGGCATCGCTATGGTATTTACCGGCATGCGCCACTTCAAACATTAATATGGAGAATCACAGATGAAAGTTTTGGTCATCGGCCGTGGTGGGCGGGAACATGCATTAGCCTACAGTCTTGCCAAATCACCTAATGTAGAGCAAGTTTATGTAGCATTCGCAAATTCGGGGATTGAACAAGAACCAAAAGTAACTCGCATTAGACTTTTTGAATATGACAAAGAAACTCTTCTCAAACAAGTAAAAGAGCTAGGCATAGAACTAACCGTTGTTGGACCAGAAGATCCCCTTGCCCGCGGAATCGTCGATTACTTCGAAGAAAATGATGCTTTAATTTTTGGACCAACTCAGGCAGCTGCTCAACTAGAATCCTCAAAGTCATTTTGTAAGGATTTTCTTGCAAAATATAAAATTCCAACAGCTGAATACCAGACCTTTGACGACGAAGAAAAAGCCATCAATTATGTGAAAATAAAAGGGGCTCCCATCGTTATAAAAGCGGATGGATTGGCTGCAGGAAAGGGCGTAATCGTTGCTATGACTGAAAAAGAAGCAATCGATGCTATTCAAGATATGTTGTCCGAAAATAAATTCGGTGATGCAGGTAGCAGGGTCGTTGTTGAAGAATTTTTGGAAGGCGAAGAAGCTAGTTTCATTGTTATGTGTGATGGCCAAAATGTATTGCCTCTAGCAACAAGTCAAGATCATAAGCGTGCTTACAATCAAGACAAAGGACCTAACACGGGTGGAATGGGCGCTTATTCTCCTGCCCCTGTGGTCACTCCGGAAATACATGACAAGATTATGCAGCAAGTTATCCTACCTACGATGGAAGGAATGATTTCCGAAGGAACCCCGTATAAAGGGTTTCTATATGCGGGTCTAATGATTGATCAGAATGGAGATCCTAAAGTCATAGAATTTAATTGTCGATGTGGTGATCCTGAAACTCAGCCTATTATGATGCGATTAAAATCAGATCTTGCGGAGTTATGTCTGAAGGCTTGCCAAGGCAAATTAGATGAATGCGAAATTGAATTTGATCCAAGAGCAGCTGTGGGTGTTGTGCTCGCAGCAGGTGGATATCCTTGGGATTATCCTACAGGTAAATTGATTTCTGGTCTTGAAGATGTTGACGAAACCAATACTAAGGTCTTCCACGCTGCAACAATCATGCGAGAAGAAGGTTTATTAACCAATGGTGGTCGAGTTTTATGTGTCACAAGCTTGGGAGATACAGTAACTGAAGCTCAAGCGCGCGCTTACGCGGAAATAAAGAAAATTTCTTGGCACAACATGTTTTGTAGAACTGACATAGGTTACCGAGCCATCGCAAGAGAAAAGTCTGACAATAGTTAGGCTATTAATAATTTAATGGGGAGGGCTTTTTTTAGCCCTCCTACTTTTCATTTTAGCCAAAAATTTATCTACCTTCTCCTCTCTTCCAGCCACGTTTCCATAGATTTTTTCAAAGTTTAAACTGGGGTCTGAACTCGGTACTCCTTTCTCACTTTTAATCTTCGCTGATTTCTCAAGCAAAATTGCAATATATTCAGTTAGCGTAACCTTGGAGATTATTTTCTCTAGGCATTCAAGATTGGCAGTAAAGAGTGGAAGCAGTGTTTTTTGCTGCGGCTGTTTGTATAAACGATGAAAAACCCCGGTGAATTTTGCTTCATGGAAACTCGTTTCGAATCCAGCCCTGACAGGATTCAAATCTACATAGGCCATACAGTGAAATAAGGTCTCAATGTCTAAAATAGCTTGAGACTTGAATCTCCCGTCCCAAAAATGCCCTTTGCAGCCATCTTCTTTATTCGCTTTTTTGGCAATATGCTCGTTTAGATATCGCATATAACAACTAATACTGGTCATTTGACTTCTGAACTTGTCAACACAGTCAAGAACATGAGCAATTTGAAATTCATCTAATTTAATCCGTGCTTCAGGATTTAAATATTGTTTGCAAAGCTTATCTAGCTTACCAATAAAAGACCATCTTTTAAGTACTTCGACATCGCTTAGCGCAAGGGCTTTTTCTACATTTACGTGTAGCACTTGATGGGTGTGATTGTGCATAATACTGTAGGATAGAACATCAATTGCAAAAACATCTGCCAAGGTTGACATTCTGTTTTCCACCCAGGCACGTCTGTGCTCAAAAGACTTTCCAGAAAGATAGTCTTTTCCAAGTAAAAAGGACTGCCTCGCTACTCGAGAGATAACATGGTAGTAGCGAGTATCCTCTAGTGATATTAGGTATTTTCTTGCAATCGTCATAATGGGTTCAGATTAACAAGAGTAAAAAATTTGAGTAACTGTACCCTTGAACGGTTTTTTATCATTTAAAGAAACAAATAAGAAAACTTGGACAGTCCAAAAAGTATCTACTGTAGTAACTAAAATAGATCTCCATTTAGTTTTTCTAGACTGTCCAAACAACTGACAAGAGGCTTATTCCTACTTACTCTAAGCGCTTAATAATCGACAAAAGGCGGTTTGCTCGCCAGACAAAAACCTTGACCTCTGTTTACTCAAGCCGTATAAAAGTAGAAAAAAAGCTACTTATGCCATGTCAGTAAAACATCCAATTATTGCTATAACCGGGTCCTCAGGCGCCGGCACAACAACGACCACAAATGCTATTCGTCATATTTTTAGAAACTTAAAAATTGTCGCGGCAACCGTCGGCGGTGATAGCTTTCATCGATTCACTCGCCCTGAGATGGAAGTTGAAATCCGTAAAGCAAGAGAGCAAGGAAGGCATATCAGTTACTTTGGTCCTAAAGCTAACGATTTTGAGTTGCTAGAACAATTATTTCAGCAATATAGCCAGTCAGGACAAGGTCAATTTCGACAATATTTACATACTTTTGATGAAGCCGTTCCTTTTAATCAAATGCCAGGAACATTTACGCCATGGCAGGCGTTACCAGAAAACACTGATTTATTGTTCTATGAAGGCTTACACGGTGGGGTTAAAACCGAAACCAATGATGTAGCAGCGCATGTTGACTTGCTTGTAGGCATGGTCCCTATTGTAAATCTTGAATGGATTCAAAAAATTGTTAGAGATACGACGGACAGAGGTCATTCAAGAGATGCCGTAATGAGCAGTATTGTTAGAAGCTTGGACGACTATTTTCAATATATAACTCCACAATTTTCTCGCACTCACATAAATTTCCAACGCGTACCAACAGTGGATACTTCGAACCCGTTTAGTGCACGGGAAATTCCATCACAAGATGAAAGCTTTGTCGTCGTTAGGTTTCGTCGTGAAATGAGAAATGTGAATTTCCCTTATTTGCTACAAATGATTGATGGGGCGTTTATGTCTAGAGTCAATACACTAGTAGTGCCAGGCGGAAAAATGGGGCTCGCCATGGAGTTGATTTTAACACCATTGATAGAAGAGCTCATGGAGAAGAAGCGCAGGGCGGGATTTCAAGTGGATTGGGTTGCAGATAATTGATATTAGAAACAAAATGATACAATCACTTGCTTGGCTTAAGCATACTTTTTGCCATATAGTAACAGCATGGAAAAGTTGGATATTGTATAGATGAGACAAGAAACGACCAAAATCTTAGTTGTTGATGATGACATGAGATTACGCTCTCTACTTGAACGTTATTTACAAGAGCAAAGTTATCAAGTACGAAGTGCGGCTAACAGTGAACAAATGGACAGACTGTTAGAAAGAGAAAACTTTCATCTTTTGGTTCTGGATTTAATGCTTCCTGATGAAGATGGACTTTCTATTTGTAGACGACTTCGCCAACAAGAAAACGAAATTCCCATCATAATGCTCACGGCTAAAGGCGATGAGGTTGACAGAATCATTGGCTTAGAAATGGGTGCAGATGATTATTTACCCAAACCCTTTAATCCAAGGGAGTTACTAGCAAGAGTGAAAGCCGTTCTCAGACGAAAAACGTCTGAAGCGCCAGGCGCTCCAAGTCAGGCGGAGCAAATCGTTAGGTTTGGGACATACAGTTTAAATCTTGCTACTAGAGAAATGAATGACGGAGAAAAAAACATGTCATTAACTAGTGGTGAATTTGCAGTACTAAAATCTTTGGTGACTCATCCAAGAGAGCCCCTTTCTCGGGATAAATTAATGAATTTAGCCAGAGGTCGTGATTATAGTGCGTTAGAAAGAAGCATTGATGTTCAAGTCTCCCGTTTGCGTCGCATGTTGGAAGAAGATCCTGCTAATCCTCGGTATATTCAAACTGTTTGGGGGTTAGGCTATGTATTCGTCCCCGACGGAGAAATGGCAAGTTAACCCATCATGCGTTTCTCACCGAAAAGTACTTTTGCTCAAACCGCCATGTTAATAGGCGGTTTGTTGCTTATAAATCAGTTAGTTTCATATCTTTCGGTGACACATTATTTTATTAATCCAAGTTATTCACAAATTAATAGTCTAGTAGCCAATCAACTTTCATCTTTGTTGGTAAGTGGGGTCGACACCTTATCAAACGAAGAAAAATACAAGTTAAAACAAGTTAGTGGTATTGATTTTCATGACAATTTAAGTGCCATGCACGCTGGTATCAGTAATGCCACCTACTACGACTACATGTCCCAAGAGATTTCTGAAAAGCTTAACAAAAACATAGAAGTGCGAATTAAGCCAGGTAAAGATTACATGGTGTGGATTAAACCATATGAATCTAAAGACACATGGTTATCTATACCATTGGAAGGGATAGCAGAAACGGACGTATCCCCACTCAGTATGTATTTCATTGTGATTGGCGCGTTAAGTGTATTCGGCGGATGGTTATTTGTTCGCAGATTAAATCGTCCTTTACAAGCGTTACAAAAAGCAGCAATCAACGTTGGCCATGGCAAGTTTCCTGAACCGCTTCCTTTAGAAGGCAGTTCTGAGATGGTTGCTGTTACTCAAGCGTTTAATAAAATGTCGGCTAACATCCGACAATTAGAAGCCGATAGGAACCTAATGACTGCGGGCATATCCCACGATTTACGCACACCTTTGACGCGTATTCGGCTTTCCAGTGAAATGTTACCGGACGAACACAATTGGATAAAGGAAGGGATAGAGCACGATATCGAAGATATGAATGCGATAATTGACCAGTTTATCGATTTTGCCCGCCAAGACAGGGAAGAGAAACTTACGTTAGTCTCAATCAACCATATTATCGAAGAGCTAGCAGAACTAAGAAGATTCGATGAAAATCATAATATTACCCTTGATCTTCGAGATTCCCCTAAAGTAAAAGTGAGACTCATCAGCATTAAGCGCGTAATTGAAAATCTTATCGAGAATGCTTTTCGATATGGAAGTCCAGATATAGTCATTAAGAGCAGGTTTTCAGAAAAGACACGGACCTTGTATGTTGCAGTAAAAGATTTTGGAAATGGAATTGCCGATAGTGAAATGGAAAAACTGTTTAATCCGTTTGAACAAGGTGACAAAGCAAGGGGTTCTCAAGGTTCAGGCTTAGGTCTAGCAATAATAAAACGGATAGTCGAAGGACATGGCGGTCAAATTGCCTTTTCAAATCATTCAGATGGTGGCTTAGAGGCAGGGTTTACGTTGCCAGTCTTTATGTCTAACCGACAGCTTTCTAAGCACTAGTTAATTACATTTTTTCCACATGAAAATGACTGATAATGTCTGGACTGTCCAAGCAAGGTAAATATCTGGACAGTCTAAGCAGATAAGAGCACATATCTTTTCATATCAAACTGACTAGACTGTCCAGCAATCGATTAAACATACAAACAACTAATGTTTAGAATCTTTTGCGGTGTCCGAAAAATCATAACTGTCGTTGTGAATACTTTCGATATCAAAACTATCGAACAAATACTCTGTATGACAGAATTGGCAATTCATTCGAACGGCCCCATCCTCCTCTACAATATTGAGAAGTTCGACTTTGTCTATATTTCGCAGCGCTACAGCACTTCTAGCCTTGGAACAGTCACATCGAAAAGAAACTTCTTTCTCCCCGACTAACCGAACTTCTTCTTCATGGTATAAACGATGCAAAATGTCTAAATCTGATAAATGCAAAAGCTCATCTGAAGTTAACGTATTGGCTAACACACTTAGATGTTGAAATGAGGGATTTTCCTCCGCGCTGCTGGTTTCACTGGAGGTAGGAATGATTTGCAAAAGAATTCCACCAGCTTTCCTGGACTGTCCAGCATCAGCAAAAAGAACAACTTTTGTGGGCAACTGTTCGGATTGCTCAAAATAGCTTTCCAAGCAAGCACCAAGATTGTCCTTATCTAGGGCAACAATCCCCTGATATCGTTCTCCCTCTTTCGGCGTTATGGTTATTGCCAAAAAGCCCTTTTCAAACATCTTTGAAAATTCACTAGGTGGATCTGTAAGTTCTTTATCCCACCGCGCGACACCTTTAAGCGCCTGATTATGAGTTCCATGAATTACTGCATACTTAACATAACCCTCACCTTGTAATTGCAGGGTTATTTCTCCTTCAAACTTCAGTGTCGCAGTCAACAAGCTGCAAGCCGCCATTAATTCACCCAGTAGATTACCGATAATTTCTGGGTATTGGCTTGCTGCTAATATTTGTTGGAATGAATCTTCCAATTGCACGATTTCACCTCGTACAGAGTGATTATCAAACAAAAATCGCGTTAATTTATCTGTCATTATGAATCCTGATGCTTAATCTTTATAATTTGTCTTCGTTGTTTTTTATCCGGCCTCTGGTCAGGGCGAGGACTATGAAAAGCACTAAGTTGCCGAGCCTGTTTATTCGTTTCTCGACGCTCAATACTCTCTTGAGTTTCAGTGTATAATTGGACCGCGAATTCAGCGCTGAGTCGCTTATCTGCAATTTTATCTACAACTATCACTTTTTGATCAAAACCGGCTGGAATTTTAATTTGGGCGCCCACTTCCACAACCTTACTGGCTTTTGCTCTTTGTCCATTATAGTGGACTTTGCCCGCCTGAACCCAATCTCTTGCTATCGAGCGTGTTTTACAAAAACGGGCCGCCCAGAGCCATTTATCAAGCCGAACTTGCTTATTATCCTCAGCGGGTGATTTTTGTTTCCTGGACTGTCCAGCCAAATCAAAATCTCCAATATTTGTTAAACTTTCATCACAATTGTGTTCTTGCTATTGTTCATACCGCTCGGAGTCGATATGATAAGCAGTCTTAGGAAATTAGCCAAAATTCAGTGAGTAGCACCATCAATACCCAGATAGTTGAACCCATCCAACAAATCTACAGAAGACATGATACTAAACTTGTCCTCTTGGTGGTTATTTTATTGAGTATTTATCTGCTATCCGTACTCGCCAAACTTACTTGGTCACTCATTCCGCAACCAGAAGTTCAATCAGCCAATTTTCAACCCTCAGTTAATAGTGGTCAGAATATCGGGACGGATCAAACAAAAACCAACCTCAATGCACTACTAGATTTAAATCTTTTTGGGGACGTTGAACAAGCGCCGCCACAGCAAAAGGTTGAAGAAATTACCGAAGCTCCAGAAACCCAACTAAATTTATTGTTATCTGGCGTAGTCGCAAGCTCAGAACAAGGCAAAGGTGCAGCCGTAATAGCTTACAGAAACAATCAAGCGACCTATGCCATTGGCGATACCATAGAAGGTACAAACGTCACCCTCGAAGAAATATATAAAGACAGAGTCATCATAAAGAACCGCCAAGTTCGAGAAACCCTCATGCTAGAAGGGATAGATTATGACGAAGCAAACGCTCGAATTGAACAAAACCGCCAACAAACTCAACAATCACGAAATCAAAACCCACAATTAGACCAAGATGATGTCAGAGATATTCGTGATCAAGTAAGAGCCTCCCCTGCATCCTTTTCTGAATTCATTCGACTATCCCCTGAGCAAAATAATGAGGGTTTGGTTGGCTATAAAGTAGCGCCCGGCAATAAACCAGAGTTTTTTGAAGCTGTAGGGCTAGAAAATGGCGATATTATTACCGAACTAAATGGCCTAGATTTGTCAAATCCTGAAGAAGCTATTGAAGCTGTAAGGCTGCTACAAAGCGAAGAATGGCTAGATTTACAATTATTGCGAAATGGAGATGAAATTTCGCTGACAATAGAGATACCAACGGAATGATTAGTAAGTTTTTAAATGCACATCACACAAATGGGCAAACCAGTAGGACAGTTATGAGAACACGCAGTGTCATCACGTTCTTTTTGTTATTCTCGTTAAGCTTGTCGTTAAAGGCAACTGGCGCTGAGTATCAACCAAATTTCAAAAATACCGAAATCACCGAATTTATTAATGTCGTTGGGCAAAATTTACGAAAAACCATCATTGTTGATCCTAACGTTCGCGGAAAAATTAATATCCGCAGTTACGACACAATGTCAGAAGAAGTCTATTACGAGTTTTTCCTGAGTGTTCTTCAGGTCTATGATTATGCAGTAGTTGAAATGCCAAACGGTATCTTAAAAGTGGTCCGCTCAAAGGATGCCAAATCATCGAATATTCCTGTTGTGGAAGATAACTCATTTAACGGCGATGAAATGATAACGCGCGTTATACCGGTTTACAACGTTCCTGTTCGTGAGCTTGCCCCTATTTTACGCCAGTTAAATGACCAAACGGGCGGCGGTAACGTAGTTGCCCATGAGCCTTCAAACGTAATGATGTTAACGGGACGAGCAGCTGCAGTGAACATGCTAGCAGAAATTATTGCACGCGTTGACCAAGCCGGTGATGAAGAAGTTGAGGTGGTAAAATTAAAATATGCTTCAGCCTCAGAAATGGTGCGCATAGTTGATAGCATCAATCAAAACGCGAATAAACAAGCGCCAGGTGGAAAAGCCACGCCCAGATTGGTCGCCGATGATAGAACCAACAGTGTGATTGTAAGCGGCGATATTAAAGCTCGCCAACGCCTAATAAATCTGATTCAGCGCATGGACCAAGAATTAGAAACCAGTGGCAACACTCGTGTTATCTACCTCAATTACGCAAAAGCTGAAGACCTCGTGAATGTATTACAGGGTGTCAGCGCCTCTATTCAAGCTGAAGGTCAAGGCAATCAGCAGCAACGTCGCACCTCTAGCAACCGCGAAGTAAGTATTAACTCATTTGAAGACAGTAACGCCCTGGTAATCACTGCAGAACCTGACATGATGCGGTCGTTAGAAGAAGTTATTCGTCAACTCGATATTCGTCGTGCTCAAGTACAAGTTGAAGCTATCATAGTCGAGGTATTTCAAGGTGATGGCGTGCAGCTTGGCGTGCAATTTATCTCTGAAGAAGGTGGCGGTACGCAGTTTAATAATGGCTTAGTGCCTGTTGGTGCGCTAGGCGTCGCATTGCGTCAAGCTGAAGATAGAACTGTGACTCGTTCTACCACTTCGGCAAATGGAGTACCGGTTGAAACTGAAGAGACAATTGAAGGTAATTTGACGCCTTTAGCTCAATTACTTGGTGGTGCCAATGGCATGATCGCAGGTATTGTAGAAAATGGTTGGGGAGCTGTGGTACAAGCGGTGAGTAATGATACAAATTCTAATGTATTAGCCACGCCACATTTAACCACAATGGACAATGAAGAAGCCTTTTTTATTGTTGGTCAAGAAGTCCCTATTATCACAGGGACTACAACGGGTTCAAACAATTCAAATCCGTTCCAAACCGTAGATAGACAAGAAGTAGGTATAAAGCTCAAAGTCACGCCTCAAATCAACGAAGGTGATGCAGTACAACTAACCATAGAGCAAGAAGTTTCAAGTGTCAGTGGAGCTACTTCAGTGGATATCTCAATTAATAAACGAGAGATTAAAACGACAGTTATTGTTGACGACGGCGGCACTATTGTTCTAGGTGGTCTTATCGACGAAGACGTGCAAGAAAGTGTTTCAAAGGTACCTCTTTTAGGAGATATTCCGGTACTTGGTCATTTGTTCAAATCGACTACAACAAACAAACGCAAACGCAACCTGATGGTATTTTTACGTCCAACGATTGTGCGTGATTCAGCGACTATGAATGACATTAGCCATCGCAAATATAATTACATTCGAGCCCAGCAGCTTAAACGTCAGTCAGAGGGCGTTTCATTGATGCCATTTGAAACTACCCCAAGCTTGCCACAATGGGACGATAAGCTTAGCCTACCGCCGACATTCGAAGAGTACCTGCTAGAGCAAGACAAAGAGGACAATTAAATGTCTGAGCAGCACGATGCACTGGCAGAAATGGTAGAAACTGCCGAAATGGAATATCAAGGCGAGGGGGACGAGTTAGCCGGGACCGATGGGCTAGGTAAGCGCTTGGTACCCTTTGGATTTGCTAAGAACAATAAGCTTGTTGCCGATATAGCGACTGATCCTGTTACGCTGTATAAAACCGCTGAAACGCCACTTGCAGCTATCGCTGAAGTAAGACGCTTTTTAGGCGAAGAATTTGCCATGCAAAATATCAGCGTAGATGACTTTGAGCGCCTTATCACCAAAATTTATCAACGAGACTCTTCCGAAGCCAAGCAGCTAATGGAAGATCTTGGCAATGAGTCAGATTTATTTGCCTTAGCAGAAGACCTACCTGATACAGAAGATTTGCTGGATAACGAAGACGACGCGCCTATCATTAAATTAATCAACGCAATGCTAGGAGAAGCGATTAAAGAAGGCGCCTCGGATATCCATATCGAAACCTTTGAAAACCAACTTATTGTGAGATTCAGGGTGGATGGCGTTCTACGGGAAATTTTACGCCCCAATCGCAAAATGTCGTCCATGCTGGTGTCTCGTATTAAGGTTATGGCAAAGTTAGACATCGCAGAGAAGCGTGTTCCCCAAGATGGCCGTATTAGTCTTCGCATAGGCGGACGAGCAGTAGATGTTAGGGTGTCCACTATGCCCTCATCTCATGGTGAGCGAGTGGTGCTACGTTTATTAGATAAGAACAATGCTCGCTTAAATCTACAAGATCTTGGTATGACCGAAGCCAACAGGGCGCACTTTGATGGTTTAATTCGTAAACCCCATGGCATTATCTTGGTTACTGGGCCTACGGGGTCTGGTAAAAGTACCACTTTATATGCGGGCTTAAGTGAAATAAACTCAAAAGACCGCAATATACTCACAGTCGAGGATCCCATTGAGTTTGACATTGCTGGGATTGGCCAGACCCAAGTAAATCCAAAAGTTGATATGACCTTTGCGAGAGGACTGCGAGCTATATTACGTCAGGACCCTGATGTAGTAATGGTAGGTGAAATTCGGGATGTTGAAACTGCGCAAATTTCTGTACAGGCCAGTTTAACTGGTCACTTGGTATTATCGACATTGCATACCAATACCGCTGCCGGCGCGATTACGCGTTTACAAGACATGGGTATTGAGCCCTTTTTATTATCTTCAAGCCTGTTAGCTGTATTGTCCCAACGCCTAGTAAGAACCCTTTGCGATAACTGCAAAACACCTCATCAACCTACTGAACGTGAAGTTGAAATATTAGGTCATGCGCAAGCTGGTGGCACTATCTATCGACCTGCTGGTTGTGTGGAATGTAACCACACTGGATATAGAGGCAGAACTGGCATTCATGAATTATTGATCATTGACGAGAAAGTCAGAGAGATGATGCATGATAGTCGGGGGGAGCAGGCTATTGAAAAATATGTTCGCGCATTTACACCTTCAATTCGACAAGACGGCTGCGACAAGGTGATTTTAGGTGTTACTTCATTAGAAGAAGTATTGCGGGTCACTAGGGAAGAATAATGGCCGCGTTTGCTTACAAAGCATTAAATTCTAGAGGTAAGAATGTTAGTGGTGTGCTTGAGGCCGACACTGCAAGGCAGGTGCGTCAACAACTGAGAGAACAAGCTCTAATTCCCATAGAAGTGGAAACCGTTGTTGAAAAAGAGAATACCAAGAGTTCTTTTACACTTTTCAAACGCAAATTATCCTCTAACGATTTAGCGCTTATTACACGACAGTTAGCCACGCTAATAGAAGCCGCTCTGCCTATTGAAGAAGCACTTCTGGCCGTTGCGGATCAATGCGAAAAGCCGAGTCAAAAGAACATGATGATGGCGGTACGCAGTAAAGTCGTAGAAGGCCATACACTTGCCCATTCGATGGCAGATTTTCCCCATGTATTTGATACGCTGTATCGCGCCATGGTTGCTGCTGGTGAGAAATCAGGACATTTAGATACAGTGCTGAGCCGACTTGCAGATTACACCGAAAAGCGCCATCAAACAGCAAGTCAGGTAACTCAAGCGCTGGTATATCCGGTCATCATGATGTTGGTGGCAATATCCGTAGTTGTACTTTTACTGACTTGGGTAGTGCCGCAAATTGTTGGGCAATTTGACACTATGGGGCAAGAACTTCCGTTGATGACCAGAATTTTGATTGCAGTTTCCGATTGGCTGCGAGAATACGGTATTTTTGCGGGCATCTTCATAGTCATTGCGATCATTGCCTTTCAGCGCGTGTTAACAATCCCAAGAATGAAGCTGGCTTGGCATAAACGATTGTTAAATATGCCCTTGATTGGTCGTCTTTCACGGGGTACTAATACCGCCAGATTCGCTCAGACATTGAGTATTTTGTCTGCAAGCGCAGTACCTCTGCTTGAAGCAATGAAAATTTCCGCAGACGTATTGGCCAATCAATATTTACGTGCACAAGTAAGTGAAGCTGCGGTCAAAGTAAAAGAAGGTTCGAGCCTAAGAGCCGCTTTGGGACAAACCAAAGCTTTTCCTCCTATGATGTTGCATATGATAGCCTCAGGGGAAAAGTCTGGGGAATTACAACAAATGTTAAAACGTGCCGCTGATAATCAGGAACGTCAGTTTGAGGCTACGGTTAACGTTTCGTTAAAAATATTTGAGCCGATACTTATCATCAGTATGGCCGCTATAGTATTATTTATAGTAATGGCGATCTTGTTGCCAATACTGGCATTAAACAATCTTGTTGGATAACTATATGAATTTGCAAAAATTAAATCGTGGAAATCAAAAAGGTTTCACCCTTATTGAGATTATGGTGGTGTTATTTATCATCGCTATCATGGCAGCCGTGGTTGCACCCCAAGTATTAGGTAATAGAGAAGAAGCTCAGTTGAAAAAAGCCGCTGTGGATATCCAACAGTTGGAAAGTTCTCTTGAAATGTACCAATTACGCACAAATAGCATTCCTACCACTGAGCAAGGTTTGGAAGCCTTGGTTACAGCACCTACAATTGACCCCATTCCTCGTAATTATCCGGATGGCGGCATAATAAAGCGATTGCCCAAAGATCCTTGGGGCAATGACTATATATTATTAAATCCAGGTCAAGTTGATAAGATTGATATTTATTCCATGGGCCCTGATCAAGTTGATGGTACTGACGATGATATCGGCACTTGGAACATCAACGACTATCTACAATAAGTTGTTTCAGCCATGATTTCATTAAAACGGCAAGTAGGATTTACGCTACTTGAAATCATGGTTGTGGTCTTCATCATTGGCATCGTTGTCTCTGTGGTAACCTATAACGCATTCGGTGTAGACCCCAAAGAAGAAGTCAACGAAGAGTCCCGCCGATTGCAAGTCCTCATTGACATGGCAAGTGATTTTGCGGTGTTAAATCAACTGCAAATGGGACTCTATCTGGATTTAGAAAACAATACCTACGAATTTCTGTCGTTAGATGAAGACGAACAATGGGTCCCAGTTGTGAATCAAAAGTTTTTTGTGAAACGTGAATTTCCAGAAGATATTAAGGTTGAATTGTCTCTCGATGGTCTACCCTGGCAAGATGAAGACGTGCTTTTTGATCGTGAAATATTTGATGAAGATTTAAGTATTCGCGATGAAGGTGTGAGCATAGGTGATGAAGAAGATCTTCCGCCCCCTCCTCCGCAAATTTTTATATTGTCCAGTGGTGATATTACCCCCTTTGAGTTAAGACTGATTCATCAAGACGAATCCAGAGAAACCGAGCCTTTTTATTTTGCACTTCAAGGCAAGGATACAATTCCTGTTGAATTGATAGGACCTGAACCCTTATGAGGCGTACTTTCACCGAACAATCAGGTTTTACCTTATTAGAAGTATTAATGGCGGTGGCGATTTTTGCCTTAGCCGGCGGCGCTATTGTGAAAGCTGCAGGCGAGCATTTACGCTCTGTGAATGCGCTTAGAAATATAACGGTGGCAACCTGGGTGGCAAACAATCAACTTACCAACACCAGCATACTCAATCGAAGGCAATGGCCTGCCAAAAACAATTTGCGCGGTGAAAGTGAAATGGCAAATCGCAAATGGTATTGGCTACAAACTGTCAGTAAAACCCAAGATGATGAGTTGAATCAGGTAACGGTCACTGTCTTTGAAGATGAACAGCGTAAACAGCCCATTACCTCTGTGTCTAGTTTTATCGCCCGCGAGACGCAATAACGATGTCAAATTTTCCCGTTGCTGGACAGTCCAGACATCATGTAAATTTTATCCACAGGAAACCGCCTAGACTGTCCAGTCAACCCAAATCGCTTGGGTTTACATTAATTGAATTGTTAATAGCAGTTGCTATTTTTGCCATCATTGCCATTGCCACAGGCGCTGTTTTAAGTACTGTCAGTGATAGCAACGAAACCTCTGAACAAGCACTGAAAGATCTTCAAGATCTGCAAAGAGCCATGCTTGTTATGGAACGAGACATGCTGCAAATGGTTTCAAGGGTACCCAGAATACAAGGTCAACAGAATCAATTGGTAATTAACGGTGGAAACTTTGAATTTGACAGCGATGAAGATGGTATTGCCTTTGTTCGCAATGGCTGGCACAACCCTCAATTGATGTTACCTCGATCTTCTTTACAAAATGTCACCTACCGTTTGCAAGACAATCAACTCCAGCGCCTGCACACTAACTATGTGGATGCAGTTATAGGTACTGAGCCTAAAATAAGAGTCCTTTTCGAGGGAGTTACCAATTTACAATTTGAAGCGGCATTTCAGTTTTCAGATGATGAATTAGATTGGCAAGAAAACATCGAAAATACCGAATTACCTATTGCGGTTAAAGTCGAAATAGAGACAGATAGATTCGGCACCATTGAGCGGATATTTCAGGTGGCCATAAGATGAAACAGCTTATCCACCAAAAATGCCTGGACTGTCCAGCAAATAAATCAAAAACCCATCAATCTGGTGTAGCTCTCATTATAGTGCTGTTAATAGTCGCACTAATTTCCATACTTGCCACCCAAATGACCGCTCGACTTCAACTGAATATCGCACGCACGCTCAATATAAAAGATAACAACCAAGCCTATTGGTATAGCTTGGGTGCGGAACATTTTGCTAAAAAGTCATTGCGAGAAATGTTAACGTTAAACACTGGCAATATAAATCTTGAACAACCTTGGGCTGAAAACTTCGAATTCCCTGTTGAAGGCGGCGTAATCCAAGCAAGCATTACTGACTTGCAAAGCTGTTTCAATATCAACGGTGTTTATCAATCATCAAACCCTAATCCAACTGGACAGTCTACAAAACCCGAAGAATTAGTCGCATTTGAAACCTTGCTTAAACATTTCATTGAAGATTCGTTGGTAGTCGACACCGTAAGAGATTCCGTTGTGGATTGGTTAGATGATGATGACAGGCCATCTGACTACGGCGCCGAAGATCTAGATTATGAATCTCTCCCCCAACCCTATTTGGCGGCTAACAGCTTAATTGCCAATATTTCAGAGCTGCGTTTAATTAACGGTGTCGAAGATGGCGTAAGACAAGGTTGGCTGGCGAATATATTACCTTACCTGTGCGCTATTCCAGAACAAGAGTATAAGCTCAACGTCAACACTGTCACTCAAGAGAATGCCATTATCCTATCCGCGCTAACCGGGCTTTCTGTTGACGATGCCAGTTCTTTAATTGACTCCCGACCGCCCGGTGGATATGACGATATCAATGATTTCTTTGCGGAACCAGAAATAAGTGCGCTGGGATTGTCTCCAATACGCATTAATTGGTTTGATGTCACCACGAAATACTTTAAGCTATCCACTTTGACTAAAATGACATCAGGGTCACAATTTAAGATGGTCACAGTGTTTAAAATAGAACCTTCAGGCAATAGTATCAGTATTGTCAGTCGAGAGTTTGGAGGAATGTAAGGATGCAGCAGCTTGTGATCAGGCTAGGTAGCCAATTTGAAGATCCTATACAATGGCTTGGGTTTGATACCAATGAAAATGAAGTCATAGCCTCTGGTGAATTAAGTGACGCTAGCAAATTAAGTAACTTGCAAGAGCACAGCCACAACGCCACCGTCATCGCGTTAGCACCAAGTGCGGATCTTCTAGTCACAGATATTAGCTTACCAAAAAAGCAAAATCGCAAGTTGTTATCTGCCGTACAGTACATGTTAGAAGACAAACTGTGTTTTGATGTGGATACCCAGTTTGTAGCCAAAGGTAATATGCAGGAAACACAGCTGCCCGTTGCTGTAGTCGATAAAGGAAAATTAGCATTCTGGCGGACGCTATTGGATGACGCAGGAATTTTCTGCCAACGATTGATACCTGATTGCCTCTTGTTGCCCAACCCGCAAGATAATCAAATATCTGTAGTAAAAATCAATAACGACCTTATTGTCCGTACAGACGCCCATCATGGCGTGCAAGGCGAAGTATCTTGGTTATTACCTGCCTTATTGGAAGCAGCGCAAAAAGATCAAAAAAGCTTAGTAGCCTATAGCGAACTTGATGCCCAAGATTTACCCGAATCTATTGAATACAACTATGACCATCTGCCCCTAGAGTTATTGCGACAAAATATTTCCGCAAATAGTATCAACTTGTTCCAAGGGGAATATTCGGTAAAAGCCAAAACGAACCCTGTTTGGAGTAAATGGAAAGCGGCAGCAGTGCTGGCCATGATAGCCTTAACCGTTAACTTAGTAATGAAGACGGTTGAGCTCAATTCAATTAAACAACAACGGGCAGATATTAATCAACGCATTACTCAGACCGTATCAGAAGCATTTCCAAGTATTCAACGTGTTCGCAAAGACACCTTAAAACGCACGATAGCGCGAGAAATGCAACGTTTAGAGACAACAGGTGGCGGTGCAAGTTTCCTAGCAATGTTATCCCAAATGTCAGACGCCTTTAAAAGCTCTGGAGTAACCCCTCAAACCTTAAGTTTTAACGGCTCAAGAACAGAATTGCGGATGCAGTCTGTGGCTGATAATTTTGAAGCATTAGAACGATTTAGACGAGAAGTATCCGCATTAGGTCTTACGGTAGAACAAGGCGCTATCAATAATCGCGGTGATCAAGTCGTCGGCGTAATAGTAGTAAAAGGTTAAACATATGGACGGATTAAAGCAGTGGTTTAAAAACCTCAGCGAACGAGAACGTTATTTGGTCATCGGGGCAGGTATAATGACCCTAGTTGCATTGTTTTATCTTGTGATATGGGCACCATTAAATAACGCAATTGACACCAATAGGGCCGGCCTTAATAGTGATCGTGAATTAAACACTTGGCTTGAGGAACAAGCCAACCGAGCGATATTATTGCGCCAAGGCAATCAGTCGCAAAGTTTCTCTGGTTCTTTAACTCAAGTTATTAACCAAACTACTCGTAATGCTGGGATTTCTGTTTCTCGTATGCAACCTCAAGGAGAGGAATTACAGGTTTGGATAGATGCCGTCCCTTTTAATGACCTAATGCAATGGCTAAATAACCTTGAGCAAAGAGGCGTTGTGATAGTGCAATCGGATATTTCTGAAACTGATGAACAAGGCATAGTGCAAGTCAGACGCCTGCAATTAGGGAAACTGTAATGAAAACATGGCAGTGGATCTTGTTTTCAATCATTGTTTACGTGGTATTTCTAGTGGCTTATGCCCCAGCTTCTTTGATTCAACTTGCAGCCAAGGACAATCCAAATTTAGCAATTGTGACGCCCACAGGCACCTTATTTAACGGCGTTGCAGAACGAGTTATTGTCAATGGGATAAGTATTGAGAAAGTTGAATGGACGCTGTCTGCTTTGCCATTGCTATGGTTAGATGCGCAAGTCAATGTAAATGCCGGCAATGTGCGTAATACTGACCAAATTTATATTAAAGGCTTAATACAAACTAGCTTGCTAAACCCTAAATATCTGCATGCAGAAGACTTTCAAGCGTATTTACCAATCAAACAGATACTTGCGCAACGTCAACTTCCAGTTGTCATCACTGCTGACGGTCGAATTCGTATTAATTTAACCGAATTTACCCAAGAAGATGGCTGTATTTCACTCTCGGGAACCGGAAGTTGGCCTAACGCTTCTGTTACCGCGAATAACAAATTGATTGAATTGGGAGATTTTGAAGCCCAATTATCCTGCCAACAAAATAACTACCTTTTAACCATAGCTGGCGACAACGAAATTAAGCTTAATGCACAAATTAGCATATCGGCGTCCGGTGCAATTACACCTACCGGCACATTTACTATAGATCCCAGTTTACCGCCTGAAATTAAACAAGCGGCGCCTTATTTCGGACGCGAAACCCAGCGCGGTGAATACAAGATTTTTGAAAAAACCTGGTAAGTCGGCTCAATCAAAAAGTGTGCTATGAACGAAAGGCGCCAGCGCCAAAACAGTCGCGCTTTGGTAAATAGACTGACGGGTTTCTATCCCTTGGGTGAATTGTCCGATGGCTCCACCTTTTTGCTTGATGTTCTGAGTATCAAACAGTGCATCTATAGCCGTTCCTAACTCAATACCCGACAACAATTGCTCATAAACTGAAGTAGGAATAGGTAATGTAGATGTTTGTCCCAAATAGGTCTTATCACCATTTGAAATACAAATCACAGCAAAGGTTTTAGGTCCATCTTCAAATACATCCACACCACCTTCGTAAGCGATGTAATAGTCCGCTTCGCTATTTTTTATTAGGGCTTCAACACGATTTTGCGCACCCAAACGGGTTGCTTCATAATCCATAGGTTGGTCGGCTACACCAGAATCAACACTTACACCTAAGGTAACAATTTCCTGATTCGGAAAAACCTGCTCAAAAGCTACCCTAGCGGCATTGATTTTAACTGGGTTGTTAGAGCCCACATTGATTTTTAAACTACTCACTTATTTTTCCCTGTAGAACCTGCTGAAAAATTATCTTGGATAATCGCATCCAAAAGATCGTGATAATTATTGGTGTGTTGATGCCCATGGATTTCATTTTCCGGTAACTGGCTATCGGGGTTGGTTATACCTAAGGTGTAGGCTATACCAAACTCTTTAGCAGCATCCAAAATGACTTGGCTATCATCGACAAATAATGTGTGAGCAGGGTCAAATTCTAATCTTTCTTGCAGTCGTTGCCAAAGTAACTGAGATTCCTTGCTAACACCAAATTCATGGGTCGAGATAAGCGTATCTATATGTTGATCCAAGGCAGTTTGCTCTACTTTCAATCGCAAAGTACCAGGGTGGGCATTGGTGACTAACGCAACCTCTCTACCGGACTGATGAAGAGCATCTAAAAATGGAATGGCATCGTCTCTAAATCGGATCAGATGTTTCAGATCTTGTTTGGCATCCATAATATCCAACTGCAAACGCTGTTCCCAATAATCCAGGCAATACCATTGCAATTGCCCTTTAACTTCCGAATATGCCTGCATCATTTCATCCATGCAGTCTTGTAAGGGTTTGTTAGTTTGTTCAGCAAGTTTTTGTGGTAAATGTTCTAACCAAAACTTATTATCGAAATTGAGGTCCAATAAAGTACCGTCCATATCTAACAAAACTGTTTCTATGTTATGCCAGGGGAAGAGTGCCAATCTGTTTTCCTTATGGTACTGTAGCAACAATATGAATGAGCATTAGTGTATCTTGTGTTAACACCATGAGCAAAGAAGATAAACAAAAAGCTGTCCCAATAATTCATCAAACCCGAGAAGTAGCGAAAAGCCGCTTTTTTCGCATTGAAGAAGTCGATTTAGAATTCAGTAATGGCGCTACGCGCATTTTTGAACGCATGGCCGGCGGTGGCCGGGGTGCTGTGATGATCATTCCCTTATTAGATGCCAACACTATGTTGTTAATCCGTGAATATGCCGCGGGTACCCATTCTTATCAACTAGGATTCCCCAAAGGTTTGATAGATCCAGGAGAGTCTCCTGACCAAGCTGCAAATCGAGAGTTACAAGAAGAAGTTGGTTATGCGGCTAAGGAATTTACGGCGTTGAAACAGGTACTTATGGCACCTACATTTTTTAATGCGGGTATGCATATTATAATTGCTCAGGATTTATATCCTTCCCAATTAGAAGGTGATGAACCCGAACCTCTTGAAGTAGTGCCTTGGCCAATAGATGAGATAGACGCCTTGCTTGCACTACCAGATTTTTCAGAAGCGCGAAGCGTCGCAGCGTTATTGATGTTAGACAGATGGAGAAAAAATCAATGATGTCAAAATCACAGGCTGAGTTGTTAGAAATAGCTAAAGAAATTGCTGTTAAAGCGGGTCAGGAAATCTTAGATATATACGATAAAGGTGATTTTGAAGCATACGAAAAAGAAGATGAATCTCCTGTTACTACAGCGGATTATAAAGCCAACGAGATTATCGTTGAGGCGCTACAAAGACTGACCCCTGAAATCCCTATAATGTCAGAGGAAACGTCGATTCCACCGCTTGCTGAACGGTCACAATGGCAACGCTATTGGTTGATTGATCCTATCGACGGGACCCAAGAGTTTATCGCTCGCTCTGGCGATTTCACCGTAAATATTGCGCTTATCGAAAATAACCGTCCTGTGGTCGGGGTGATTTACTGGCCTTGTGGACAGTCTCTTTATTTTGCAAGCGATAATGAAGGCGCGTATAAGCGATGCCCAATTGAAACTAAACCCATTAAAGTGCGTGAATTTTCAGTACCAACTGAAGACGTTATCGTGATCGCAATAAGTCGTAGACAGTCTAGAGAAAAAGTACTGAACAAGCTTACTAGCAAGCGCGAATTCCAAACATTGCCCACTGGTAGTTGTTCGTTGAAAGCCTGTTTTATCGCCGAAGGCAAAGCCGATGTATTTATGCGCCTAGGCGTTACCGGAGAATGGGATACAGGTGCTTCCCAGTGCATCATAAATGAAGCTGGCGGAGAAATCCGCGCCGCAACCTTTGATGAATTGACTTACAATCAAAGAGATATTGTGACAAACCCAGATTTTGTGGTGCTAGGTGATCAACGGGTCAATTGGCGCAGTATAATAGAATACTAATAATCAAAATCTAAGGTTAACTATGCGCTTGCTATCTAATTTCACTGCAAAAGCTATATTACTAAGTCTTGCTTTTATCAGCAGTAATGCTTTTGCTCAACTCACATTAAATCCATCTGTGAGCTCAGTAAACTTTCTCTCAACTAAAAATACCAATATTACTGAAACGCATTCATTTAAACAGTTTGATGGCGTAATAGATGAGCAAGGTAAATTAACGTTAAACATCGATTTAGCCTCTGTTGAAACCATGATCCCCATTCGAAACGAACGCATGCAAAAAATGCTGTTTAATGTCGCCGATTTTGCCAAAGCAACGTTTAGCGCCGATTTGGATAAATCGTTGCTCGCTCTTGAATCAGGTGAAAGCACGCTAGCTACCGTCTCTGGTGACCTTACCATTAGTGGTCAAACCCAAGCATATAGCTTTGACGTGGTAATTACCGGATTGGAAGACGGCAAAGTTGCAGCAGCTACTGTAAAACCAACAGTGATTAAAGCTAGTGAATTTGGGTTGGATAAGGGGATTGAAGCTTTACGTGAAGTGGCTGGCTTAAAAGCTATCTCAGAAACTGTGCCTTTAACGTTTTACGTGGTATTTGAATAATTGATACATGCGCCCTTTAGGCCTAACCTGTAAGGGCGTTATTCACTGTGTTTAAGATGGTCTTTTGGCACTATATTGATAGATTCATACTCTTCTGAATATTGAATCACCACTTCTTTGCGTTGCAGTTGGGTTAAAATATCCTGCACTTTTTCTTCTAGCGATTTTTCATCCTCACCGTAGTCAGTCCCCTCACGCAATACAAAACTCTCGATAAGGTTTATCAAAGTATCTTGCTGTATTTCCTGATAAGGAATTATCATAGTTGCTCCTGAAAAAATGCACTGATTCTCTGTGGTAACCACATTTTGGGACTGGTAATAGTACCACGCATAAATCCGACATGGCCGCCATGTTGACTCAACTCATAGGCCACAGAAGATGATAGCTGCTGACTCGTGGGAATGACCTTATCATTCATAAAGGGATCGTCTTTAGCATGTATGATTAAACTAGGTGCTTTGATCTTATGCAAATCTGGCAATGCGCTGGCCTTTTCATAATAATCAATTGCATTCTTGTAACCATGTAATTTTGAAGTGATATGCTGATCAAATTGCCAAAAGCTGGATAGTTGTTTTATCTCATTTGGCGTTATTGACAGTTCCGAGCTCATATCCATGTTGGCAAATTTTTTGAGCATATTTTGCTTCATGGTTTTTAATAAGTGTTTTTGATAGACCTTGGCAAACCCTTGGTTTATTGCATCTGCACTGGCTTGTAAGTTTATTGGCGCTGATACTGCCACTGCTGCTTTTAGATGCGTCTTCTGATTTGCAATAAGCTTTAACAGCATATTGCCACCGAGAGAAAAGCCAACAGCAAATAAAGGTAGGTCTGGATACTTTTTTTCAAGCAGATTAATGACATGCAAGGGATCAGTAGTTTCACCAGAATGATAGGCTCTGGACGTTAGATTTATTTCTCCAGAGCATCCTCGAAAATGCATTAATACACAACCAAATCCCTGTTGATAGAGGTTTTCAAAGACGAACTTGATGTAATGAGAATTTATCGACCCCTCTAGGCCGTGAAATGCAACTACTAGTGCTTTTGGCTTTGTTGGAAGGTACCAAGCTAAGTCGAGAAAATCACCGTCTGGGGTGTTGATTCTTTCATTTACCGTCTTTACTTGTGGTTGTTTAACAAAATATTTTGGCCAAATTGTTTGTATATGAGAATTTCTAGCCCAGTTAGGCACCTCAAACCCTGCCTGGCTAAGCTTTCCAAATTGCGTATTAAAGGTCATGGGCAGTGGTGTTCTCCGCCAGCAGTTTGAGTAAGCTGGACAGTCTAGGGAGTAAGCTGGACAGTCTAGGCATTTTTGCTAAATCACCCGTAGATAAACAAGCTAGACTGTCCAGTGGATCTTGTAATGCCTTGTTTTTATTATCAATGAGATCATTAAAACTGTTTACCAAGGTTGCTTGGATAGCTTTTTCCATGTCCAGTTCTTCTGCCAAAGCTTGCTGATATTTCAGTTTATCTAGGTTTTTTAACGCTCTTCTTTTATGCCTTTGGATTGTGACTAGACTGTCCAGTTCCTCTATTGCTTGGCGCAATTCCAATACGAGCCGTTCAGTAATAAAAACCCCTTGATGACTTAAGTACATAATAAAAAGAACTAGATTTACGTTTATTCCAAATTCATCTTGAAGGTTTATTAAGGCATTTTTGACCGTCTCTAACGAGTACCTATTGATAGAGTATTGCCAGAAATGTTGAGAACAAATCAAGTCCACTTTTAGCTGTTACCTATTTGCTTATTCAAAGATTGATTGAATGCTTGCTCTTTTGCTTCAATTTGCTCGACGACTTCCATCCATTCCATTTCAACTTCTTCAAGTTCAGATTTTAAATCCCCTTGGGTTTGCAACAATTGCTTAAGTTCAGCTTTATTCTCATCGTTATAAATTTCGGGGTTAGACATTTTTGTTTCACAGTCTGATAAACCTTTGTTCAAATCTGCCATTTTCTGCTCACTCGCTGACAACTTGATTTTTAAAGGTTTTATAGCCTGTCTAAATTCAGCTTCGAGCCGCTTCTGTAGTTTACGATCAGCTGCCGTTTCACTTGAATTAGCGTTATCCACAGGCAATTGGCTAGACTGTCCAGCATTATTGTTATCCACATTAGATTGACTAGACTGTCCAGACAGTTTTTTAGCGCCCTGCAACATCCACTTTTTATAATCATCCAAATTGCCACTGAAAGGCGCAACCTGAGCACTATCCACTAAATAGAAATCGTCACACACCGACTCCAACAAACTACGGTCATGAGATACCAAAACTATTGCCCCCTGATAAGTCTGCAAGGCGAAGTTGAGTGCTTGACGGACCTCAATATCTAAGTGGTTAGTCGGTTCATCCAGTAACAGCAAATTAGGTTTTTGATACACCAAAATGGCTAAAACCAAGCGGGCTTTTTCGCCGCCAGACATAGGAGCAACAGGATCTAATGCGTTGTCCCCATGAAAACCGAATCCGCCCAAATAATTGCGAAGAGTTTGTTCCGTTGCCCCTTTATCTAACCGTTGCAGATGCAATAGCGGAGAAGCCTGCATGTCTAGGCTGTCCACTTGATGCTGTGCAAAGTAGCCAATCTTTAATCCCGCCGAAGGTAAGTACTTTCCAGATAAGGGAGCTAATTCTTCCGCCAGCAATTTTATAAAGGTAGACTTACCCGCACCATTGCGTCCCAACAACCCGATACGACTGCCAGGCACCAAATTAAGCTTCACATCAGCCAGAATCACAAGCTCCCCATAGCCCACTTTTATGTCATCCATTACCACCAATGGATTGGGTAATTTTTCAGGTTCAAAAAATTCAAAGTTGAAGGGGTTGGATTGTCGAACAGGCATCAACTCTTGCATTTTTTCGAGTTGCTTAACCCGCGACTGAGCCTGTTTAGCTTTACTAGCCTTAGCTTTAAATCGATTTATAAAGCTTTCTAAATGGGCTCGCTTTTTCTGTTGCTTTTCAAACTCAGAAGCGGCTAAGGATAATCGCATAGCCTTTTGCTTCTCGTAGTCTGAATAACCGCCGCTATAACTGATAAGTTTTTGTTGTTCAAAACTCACGATTTGTTTGGCGATGCTGTCAATAAAGGCCTGATCATGGGATATCAGCAACAAGGTTCCTGCATAATCCTGTAACCAGTTTTCTAACCAAAGCACTGCATCCAAATCAAGGTGGTTTGTCGGTTCGTCCAACAAAAGCAAGTCTGAAGGACATAATAATGCTCTAGCAAGATTCAAACGCATTTGCCAACCGCCTGAAAAACTACTGACGAGTTCAGTATGCTTGTCTTGAGTAAAACCTAATCCATTAAGGATAGTGGCAGCCCTAGGTTTAACATCATATGCCCCAGCTTGTTCTAGTGCATCATGAAGCAAGCCTAACTTGTTGCCATCTTCTTCCTTTTCTGCTTCTGCTAACCTTGCTTCTAAAGAGCGCAAATGACGATCACCATCAATGACATAATCAATTGCTGTTCTTTGGGTATCGAGAATTTGCTGTTCAACGGAAACAATTCGCCAGTCTTTCGGCATTTGCCATTCACCAGCATCCGCCTGTAGCTTTCCAGTTAATAGTCCAAACAAGGAGGTTTTACCACATCCGTTGGGACCAATGATCGCCACTTTATGTTGTGGATAAACTTCTAAGCTGGCTTGATCCAGTAAAAATTTCGTTCCCAGTTGCAAACTGACATTTTGCAGTTTAATCATAATTTTTTTTTGCTTTTCAAAAGTGGCGCAAGGATAGCAAAAACACGTTAAGTGATCATTTGCTTTTAACAAAGTGTATAATGATATCCTTATCCAATAAGAGAAACCTGTTTAAACTCTATGACACGCAAAAAGAAACGATTTATTGCCGGCGCCACCTGTCCAAAATGCAAGTCAATGGATACGCTTATGTTGTTTATGGAAAATAACGTTGAAAAAGTAGAATGTGTCAATTGTGGCCACACCCAAACGCAAACTGACGACCAGGCGACTCAGGCAAGTAAGGGTAGTGCCAATGTTATTGGACTATTTAAACCTGAATAGTGCTATTAAAGCCTTTCTACCTTTTAGTAATGAGGCGGAATTTCAACCTGATCCCCTGAAGCCAAATTGCTGACTTGAATAGATGCTAACTTTTCACCTAAAAATTGCATTCTTTCTGTTAGTTCATTAAGCAATAGTTGTTGCTTGATAATTGTCTGATTTAATTGCTCTATGGTGTCTTCTTGATAAGCGACCTTAATTTCTAAATAATCGATGCGCTCTTCCGCGTCTTGAATTGTGTTTGCCACTGTTTACTCCCAATAGGCTAGATAACCGCTACTAGCGATAGACATGGGTGTATTTTGCCTGAAACCAACTGCGTAAACTACTGCTGATTGAGGTGCTGGGCCTGAATTTGCTTTTACTCTCCACTGCTTAATTTCTTCTCCACTGGCCACATCCCACAGCCGCATTCTTTTTGATGGAGACCCTGTAAGTAACCACTTACCATCTTTAGAGAACCTTGCGCTTGTGAATATAATCTGTCGCTCAATGAATCTTAGCTGGCTAATGGCTTTGCCGGTTTGGGCGTCCCAAATTTGTGCATTGTCTTGGCTATCGGCGGTAAAAACAAACCTAGCTTGTTGATCCATTAGCACCATACTGACTCGGTGAGGGTGCGCAAAAACGTGAATGATTTGTCCGGTTTGGGTGTCCCAAAGATAGGCTCTATAGTCATTGCCGCCCGTTATTGCGTAGCGGCCATTGGCAGAGAGATCGACCGTATTTACTTTCTCTTCATGTCCTAAAAATTCTAATCTTCGCCCCGAGTAAGGTTCAAAAAATAATACATGACCATTGGCTCGGCCAACAAGAATTGCATCACCATTATTGGCAACCGCGATATCTCTGACCGTAGTATCTTCGTCGATTCGCCAAAATCCTATAGGCTCACCATTTTCCATATTCCACAAGGCAAAGGCTTCACTATCTGAGGTTACAGCGACTGAACTATCTGGAGAAAACCTAACTGCATCGACTAGGTTCGTACCTTCCCCTTGGTGCTGCCAGGTGTAACGTATTTGATTTGTCTGTAAATCCCAAACATTAATCGCACCATCCACTGCCGTAACTATTGCCAAAGACCCTTCTTCATTGATATGGGCATCATATACACCACTTTCGGACAACATAATCCTATTAGTGGGTGTTGATTCTGGAATACTGCACCCCACTATTAGGGTAGCCAACAGTAAAATCGAACTTTTTATTACGCTTTTCATCAAATAGGTTTAACTTTAAGGGCTAGGTGTTTACCATGTATCGGAATATATCAATACAACCTTAAGTTGATCCATTATAAATCGGAGAATCCTATGAAACAGGCTTATATAGCCACAATATTAGCTTCTGCATTAATCGTTACAGCTTGTGGCGGTGCAAAAGAAGAAGAAAAATCCACGACTGAAGCACCAGCAACATCTGAAACAGCGCCAGCTCAAGAAACGGAAGCGACATCCCAAACCAACGAATACACTACTGATGCACAAAAGTATAGTTATGCTTTGGGTGCGAGTTTGGGCTATTACGCTAATAACAAATTAATTGAACAAGAGAAAGTAAATCTTGGCGTTGACCGAGATGCATTACTTGCTGGATTTACCGAAATGCTCGCCAGTAAACCGCGCTTCTCTCAACAAGAATTACAGCGCCTTTCCCAAGAAGCAGATGCCCTTTTACAAAGCGCACAAATGGAAGCAAATAAAATCGCTGCGGAAAAAAATATTGTTGAAGGTAAAACTTTCCTCGCTGAAAATGCGACCAAAGAAGGTGTAAAAGTAACTGAATCCGGTCTGCAGTATGAGGTATTAACCGAGGGTGAAGGCAAGAGCCCATCTGCGCAAGATAGAGTCAAAGTCCACTATAGAGGAACTTTACTAGATGGTACTGAGTTCGATTCATCTTATTCGCGAAATGCACCTGCCACATTCCGTTTAAATCAGGTAATTTCCGGCTGGACAGAAGGCCTTCAGCTGATGCAAGAAGGCGCCAAATTTAAGTTTTATATCCCAGCTGAATTAGCCTACAGATCCAGAGCCCAAGGTAAAATCACACCTAACTCTACGCTAATTTTTGAAGTGGAATTGTTAGAAGTTTTAGAACAGTAAAATGATCAGCAACAGGTTACTTAACAGTAACCTGTTGATACTTTCGGCGTCTCTTTCTTCGAATTGCTAACAACATATAACCGAAAAGAATACTACCGATACTAAGGACAAACGCATTACCCAGCCATGCATCCTGAGTATCAGTTAACACCGACAAAAAGCACAATGCCAAGCCTAGTGTGCCCAAAATAAAGGTGTTTATTAATACAAGGCTGACCAACATTGATAGCCATGATGCTTGCCTAACTTGCATGCTATTTGTTTTTGAAAACGCCATTAGAGCCTCCAAATTAAAATAAACAATACTGCTAGTTTAGTTGCTTGCTTTTTTATAGACTTAACCCCCTGTAAATGGTTCATTTATTTATTCAAAAAGACGGTAAACGTTAAACATGCCAACCCCTTTAATTACACCTTCTGGCTATCATAAGTTAAAAACGGAACTCGATTACCTATGGAAAGAAGAAAGACCAGAAATTACGAAAAAAGTAACCTGGGCTGCTAGTTTAGGTGATCGAAGTGAAAATGCTGATTATCAGTACAACAAAAGACGTCTAAGAGAAATAGACAGACGGGTTCGTTATTTAACTAAAACCTTAGAGCGGATAAAAGTCGTTCAATATCATCCCTCTCAAAACGGAAAGGTATTTTTTGGTGCCCACGTTGAGATTGAAAATGACGCATCAGAAAAACGCAGTTTTCAGATAGTCGGTTATGATGAAATATTTAAGCGAAAAGATGTAATTTCTATAGACTCTCCCATGGCCCGTGCATTATTAAAGAAAGAAGTCGGGGATGAAGTGATTGTAAAAACCGAAGCGGGTACCTTTTATTGGTATGTCACTAAAATTGACTATGATAAGTAGTGAAAGAATCTAATTTTTAGACCAAAAATGTATTGAAAACTGCCATAAGGGGCTATACTCTGCCCCCTTAAAATACACCATGTAGCACTCCTTTTAATTCTAAAGAGACCAAAATTTAATGATTCAAACTATCATTGCAAACGAACTAAATGCCAATGAACAACAAATCAATGCAGCCATTGAACTTCTAGATAGTGGCTCTACCGTACCCTTTATTGCGCGCTATCGAAAAGAAGCGACTCAGGGGCTTACCGACACCCAATTACGACATTTAGAACAACGCCTTACATATCTGAGAGAATTAGAAGACCGCAAAAAGGTCATCCTCAAATCCATTGATGAACAAGGGAAGTTAACCGATTCTCTGCAACAGAAAATCGTCGATGCAGAAAATAAGACTAGCTTAGAAGACTTATATTTACCTTATAAACCTAGACGTAGAACCAAAGGCCAAATTGCTATTGAAGCGGGACTGCTGCCATTAGCTGACGAATTACTCGATGATGCTCAAGTAGACCCAGAAACTGCAGCTCAAGCCTTCCTTAATTCAGAGGCAGGTATAGAGGATACCAAAGCAGCCTTGGATGGCGCTAAATTCATACTTATGGAACGCTTTGCTGAAAATGCTGATGTATTACAAAAAGTCAGACAACATTTATCTCAAAGTGCTCATGTCACAAGCCAAGTCATTGAAGGCATGGAGACCAAAGGTGAGAAGTATTCAGACTATTTTGATTATTCAGAAAAGTACGCCAGTATCCCAAGCCATAGAGCGTTGGCGGTATTTAGAGGCAGAAATGAAGGCATATTGAATTTATCTCTAGATCCATCACCTGAAACGAGTGAAAACAAAAGCCAGGTATGTGAAGAATTAATTAAACAAGCACTTGGACTAAGATTAGCCGCAACACCAAGAGATCGTTGGTTAACAACTGTTATCCAGTGGACATGGAAAATTAAACTAGCACTACATTTAGAAACAGAACTATTTTCGCAATTGCGTGAACGCTCAGAAACTGAAGCGATTAACGTGTTTGCCAAGAACTTAAAAGATCTGTTAATGGCTGCGCCCGCTGGTCCGCAAGTGACTATGGGATTAGATCCAGGTCTACGTACTGGTGTAAAAGTAGCCATAGTGGATGCAACAGGTAAGGTAGTAGGTACCGCGACCATTTTTCCTCATGCGCCGCAGAATCAATGGGAAAAATCCATGCGAACTCTTGCTACTTTATGCAAACAACACAAGGTTGATTTGATCAGTATTGGCAATGGAACAGGATCCCGAGAAACCGATAAATTAGTTGCAGATATGATGAAGGCTGCACCTGAATTAAAAGTACAAAAAATCATGATTAGCGAAGCAGGCGCATCTGTGTATTCAGCTTCTGAGCTAGCTTCGAACGAACTTCCTGATCTTGACGTGTCTTTACGAGGTGCGGTATCTATAGCTCGCAGGTTACAAGATCCTCTGGCAGAATTGGTTAAAATCGAACCCAAAGCTATTGGGGTTGGCCAGTATCAGCATGATGTTAATCAAAGCCAGTTAGCACAATCGTTAGACAATGTCATCGAAGATTGCGTAAATGCCGTGGGTGTAGATTTAAATACCGCCTCTCCTGCGTTATTAACTCATGTATCGGGGCTCAATAAAACATTGGCATACAATATCGTCATGTACCGCGATCAGAACGGTGCCTTTGATAGTCGTTCAGCGTTGAAAAAAGTAGAGCGCCTAGGTCCAAAAGCATTTGAACAGGCGGCTGGTTTTTTACGGGTAATGAATGGTACAAATCCTCTTGATGCCAGTGCCGTTCACCCAGAAGCTTACGAAGTCGTTGATAAAATTGCGACCAGTGCAAAGGTAGACATTGCACAGATGATTGGAAATTCTGAAATTCTTGGCAAAATCGAGTTAAAAGATCTCGTTTCCGATGAATTTGGACTACCGACTTTACGGGATATCGTTAAAGAATTAGAAAAGCCCGGCCGCGATCCCCGTCCAGAATTTAAAACCGCCGTGTTTAAAGAAGGGGTATCTGAAATTCAGGACCTTAAAGTTGGCATGACGCTAGAAGGAGTGGTCAGTAACGTAGCGAATTTTGGCGCTTTTGTTGATATTGGGGTGCATCAAGACGGTTTGGTACACATTTCCGCGATGACTAATAAATTTATCAAAGACCCAAGAGAAGTGGTAAAAACTGGGGACGTGGTTAAAGTCAAAGTGACTGAAGTTGATGTACAACGTAAGCGTATTTCTTTAACCATGCGTTTAGACGATGAAGTCTCTGCTCCTAAATCTGCTCCGGCAAAAAGCCAAAAAGGCAAAAAGTCTCCCCCTCAAAAAGCCAAGCCTGTGAATGCTAATGCGGCCATGGGGAATGCCTTTGCAGAAGCTTTTGCTAAAGCAAAAAAGTAAATTAAGCGCTTATGTTAATTGTGGGATCAGTGATTACTGATTCCACTTCTGCGTACTGCGCTAATTTATTTTGATTTTCTTTTATAGCCGTTGATTCTGTATCTTCTGAGCCTTTATTAAGCTCAGCTCTAGCAGCTTGTTCTTTTTGAGTCGCTTCTGCTGCTACTTTAAAATCTTGTGAAGAAGGTTCAGCTGGCGCCATTGCTGCTCGTCGAACAATCTGCATTTTTTGAATAGTTGCTTGAGCATCCTTAGCCTCACTAACATCGATTGAAACCTCACCACCTACCGCGTATTTCTTCCCATCGGGGCCGGTTTGAAATTCGTAGGAAGGCGCTCCCGCATATTGCCCTCCAACACTTGCATGAGCTTGTTCATGAGCCCGTACTTCAGTATCTCTGCGCTTAAGATCCGTTACTTGCTTTTGTTCTTCGTCAGTTAATTGCTCTGATGCATTGGTGGTTGAAGTTGGTTTTTTATAGGTATCAGATTCGGAAGACTTTTCACCTTTTATGTTAACCGTATCTTGGGAGTTATCTTTATTTTGATGCTCTTTTCTATCATCCGCAGTTGACGCCTCTGAGTATGTCAAAGGAATCGCTGGTTGATAAAAAGAAGAAGTAATAAGCATAAAAATATTAAGTTAAGCGTAGGTGTCTATTATGGTGCCTATCATTCCCTGAGTGCGTTGAATGACCTCTACTGACGCCTCTGCTTGCAGTTGACCTACTGTCATTTGTATCACGGATGAATTTAAATCTATGTTTTGTCTATTTGATTGGGCGAGGTTAGCACTGGCGTCGTTGACCATTTGTTGACCGCGGTTATAACCTTGAACACCGCTATACAAGGCTGATTGCAAGCCATTTGACGAAATACTATCTACCATTGGAGCACCTCAAATACAGTCTACCAACTCATATTATCGGCTGATGAAAATTAACCTTTAGCTTTTGCTGGACAGTCCAGGCAGTTTTTTGTGAACAACAAGTTCGTTTAAAAAATGACTGGACAGTCTAGGCATTTTTTATTGAATAACGTTTACAAGCTTTCAGTGATAAAACCATTGATAGCCTTTAAGACCTCTTGAGGATGGGAAATAAACGGTGCGTGTGATGCTTTTGCAATTACCTGATGGCAAGACAATGCACTTAGTTGCTGAATTTCATCGACAACTTTTATTGGTACAAGACTATCGAGACGACCAAAGATATTTAGTTGCGGAATATCCAACTTGCCCAATCGCTCACGAAAATCGGTATTTTTGAGGATCTCTAGTCCAGCCGCCAATACCTCTTTGTCAGGCGCTGGATAATCCAAAATGTTATTTAACACTTCTTTACTGTTAGTCCGTTGAGATTCAACACCCATAAATTGAATGCCAACGAAACGTTTCATTAATTGAGCATATTCACCTACCAACTGGGACTCAAATGCCGCAATGACGTCTGGTTTTATTCCTGGCCAATTTCCTTCTTGCATAAACTTTGGTGATGAACACAGGTTTATTAAACCAACTACTTTTTGGCTAGCAGATAGCGCAATTGCAGTGGCTACTAAGCCCCCTAAGGACCAGCCGATCAACAGAGTATTTGTGGGTAGCAAACTTTCCACGTGCTCACTCAATGCAGCCAGATTGTAGTGATCCAAGGACACATGTTTAGAATTCCCATAGCCGGGTAAATCTAAAAAATGACAGTTGGCAGTTATACCTTTAGGAATGTCTAGACTGTCCAGGAAAGGTTGAAACGATCGCCAGACACCAGAATTCATTCCCCAACCATGAATAAATATTAGGTTTAATTCTGATCCTTCGATCAGCAGATTCTCTTTTGAACTCATAATAAGATGGATAAAAAACTAACTATGTACTAAGCACCATGTTGGATAAATTCTACAAGCTTTGCCGCCAAATAGAAAAGAAACTTAATCATCAGCATTGTTACCTATGCCATTGTGCTAATGAAAAATTAATATGCGATTATTGCCTATCAGATGCCGAATTTGAAAGATTCCCGGTGCCAGGAACCGACCTTTTAGAATATCCAGTCATCGCAAAACATTTGTACAATATCAACTATGAATCCCTTAGATCCATAGGGACTTACTCAGATATACTTGCCGGGTTAATTAAAAAGCTTAAGTTCTCCAAGCAACCCATTGCTAGTGCTGCACTCACGCTACTTTTCGAAGCCTATGTATTACGCCGCATCATGCAAACTGAAAAATTACCGGAAAAGCTTATACCCATACCTTTATCCGAAATACGCTTATTCAAACGTGGATTCAATCAAGCAGCACTACTGGCTGAAGACATAGGTAAAATAGCCAAGATTCCCGTCATGCATGCCTTGAAACGGCATAAACATACTCGCCAACAATCTAGCCTAGGCAAAGAAGCCAGACTCGATAACCTTTTTGACGCGTTTAAACTAGTTAAGCCGTTACCATACAAACATGTATGCCTTATCGACGACGTTGTTACCACGGGTGCTACGCTATCGTCAGCAGTAGAAACAATCAAAGCCAAAACACCAGATATTAAGGTCTCTATCTGGTGCATGGCGGTAGCAGAAATTGGAAAAGATTAGTTCATCAAGGGTGACATAAAGATAGCATTGGCCATTAGCTTATTAGTGCCATCCCAATAACCTCTGAAATGAATATTATCCACAAAGGCAATGACTTTGCCTCGTCCTGTAGGGCTAACACTGACCGCTACTGTTCCATTAATAAGCCCTTGCGTTTCAGCTGCAGCGTAGCCACCCAACAAGGAAGCATCAGTATAATGGGCAATATCTTCAAACGGGTTATCCGTTTTTAATAGCACTAAATTCGTCGTTTTAAACATAGGTAAACGGCTATCCTCATAACCGAAAAATAATGGGTGACTCAAATCAATTTCAGTTTCAAAAGCAGCACCAGCGACTAACTTTTTAGCTCTCAAGGCACCTTTATCTCCAAACGACATTCCTTTAGTGTCAAACGCACTATCTAAAGAATCTTGAGATAAGACTTCGTTAGCGATCCAATCGTTTTTATCGAACCAACGCACAGCCGTTCGCTGCCCGATCAAGGTCCCGCCCTTCTTAACCCAAGCGGATAATTTATCAACAAGCATTGTTGACACACTATTGTAGTAACCCGAAGCGAAAATTATGTGCGAATAGCTGTCTAGTTCAACCTCATCTAGTCGATCTAAATCGACCAAGGTAACGGGTAAACCAATTCTGGTATCCAAATAATGCCAAATCTCACCAACTTCATATTGAGAAGTGCCTTTTCCACCGACTAAGAGTACCGAAGGCTCAGATAAAGGTGAAATCGATGGACTACCCAAGTCAACCCCTTGCAAACTCAAGCCAGAAGTAATTTGTTTTAGGTACTTAGAAGAGGTCAGAAATTCCTGTTGATTGATCACATCTACAACCTGTTGAAGGTCATTTTGTGCGGCTGACGCTATCACAGTTCCTTGCGCAAATGCATAGTCACCTTGTAAAGTTTTTGCTGAAAATGCTTTACCCGATACGCGTAATTTTATGCCGGCTTCAAGTAGTGCTTGAGTCAGTTTAGGCGCATTATAATCAAACCATTCGTAAGCTAATGCAACAGTGCTTTGGTCAACTGCGGATAACGCGGGCGCCGTTGCAGACTCGTAAGTTGAGCCAAGCTTTAACTTACGACGTGAAGAAGATTCTACAGCCGAATAATCAATATTAAATGCAAACCCTAGATTCCAGTTACTAACGTCATAGAAAGTGTTATCAACAAAGCTCTTACGTTCACTGAAAATTGACTTTACTAATCGATATTGTGCTTGATCCACTGGAATAAAAATACTGCCTGCACGGTAACTCTTATTATCCACTTTCACGTCTTCAGTCAGGTACTCATATTTAACTTGATGAGCATCTAAAATACTCAGCATGCGAGCAAAACGCGTTTTGTCTTTAGGTTGCGGTAACACGTATCCGAACACATCTTCATCATCAATTAGCTTTTTAGTATCTCTATAGAACTGACGTTGATAGGCAAGCATGGCCTGTTTGTTTGCCAGAGCACCATCGAAAGATGACATTGAAGTGGTAAATTGATTTTGAATGGTTTGTGGGAACGCCACTTCGCCGTTAATTGAGTCTTGCACATGACCACGGCTACTGGCCTGCTCAAATAAAATTCCAACACTTCCATGGGCATCTGGATAAGTTGAGCCTTTACCTAAGTAAAAATCATCAAAGCCTTCTTGGGAATAGTACATTTGTCCCGCTGTATCCAGTGCTTTGGCATGAAATTTAGCTAACTCATTAGTGAGTGTAACATTAGTATCTGGTGTCCAAGGATTTTTGCGACTTGGCACTCCAGGTTGAAAGAAATAAGTATTATTGGTGCCCATTTCATGGAAATCGGTCAACAAGTGCGGGCGCCATTTATGGAATTGGGCGATTCTCGCTCTTGATTCTGGATGCGTAAGTAATAACCAATCTCGATTCAAGTCAAACCAATAATGATTGGTTCGTCCTGAAGGCCAATGCTCTTTATGTTCTCGGTGATCAGGGTCTGAAACTAAATTATAGCCTTTGTGCATGTTTGCCCATTGTGCAAACCTAGACAGACCATCTGGGTTTAGTGATGGGTCTAATAAAATCACAGTTTCTTCTAGCAGTCTGTTGACTCTTTCGTCTTGCGCTGCGGCTAGATAATAAGCCACTAAAAGAGACGCATTCGCGCCAGATGGCTCATTGCCATGCACGCTGTACCCCATATTAATAATAAGGGGCGCAGTTGAAGAAGCCGCTTCGCCAGTCTTAATCTGTTGTATGTGCGACTGTCTAATTTGTTCTAAGTTTTTTCTATTCTCAGTACCCGTAATAGTAAGCAGTAAAAGTGGGCGCTGTTCATGAGTATAGCCGGTGACTTCGATACTTACTCTGTCTGACGATTCTGCCAGCACATGCATGTAACGCACAAGTTGGTCATGCCTAACATGCCAAGTACCTACTGGGTATCCGAGTACAGATTCCGGAGTGGGTATCTTGGGGTCATAACTGACATCAGGTAAATAATCTTTATCTGAAGTAACTTGCTTGGACAGTCCAGGCATGCTTAAAGCGAGTAAGACAATACTCAATAAAATCTGAAGGTTTCGATGAATCATGGGCTCTCTTCTTTCTGTTATTATTGTTGTAAATACCAATAATACCCAAATTTGTATCAATTAGAAAAAAACTTCCTAATACTTGAGTGTTTTAGTCGGGTAATTACTGTTATACTATGCCCATAAGTTAAATAGAGGTGTTATATGATTACGATTTCTGAACCGGCAGAACAACATTTTGTTAAACTGTTGGCGCAACAACAAGAAGGTACCAATATACGGGTGTTTGTCGTAAATCCAGGTACTTCAAAAGCAGAATGCGGTGTTTCTTACTGTCCTCCTGACGCAGTGGAAGATACCGACATCAAAATTCCATTTAATGGCTTCGATGCTGTGGTTGATGCTGAAAGCGCGCCCTATCTAGACGAAGCGGAAATTGACTTTGTAACCGATCAAATGGGTTCTCAGTTAACATTAAAAGCCCCTAACGCAAAAGCCAAGAAACTTGCTGATGATGCATCTTTGGTGGAGCGAGTGAATTACATGATAGAAACGGATATTAATCCAGGTTTGGCTAGTCATGGCGGGCAGGTAATGCTTGTCGAGATTACGCAAAGTGGCGAAGCTGTATTACAGTTTGGTGGCGGCTGCAATGGTTGTTCTATGGTTGACGTTACGCTTAAAGATGGCATTGAAAAACAAATGCTAGAGCAATTTAAAGGTGAGATTACCGCTGTAAAAGATGCTACTGAACACCAAGCTGGCGAACATTCATATTATTAAAAGCCACTGAAACTAGCATATAAAAGCTATCCAAATAGTTGAGTGTTTGGATAGCGCCGCACATGACGAACGAAATGTTCAGCCAACAAAATTCCGCGCCAAGCCAAGAAACTGAGCATGGCGAACCACAACGCCATATTTTCAAAACTGTCAGCAAATAACCAATAAATGGGAAAAAAGCCGAGCAAAGAACTTATTAGCATCGAGTTTCGCATTGCTGCACTGGCTGTTAGTCCCACATAGATACCGTCGAATAAAAAACACCAATGGGCGATAAGTGGCAGTGCCACCACAATCCAAAAGTAATCTTCATAGGCATGATGTATAGCAGGAATGTCAGTTAACAAACGTACGATATCATTACCAAACACCAGAAAAGTAACTGCGTAACCAATAGCAACCAAGCTCGACCAAAACAAACCCGCTTTAACATCAGCAATTAAACCATCAAATTGATGTTTGCCTTTAGCCCTTCCAACCATTGATTCGACGGCATTCGCGATACCATCTAAGCCTAGGGCGATAAGCGCGAAAAATTGTAAAATTACCGCATTGATAGCAGCTGCTTGAGATCCAAATGACACTCCAATCAAGGTCACAAATGCCAAAGTGACTTGTAGCGCAATATTTCGAATAAAAATGTCGGAGTTTAGCTTAGCTAACACCTGTAACTCACTCACTAATGGCAATTTTGTTTGATAATCCTTACCTTTTAATGACTTCGCCACTAAATAAAAACTAGCCACAGCCCCTGCATATTCAGCGAACAAAGTTCCAAGAGCAACGCCAGTTACTCCCATACCCAGTCCATATACCAAGACTAGACTAGCCGCAATGTTTACCAGATTTAATAACACCTGCACGACTAACACTGAAGTTGTCATTTGCTGCCCAATTAACCAACCAACAAACACCATGTTGGCCAAAGCCGCAGGTGCACCCCAAATGCGGGTTGAAAAATAAGATTCGGTGACCAAAGCGGTATCATTACTATTGCCCACAAACCAGAGTCCGCCAGTTAAAATCCAGCTTTGCACGAGTAAAATGAAAGAGGCAATCAAAGTACTAGCAACTAATCCTTGAACTAATACATTGACCTTTTGCTGTGCATTGTCCGGTGGTGCTTGCGCACTCAAACCAGTTAATGACATTTTTAAGAAGCCGCAAATCCAATACACTTGGGTGATAATTAAACTAGCCACAGAGGCGCCGGCAAGATAATGTATACCGTCCATACGCCCTAAGATGGCAGTATCCACCAAGCCCAAAAGAGGAGTAGTAATATTGGCGAAAATTAACGGAAAGGCTAATCCAAGTAAGCGTTTTTGTCGTTCAAACAGATTAATAATACAATCCTAAACAGGGAGATTGACGTCCAGATGAAATTATACCAAGCCTTTGCTCTTTTCGGGTTACTTTTTACGTTTACTCTAGCCAAGGCTAATCAAGACGTCGCCAGTTCCGTTGAGCAATCTCCAACTTTTACCATCTTGCAGTATCATCATGTAAGTGAAAACACGCCACCAGTCACAAGTATCTCTGCGTCCCAATTAGAGAAACACTTGGCTCATTTGGCCGCTAATCATAATGTTATCAGTTTGGAACAGGGTGTTAAGGCGATTAAGGAGAAAACCAAATTACCTGATAATGCCGTTGCCATTACCTTTGATGATGGTTATGCAAACATCTACGAAAATGGTTTTCCGTTATTAAAAAAATACAACTTTCCTTTCACTATTTTTGTAAATCCAGACACCATTGGAACCACTAGTAGTCAATTAAGTTGGCAACAATTAGAAGAGATGTCCTCATTAGCGACTTATGCTAATCATACTATCGGACACATTCACCTTCTTAACAAACAGCAAAACGAAACGGAAAACCAGTGGCTCTCACGAGTAATGAACAACATTATAGAAGCAGAGAATCTTCTCAATGAAAAACTCGGATACTCAAAAAAGTGGTTGGCCTACCCCTTTGGTGAATTTAATCACAAATTGAAACAAGCCCTTTTGCAACAAGGTTTTCTTGGCTTTGCTCAACATTCTGGTGCTGTAGGCGTTGATACAGATATGGGTGCCATTCCACGCTTTCCCGCAGCTGGCATATATGCCAATTTGAACACCTTAAAAGTTAAGCTTGAAAGTTTACCCATGTCAGTGGATACGTATTCCCCGTTTGCCACTGAACAAGCGCTGTCTGATAAGCTTAACAGTATTGAAATTAACCTTAAACACAGTCGAGACATCCGCCTTAATCAAGCTACCTGTTATTTCCAAGGTAACCTTTTAGCAACCCAAACCGAAAACGAGCAAATAAAGGTAGCGCTAAATCATCAATTCTCACCTGGGCGCATCCGCATTAATTGCACTGCGCCCAGTGAACATCTTAATGGGCGTTTCTTCTGGTATAGCGTTCCCTACTTCACGCCAAACAAAAACGGAAACTACCCCGATTAGCTAGTGAGGTCAAAGTGCATACGCACAAATTTATCTCCAGTGTGAGTAAACTCGGTTTGCTTAACACAAGTAAAACCAAATTCTTGATAAAACGCTAATGCTTGAGTATTGGCTGCATTCACATCTAATACCAAGCGTTGTTTTTGCAAAGCCATCGCTTGTTGCTTTGCAAAATTAAGTAAGCTCTTACCAATGCCTCGTCCTCTTTGTTCAGATAAAACAGCTAAATGTCCTATGCATAACTCTGAATCAATAGGTGGGGGAAATAAAGCAACTAAGTAGGGATTGACCGATAATAAATGCTGTAGAGCTTCTAAACTAAGGTGATTCTGTAAACTATCGATAGTGGCCAAATGAAAAGACTGGGGTAGTTCTTCATACCAAAAACTAATACAACCTATACATTTATCATCATGTACTGCAATTTGATGACGATAAGCACTGAATTGTCCATCAGACTCAGGCAAAGCCAGAGCAAAGAAATTTAGCGCTTCACGCTCAGATTTAAAAATAAAATTTAACAACTCTGGTGCGGCCGAGTAAATGAGAGGTCCCAGAGCTTCGGCGAATTCTGGGCTCCCTTGCCTAAGTTCAGCCATGCCCCAAAATAACAGACATGTCGGCAAGTACTTGTTGCATATCACTTACCGCCAGTTCGCCTGGAATGTGTTTAGGTTTAAATCGTCCGACGATATAACCTTGAGGGTTAATCAATACCACTGAAGCACTGTGATCTACCAAATAGTTTGGGTTCTCCGTACTTTCAGATAATGAATACATCATTCCCATACTTCGCACTAAAGGAAATAAAACATCGTGGGTTGCTGTAGTCGCTATAAAATCCGTATTGAAGTAATTTACATATTCATTAAGACGTTCCACAGTGTCTCTTTTAGGATCCACAGATAAAAACCATACTTGCAACGGCACATCCTGCACTTTTTCGGTCAATTGTGGATAAACGCTGTTTAATTCGGCCAACGTAGTGGGACAAATATCTGGGCAAAACGTGTAGCCAACAAATGCCAAGGTCCACTTATTTTGAAGATCTTGGTTTGTCATTGCTTCGCCAGTGTGTTGGGTGACCTCAAAATCTGACAATTTCCGAGGCTCAGGGTACCAGCTAATATATTGAGTCTGTTGGTGTAAAGATTGACCATCGTTTGTCGAAGGTGGTGCAATATATATAGCTAGAATCACCCCTAAACTAATAGCAAAAACCGCTAATAAAACAACCCATTTGTTCTGCATAAAGACAACCGTTAACCCACTCTTTATCTATTTATAGATTAAATACTAACATAGTGATCTACCAGCAGAACGATAAATAACACCATTAAATGAATAATTGAGAATTTAAATGTCTGCATAGCCGTTGTAGATCTTGGGTTGAACTTAAGTTTCCAAGTTAAATACAAGAACCAAGCATTCAACACCGAAGATCCAACCAAATAGATTAAACCACTCATACCCACTAAATAGGGTAACAAACAGACCAAACACAATAAGAAGGTGTAAAGCAGGGCACAAGTTTTGGTAAATTCAATGCCATGGGTATTGGGTAACATGGGAATGTTAGCTTTTGCATAATCTTTTTCACGATGAATAGCCAATGCCCAAAAATGTGGTGGCGTCCATGTGAATATAATCAGCACCAATAGTAATCCGTATGCATGAATCTCACCAGTAACCGCAGTCCAACCTAATAAAGGAGGAGCGGCCCCAGCTAGGCCACCGATTACGATATTTTGTGGTGTTGCACGCTTAAGATACATGGTGTAAATCACTGCATAACCCACTAAACTTGCTAGTGTTAACCAAGCCGTTATCATATTGACGTAGAAAGCTAATAACGCAAAACCTGCTACTGCGAGTAAAAAAGCAAAGATTAACGCTTTTTGCGGGGAGACCTTTCCTTTAGCCACGGGACGATTAAAGGTACGTGCCATAACACTGTCTATTTTATGATCTACCACGTGATTGATTACCGCTGCCGATGAAGACAACATGCCTATACCCAAGATGCCTGCAAATAATGTTTGCAAAGGTATCCATCCCGGCGTTGCCAAACACATACCAACCAGAGCTGTAAGTAATAGCAACATCACAACGCGCGGTTTGGTTAATTCATAATAGTCGCGCCAATTAGCAGTTTGCGTGATCGGCTTTTTTAATATTGCTTGCTTGGCCATCCACTGAATCCTTCTTAATATTTTCGATATATGGTGTAGGTCATCATCACCAGCACCAATAAAAGACATGCGGCTACTGCATTGTGTAAAGTAGCGACAATTAAAGGCAGTGAATAAACTACATTACTCACACCCAATCCTACTTGCACACTTAAAATAAATAGCATTAACCAACTTAGTTGTTTCATTAAACCTGAATTTGCTTTGCGTAAAATTCCGACCCCAAGCCAACTTAAATACACAATAAGCACCAAGGCACCAAACCTATGAAATACATGCATTGTCATGCGTTCCTCATAAGGATGAACACCAAATTCATAGTTATCAGCAGCAGGGATAGAAAACGCCCCCATCACATCAAGTTGTGACGCCCATTCGCCTTCACATATGGGTAATTCGGTACAAGCAAGTGACGCATAATTAGCGGAGGTCCATCCACCTAATCCTATTTGCACCACAAGTAAAAAGATGCCGATACTGCTGTATTTGGCAAATTTTCTTATCTGTGGATCCCCGCCAGGAATGCGGTAAGGCGTAAGGCGCAAATAGAGTAGAAATAGTAATGTGAGGACAGTAAAACCACCGAGTAAATGTCCCATAACAACTATCGGCAAGAGATTTAATGTCACTGTCCACATTCCTAAGGCGCCTTGGAAACAGACCATCAAGAATAGGATCAAAGGAAGAAAAAATGGCGTATTCGCATTGCGGAATTTTTTGAAAAAACTGGTAATAAATATAATTAGAATGAAAAAGCCCAAGGTAGCCGCAAAATAGCGATGGATCATTTCATTCCATGCTTTATGTGCTTCTACTGGTCGATCCGGATAGGCCTCATTGGCTGCTTCTATGTGATGTTCTGCTTGCGGTACAATGAGGTGGCCGTAGCATCCCGGCCAATCAGGGCAGCCTAAGCCGGCATCGGTTAGTCGAGTATAAGCACCCAATACAATAACCAACAAAGCGAGAAAAATGCTTACCAGCGTTAGTTTTTTCATTCTTATTCCCTTCAACTAACCAATGCGTGATAGTTTTAACAGCTTTCGCAAATCGGCAAGAATGTCCCGACTATCCATAATGGCTTGATCTTTATCCTGTGTCACAGGATAAGAGAGCACAACGTTGTGCAAAGTATCAGAGATAAAAATAGCATCAACGCCCACATCTTTAAACACATTATTTACATTTTCAGCATCTTTTCTTAACACTTCAATGGTGTTTTCGGTTGCTAAGGATGCAACTGCTTGGTCATCGCTTTGTTCAGTGGTAATAACCAATACATTAACTCTATCACTTTCTCTACCTACTGCAGTTTTTACTTGTGAAATAGCGTAGATCGCATTTTGACAAGAAAGCTCACAATTCTCTGGCAACACATACATTAAATGCCATTTGCGTTGGGCATCCAATAACAGGCTTTCTGCCTCTAAGGTGGGACTTAGCAAGGTGCCTTTATTGGTGGCTCCCTTGTTAAACCAATCCAATTCCAATGCAAATTTGGCAAGGACGACAGGAAGTGCAAACACCAAAACGAGTAACACTATACTGGTTTTTTGCTTTTTAGTTGCCATTAGGGATCCTCTATTATTGGCTGTTTATAGTATTTACCCATGCTGAGTAAAAAAACGGTTAATCCAGCGATGGCTAATCCAAACCATTGCACTGCGTAACCTAAATGCTTTTCAGGAGACATCACCACAGGTTGCCAGTCTCTAACGAAGAGACTTTCTTGTGATGGCGAAGCCAAAACAACAAAAGGTAACACTGCTTGGCCTATTTGGTTAGACACCTCAGTTAGATCTAATTGCTGCAACAACACTGGATATTCAGCTTGTTGAGTTTGCGTCTCTGAGACAAAGAGATTATCACTTGGAATACTAACGATTCCTGTCATTTCGACCTTTCCAGTAAGAGGCACAAAATCGGGAAGACTATCTCTTGTATTGTTACCTTGAATCCAACCCAAATTGACTATCACAATGCCTGTAGTTGTCTCTATTGCTTGGGCTAATTGATAACCAACCTTGCTTTGATAAATTTTATTATCAATAAGAAAGGTGGCTTCTAAAGCACGGCCTGTGAGCAACACTTGATAGTCTTGAAACTCGCTAGGCGCTGCACTGACTTCTACAAGGCTCAGGTTGTCTTGTTTAGAACGTTGTTCAATTTGCGACAATCTTTGTTCTTTTTGTTGTTTACGATCTAATTGCCAAAAACCTAAAAAGAACATAATGACAATTGCGGCAATTGCGACTATGGTGACGACTATTGGAAACGGCTTTTTGTTTGAATCTGTCATTGCCGTTACCTAAGGAGTGTTGAAATGTTAGTGATAAAAATAGCAATCGGTGGCCTGTTACTTTTCGTAATATATAATCTGTTTAAAGCAATGATGATTATGATGAAAGGAGAAAGTAAAGAGCCGATGAGCAAGTTTATAGGACGCAGACTTATTGCTTCAGTAATCATTCTTTGTTTGATTTTACTTGCAATAGCCACCGGCATTATTACTCCAAATCCGCGTCCCTATTAGTTAGTTCTGTTTTACCCTTATCTAAAGAATGTAGACAAAGAAAAACAGCATTAACCAAACAACATCAACAAAATGCCAATACCAACTTCCCGCCTGAAACGCAAAATGATTGTCAGGTGTAAAGTGCCCTTTAAATACTCTTAAGAACAACACGATTAAGATAATAGTTCCTAAAGTAACGTGCATTCCATGGAAACCCGTTAACAAGAAAAAGGTGTTTCCGTATATGCCTGACTGCAAGGTCAACCCTAGGTCAGTATAAGCGTGGTAGTATTCATAGCCCTGTAAGACTAAAAACACTAAGCCAAGTAAAATAGTAATGCCTAGCCATGCTTTAATTTGTCCTCTTTTATTTTGCTCTACGCCAACATGAGCAAAATGCAGAGTTACTGAGGACACTAGCAGAATGATAGTGTTAGCCAGTGGTAATCCATACCAACCCATAGCAGTGGTTTGAATACCGCCAGGCGTGCTAACTAAAGGCCACATAGCTTCAAAGCTTGGCCATAAGACCTCATTGGTCATAGCGTTGTTAGATGCGCCACCCAACCATGGAATTGCAATTACTCGAGCGTAAAACAATGCGCCAAAGAAGCCTGCAAAGAACATGACTTCTGAAAAGATAAACCACGCCATACCCTGACGATATGAGCGTCCTAATTGCGCGCTGTACATACCACTCATTGATTCATGAATTTGATCTTTAAACCAACCAAATACCATCACAAACAAAATAAAGAGCCCAGTGGCTAGTACATATCCACCAAAACCTGACTCACCTCGCGTAACTTCTACTACATAATTACCAGCACCTACTGCGATAAGAAATAACGCAAGAGCGCCAACAATAGGCCAAACACTTTGTGCTGGAACGTAATATTTTTCATATTTTTCAGTATGTTCCATAGCTATCTCCCTTGAATTGAGTTCATTGCGACATCCACTGGTTCATCTACTCTTTCCGTAATGTCGTAAAGTGTGTATTGAAGTGTAAAATAATTGATGTCTTCAGGTAGTTGAGGATCAATGTAAAAAACCATTGGCATAACAGCTTCTTCACCTGACTTTAAAGGCTGATGACGAAAGCAAAAACATTCGGTTTTATTCACATAGAGTGCCGCTTGTCCCGGTGATACAGACGGAATCGCTTGGGCAATAATGTCTCTAGAAGCTGGATTTCGCACATAAAATGCGACTTCACTTAGCTCCCCAGGATTAATTTCAACACGTTTAGTCACAGCCTTAAATTCCCAAGGCATGCCAGTGTTGGTGCGGGTAATAAAATCCACTGTAATAGTGCGAGTTTTATCTATTTCTATAGGTTCATAAACTGCTGCGGTATCAGATGTTTTTCCATTGATACCCGTGAGTTCACAAAACACTTCGTAGAGTGGTACTAAAGCGAAACCAAACCCGAACATAGCAACCACAACAAATACCAATTTGCCAACGGTTTTAGCATGATTAGGACGCTGGGTATTGGTAGGCATATCACCAGCGTCCTTTTGATTGTCAGAGTTAGTTTCTTCTACTGCCATGAGCGTTAACGCCTATTTCACTACCGGCGGTGTATCAAATGTATGATAAGGTGCAGGCGATGGAATTTCCCACTCGAGACCTTCGGCGCCTTCCCATACTTGATCCGTAACTGGCTCACCTTGTTTGCGACATGCTTTGACTATCAGAACTAAGAAGATCAGTTGTGAAAGACCAAATGCAAAACCACCGATGCTTATCCATTTATTGAAATCAGCAAATTGCAACGCATAATCAGGAATACGTCTTGGCATACCCGCCAAGCCAACGAAATGCATAGGGAAGAAAAGCACATTAACTGAAATTAACGAACACCAGAAATGCCATTTCGCCAAAGTGACGTCAAACATCTTGCCCGTCCACTTGGGTAACCAATAATAGACGGCTGCCATTATTGAGAATACTGCACCTGTTACTAATACATAGTGGAAATGTGCGACCACAAAATATGTATCATGATATTGGAAATCCACAGGTGTTATGGCAAGCATCAAGCCAGATAATCCACCAATGGTAAATAGTACAATAAAGGCAATCGCAAACATCATGGGAATTTCAAAGGTGAGGGACCCTCGCCACATGGTGGCGACCCAGTTAAATACTTTTACACCGGTGGGAACAGATATCAGCATGGTCGCAAACATAAAGAACATTTCAGCGCCGACTGGCATACCGGTCGTAAACATGTGGTGCGCCCACACGATAAACGAAAGCAACGCAATAGAAGCCGTTGCATATACCATTGACGCGTAGCCAAAGAGCTTTTTACGCGAAAAGGTTGGTACGATTTGAGAAATAATACCAAACGCTGGCAATATCATTATGTAAACCTCTGGATGCCCAAAGAACCAGAAAATATGCTGGAACATAACCGGGTCACCGCCACCAGCTGCATCAAAGAAACTAGTACCAAAGAATTTATCTGTTAACACCATAGTCACTGCAGCAGCTAGCACTGGCATTACAGCGATAAGCAAAAATGCCGTGATTAACCAGGTCCATACGAACATAGGCATTTTCATTAATGTCATGCCTGGTGCGCGCATATTCAAAATAGTAACAATTACGTTGATTGCGCCCATGATAGAACTTATGCCCATAATGTGTACCGAGAACACAAACAGGGCAGTGCTATCACCACTATAAGTGGTTGATAATGGAGCATAGAAGGTCCAGCCAAAATTTGGACCGCCGCCTTCTAAAAATAAACTGGAAAGTAGTATTAAGAAAGCAAAAGGCAATATCCAAAATGACCAGTTGTTCATCCGCGGTAGCGCCATATCTGGCGCACCTATCATCATAGGTACTAGCCAGTTTGCCAAACCGGTAAAGGCTGGCATTACTGCGCCAAATACCATGATCAAACCGTGGACTGTGGTCATTTGGTTAAAAAAGTTCGGGTCAACGATTTGTAGACCAGGCTGGAATAGTTCGGCACGAATGACCATTGCCATTGCACCACCAACCAAAAACATAATAAAAGCAAACCACAAATAAAGGGTGCCTATATCCTTATGGTTAGTAGTCAACACCCATCGTAAAATACCTTTGGGTGCTCCATGATGGTGATCATCATGTCCATGATCGGCAGTGTGCGTGTCCGCTGGAGTATTTGTTACTGTAGCCATGCTCTTGCCCCTTATTTACCTTGAATTAAATCGTTAACGTCTTTTGCTTGCACAAGATCATCTGTGTTGTTCCCCCAAGCATTTCGCGTATAAGTCACAACCGCCGCAATTTCAGACATACTCAATTGCTTAGAAAAGGCTTGCATGGCAGTACCAGCACGACCATTAACCACAACGTCGATATGGCCTTGACGGTCATTTAATATAAATGCAGAACCTTTAAGTGCAGGGAAAGCCCCGGGCAAACCTTCACCTGAGGGTTGATGGCAAGCTGCGCACACCGAGTTATAAATCTGCTCACCTGAGGCCATTAACTCTTCTTTACTCATATTCATTGCAAGTAGGCGTTCTTCTTCGGCGCGTTTTTCTTGAGCAATGCGTTCTTGTTCATCAATCCAACGGTCGAATTCAGCGGGTTCTTTTGCAATCACGACAATTGGCATAAACCCGTGGTCTTTGCCGCACAATTCTGCACACTGTCCTCGATACACCCCTGGTTCATTGACTCTGGTCCAGGCTTCATTAATAAACCCAGGATTAGCATCTTTCTTAACTGCAAAATCAGGAACCCACCAGCTGTGAATAACATCATCGGAAGTGATTAAGAAGCGGACTTTTTGTCCGGTTGGAATGACTAAAGGACGATCAACTTCTAATAAGTAGTTTTCACCTTTAGGAAATTTATTTTCAATTTGCTCTCTTTGAGATGCTAATAAAGAGAAAAATTCGACCTCTCGGTCCATGTATTTATAATGCCATTTCCATTGAGAGCCAGTTACTTCAATACTGAGGTCAGGCTTACTGACATCTTCCATGTCCATCAAAGTGCTAGCAGCAGGTACTGCCATCACAATCAAAATGATAAAAGGCACAACCGTCCAAGCAATTTCTACTTTTACATTTTCGTGAAAATTGGCTGGTGCATGCCCTTTCGACTTGCGATGTTTAAGCATAGCTATAAACATCACACCAAACACAATGACAGCAATGACAACACATATCCAAAACATCAACATGTGTAACCCATACACCTGATCACTGATATCAGTGACACCGCGCCTTAAGTTTAAGTCAGATCGTTCAGCTGCGCTTTGGGCAAAACTGAAGAAAGGTACACATAGCGTTAATAATCCCATTACGGCTTTGAGTGACTTCACACTTTTCTCCCCCGAGATATCCATAAAACAATGCTAATTTCCTGAAATCGACATTCACGTTTGTTTTTTGTTATCAGATTGTGAATAAGTGTACAATGATTAACCAATAAAAGCTTGGCGTAAAGAGATTTTTTAAAAAAAGTAGTGAGATTTGGCGTTTTTTTATATTTACAGTTTATTATTTGACCGATTTGAACAAAAAAGCGGCATTAAAGCCGCTTTTTTGTTAATTTTTGTTTAAAATTTTTAGAAGTTATTGGAATCGCGAATTACACCAACTGCAAGTCCTTCAATAGTGAAAAATTGTGAAGCTAGATCAACCTTGATCGGAGCAAAGTCATCGTTTTCCGCTTCCAATATGACTTGAGAGCCTTTCTGGATTAAGCGTTTCACAGTAACATCTTCGTCCACTCGGGCAACTACCACCTGCCCATTGCGTACATCCTTAGTTTTATGCACAGCCAATAAGTCACCATCCATAATGCCGATGTTTTTCATACTTTCTCCCTGTACGCGCAACAAGTAATCAGCATTGGGATGGAACATAGCGGGATCAACTTTATAGTGAGATTCCACATGCTCTTGCGCTAGAATGGGCTCACCGGCCGCTACTTTACCAATCAAAGGCAAGCCTTCTTCAACTTCATCATCTAATGCGCAATTCAGTTTAATCCCACGGGAAGTTCCGGGTAAAATGTCAATTACCCCCTTTTTAGCCAAGGCTTTTAAGTGCTCCTCAGCAGCATTTGCCGACTTGAACCCCAATTGCCTTGCAATTTCTGCGCGCGTTGGTGGCATACCAGTATCGAGCATAGTGCTCTTGATAAGATCGAGTACTTCCTGTTGTCGTTGAGTTAGTGGACGCATAAACAGCCTGTTTTTCTATACAGTTATGTGAGCAGTATAACCAATGTGAATTAAAACGCAACTGTTGATAATCAAAAGCTTAGCTTGTAAAAAATTTGGTTTATAATGAACGACTAAGAATAAACAACGGTCTACTACTAAGCCATCTAGTATTAGGGTAAGTAAATAACTACATGGTAGGATCGTTTTAGAAATTTGTGATGGAGCAAACATGAACCCTATTCGAGCTGCGCTTCGATGGCTGTTGGAAAAGCCAATCAGCTGGCTAGTGTCAGTAAAAAGTGTACCGGCAGATGTCGAAAAAGAACTGGGCATCGACAAATCCAAACCTATTCTATATTTACTGCAAACAGAGTCGTTTACTGATCAGATCGCTTTATCTAAGTCAGTAAAACAATTGGGGTTACCTGATCCTCAAGACGTAGTAGATATTGGCGGTTATCAAACCAAAAGGCGTTTTTTTCTTGAACGCCCTCAAAGTATTTTAACCCGTAAAGTAAAACCCACTGCAATTGAAGATATCTTAACTGAATTATTTCATCTTCATCGGGAACAAAAAGATTTAGATTTTCAAGTTGTGCCTGTGTTTATTACATGGGGACGCTCTGCAGGAAAGGAAAAATCTGGATTTGCCCAGCTATTCGCTAGCAAAGCCTCGCCTAACTGGCTGCGCAAAGCCATGATAGTGATATTTTTCGGCCGGGATAATTTTGTCAGTTATTCTCAGGCGGTATCGACACGACAACTCGCTGACTTACATGGTAGTGATAAACAGATTGCACAAAAACTTGTGCGCGTTGCACGCACACATTTTCAACGTAAACGTCAAACCTTAAGCGGGCCCACCTTATTAGAAAGACAAACCCTGTATAATTCAATTTTGGGCTCAGAGTCTGTTAAGGCTGCCATGGCAGAAGAAGTCAGCCAAAAAGGTATTTCTACTGAAAAAGCCCGAAAAGATGCTCGTGCTTATATAGATGAAATTGCTGCAGATTATCGCGAAGGCTTAATTCGCATTGGTGACAGAATTCTTACCCGTATTTGGAACAAAATTTACGACGGTATAGATGTAGGACACGCAGAACGCGTGCGTGAATTGGCCAAAAATGGGCATGAAATTATTTATGTACCCTGCCACAGAAGTCATATGGATTACTTGTTACTAACCTATGTCATTTATCATGAAGGCTTAGTAACGCCCCACATTGCTGCGGGTATAAACTTAAACTTTTGGCCAGCAGGTCCAATTTTCCGTAAAAGCGGCGCCTTTTTCTTACGTCGAAGCTTTGGTGGGAATAAAGTTTACACCGCAGTTTTTAGAGAATATTTAGAATTACTTTTCAATAAAGGGTATTCAGTTAAATATTTTCCTGAAGGCGGAAGAAGCAGAACGGGACGTTTGCTTCCGCCAAAAACAGGCATGTTAGCAATGACGATTCAAGCCATGACCAAAGGAATTAACCGCCCGGTGTCAATTGTACCAGTGTATATTGGTTATGAGCATGTCATGGAAGTGAAAAGCTACATGAAAGAGCTGACGGGTAAGTCGAAAAAGAAAGAATCTCCTGCTCAGGTGTTTTCTGCCATCCGCAAATTAAAAAACTATGGCCATGGGTTTGTAAACTTTGGTGCTCCTATTCAATTGAGCCAATTTTTAGACGGAGCTGTGCCGGATTGGCGCGCTCAGTCTCAGCAAAAGGATAAAAAACCTCAGTGGTTAACGCCTGCAGTGAACAGCTTGGCTAATCAGGTGATGACCCGCATCAATAAAGCTTCAGCCATAAACGGCACCGCCATAGTGGCCTTATGCTTATTGAGCTCAAAAACTCATGTGGCCAGTAAACGGGAACTTAAAGACGCGATTGCGGAATTTTTAAAGATGTTTGAAGCCGTGCCATATAGTAAGGATGCAACACTACCCGACGAAACCGCTGATGCTCTAGTCAATCGCACGCTTGCCTTAAATAGATTTCAACAAACTCAGGACAAATACGGCACCATGGTATCACCAAAAGAAGGCGCGGCGGTGTTGCTAACATTTTATCGAAACAACATAATTCACATGTTCAGTATCGCCAGTTTGATTATGGCAGTGGCTTTTGTGCATAAAAGGATTGAACGCAAACAGATTCTGCATACTGTTGAACAACTTTTCCCTCTGTTGAAGCGTGAGTTTTTTATGCATCAAACTCAAGAGGAAGCGATTGAATACGCCGAATCATTAATTCAATACTTTAAAGAACGCGGATTATTGGTGCAGGCGGGTAAGTATTTATCACCTCCAGACACTTCCAGTCATTTGTTCAATCCTGCATGGCTACTAAGCCGCACTATGCAAGAAACTTGGCAGCGGTATGCTGTTGTTTTAAGTGTGTTGGAAAACGAAAAATCCATAGGTCGCGCTCAATTAGAACGCCAAGCTGTAACTGTGGCTGAACGCCTGTCATCGCTATATGGTTTAAAATCCCCAGAATTTTATGACAAGAATGTGCTCAGTACCTTTGTGAATGCTTTAAAAGATAACAATTTACTCGATAGCCAAGCAGACGGCACCTTGGCATTTTCAGATAACTCAATCAGTCTAAAACAAGTTATAATGCCCTTGGTATGGCCAGAAATTGTGCAGCATCTAGAGCAAATGTAGTCATAAAAAAAGCGCGCTAAATAGCGCGCTTTTGGTAATTTTTGGTTACGTTATTTAGCCAAAAAGAATTTATACGCTGGGTCGTCTGTATGTTCTTGGGCTGCATAATCTAATGCACTAAGATGTTGTTCAAACAACGGCCGTTGTTCGTCTGTAACCTCAAAGCCAGCCAACACCAAACCTTGTGCTGCCCCATGATTGCGATAATGGAATAGAGTGATATTCCATTGTTCGCCCAAGGTGGTTAAAAATCGCATTAACGCACCAGGGTATTCTGGGAATGAGAAAGAATAGATACTTTCTTTTACTTTGGTCACTGGACGACCGCCAACCATGTGTCGTACATGTAGTTTAGCCAGCTCATTATTGGATAAATCGAAACAGGTATAGCCAGCTTCATTTAAATTGTCCATTAACCGGCTTAACTCGGCACGACCCTCTTTGAGCTTAACTCCCACAAAGATATGCGCTTCTTCGGTACTTGAATAACGATAATTAAATTCGGTAATCACAATGCCGCCAAGACGAGAACAAAAGTCTTTGAAAGCACCCTTTATTTCGGGGATTTTCACCGCGAATACAGCTTCTTTTTGCTCGCCCAACTCACAACGTTCTGACACGTATCTAAGAGTATGGAAGTTGATATTAGCGCCACATAAGATACCGGCGATTTTCTTATCTTTGAGCTGATGTTGCTCACAATACTTGCGCATGGCGGCGACCGAAAGTGCACCGGCTGGTTCAGCAATCACACGGGTATCATCGAAAATATCTTTGATAGCCGCGCAAATTTCATCATTGGTAACCGTAACTACTTCATCCACATATTGCTGGCACAGTCTAAAAGGTTCTGTTCCTATGGTCTTGACCGCAACACCATCAGCAAATATGCCGACGCTAGGCAAGGTCACAGGTTCGCCAGCTTGCATCGCCGCTTGTAAACAAGCTGATTCATCTGACTCTACCGCAATGATGCGAATATTCGGGTTAATTTGTTTTACATAAACCGCGATGCCGGCGGCAAGTCCACCACCACCAACGGCAACAAACAAGTAATCAAGATCACCTTGTTGCTCTAATATTTCTTTACCTATGGTGCCCTGTCCGGCAATAACGTCAGGATGATCAAAAGGTGGGATCATAGTGTAGCCGAATTTCGCGCACTGAGATCTTGCTTCATCACTGGCTTGATCAAAACTGGTGCCGTGTTGAATTACGGTGACATATTCACCACCGAATTGACGCACAGCTTCCACCTTAATATCAGGTGTGGTTTCTGGCATCACAATCACTGCATTGATTTTCATGGCATTGGCAGAATATGCGACACCTTGAGCGTGATTGCCGGCAGATGCGGTTACCACTCCCTTCGCCTTTTGTTCATCGGTCAACTGTGCAATACAGTTATAAGCACCACGTAATTTAAACGACTTAACCGGTTGTTGATCTTCTCTTTTTAAGAAAACCTGATTACCGATTTGATTGGAAAACCTCGACATGTTAACCAAATCAGACATCACAGCCGCCTCATAAATAGGCGCCTGTAATATTTTAACGAGATATTCTAACTGGTTCTGTATCATTAATATTGTATCTTTGATGGATCGCGTACAGCACCTTTATCCGCACTGGTTGCCATCATGGCAAATACTTTCAATGCAGTAGACACTTCTCGCTGACGATTTTTAGGCTTAAACGGATTAGCACTTTGTTGCATCTCTTGCTGGCGCTTGGCAAATTCTTGTTCGGAAATATCCAAATGAATTTTTCGGTTTGGAATATCAATTTGAATAGTATCGCCATCTTCAACAAATGCGATGCCACCGCCGCTAGCAGCTTCAGGTGAACAATGACCAATGGAAAGTCCACTAGTTCCACCAGAAAATCTTCCATCCGTAATTAACGCACAAGCCTTACCTAATCCCTTTGATTTTAAATACGACGTGGGATACAGCATTTCTTGCATACCCGGACCACCTTTTGGTCCTTCATAGCGAATAACGACCACTTCTCCAGCCTGTACTTGGTCATTTAAGATGCCTTCAACCGCTGCATCCTGACTTTCATACACGCGCGCCGGTCCACTGAATTTGAGAATAGATTCATCTACGCCAGCAGTTTTTACAATACAACCGTTTTCTGCCAAATTACCGTAAAGCACGGCTAATCCGCCATCTTGGCTGTAAGCATGTTGCTGTTCTCGAATGCAGCCTTTTTCTCTATCGTCATCCACCGTAGGGTAACGACAATCTTGGCTGAACGCTTGGGTAGTGCGGATGCCCGCAGGGCCTGCGCGATAAAAATCTCTCGCATGTTGATTATCGGTATTGGTGACATCCCACTGTGCGATAACCTCTTCGAGGGATTTTCCTAAAATATGCGCAGCACCGCCGTGTAATAAACCAGCTTTGTTTAATTCATTCAAAATACCCATTACACCACCAGCTCTATGCACATCTTCCATATGATACTGGGGCGTTGCGGGTGCAACTTTACATAAATGCGGTACTTTGCGGGACAATCTATCAATGTCCTGCATACTAAAATCAACTTCACCTTCAACTGCAGCTGCCAATAAATGCAAGATAGTATTGGTTGAACCGCCCATGGCGATGTCCAAACTCATAGCATTTTCAAACGCATTAAAGTTTGCAATGTTACGCGGCAAGGCAGAAGCATCATCATCGCCATACCAACGTTTACAAAGATCAACGATGACTTCGCCAGCTTTAAGGAACAAACTTTCGCGATCTTTGTGTGTGGCTAGCGTAGATCCGTTGCCCGGTAATGATAACCCCAAAGCTTCAGTTAAACAGTTCATGGAATTTGCGGTGAACATACCTGAACAAGAACCACAGGTTGGGCAAGCAGAACGTTCAATTTGGTCTGTATCTTCATTGCTTACAGAAGTATCAGCAGCAGCAACCATGGCATCCACCAAATCTAGTTTGATGATTTGATCAGAAAGCTTAGTTTTACCGGCTTCCATTGGTCCACCAGAGACAAACACCACTGGGATGTTCAAGCGCATCGCCGCCATTAACATTCCTGGGGTAATTTTGTCGCAATTTGAAATACACACCAAAGCGTCAGCGCAATGGGCATTGACCATGTATTCTACTGCGTCAGCAATAACTTCTCTTGACGGCAAACTGTACAACATGCCTGCATGGCCCATAGCGATACCATCGTCCACCGCTATAGTATTGAATTCTTTTGCAACTGCACCCGCTTTTTCAATACTGGATGCCACCAATTGCCCAAGATCTTTTAAATGCACATGTCCTGGAACGAATTGAGTAAATGAGTTTGCAATTGCAATAATGGGCTTGCCAAAATCACCGTCTTTCATTCCTGTTGCGCGCCATAATGCTCTGGCGCCGGCCATATTGCGGCCATGAGTGGTTGTTGCTGAACGTAATTTTGGCATTGCTAACTCCTAATCTTATTTATAAACGGGTGTTAACCAACCCCATTTATCTTCTGTTGAACCATTAAATAGTCCAAAGAACATGTCTTGTACTTTTTCTGTGATAGGTCCACGGCTACCACAACCTACTTTGATGCCGTCAACACTGCGCACCGGTGTAACTTCAGCCGCTGTGCCACACATGAAGATTTCGTCCGCTAGATACATAGCTTCACGAGGAATATTTTCTTCACGGATTTGATAACCCATTTCTTTTAGCAAAGTAATCACAGTATCACGCGTGATCCCTGGCAAAATAGCGGCGGTTTTTGGCGTTGTAGACACAATACCATCACGGATAATAAAGATATTTTCACCCGCGCCTTCACTCACAAAACCGTTAACATCTAGTGCAATACCTTCACCATAACCATGGCGACGTGCTTCCATGGAAATAAGTTGAGAAGATAAGTAGTTACCTCCAGCTTTAGCACCCGTAGGCATAGTATTTGCCGCTAAACGATTCCAAGAAGAAATGCCTGCATCCACACCATTTTTTAGTGCTTCTTCACCCAAATAAGCGCCCCATTCAAAAGCGGCAATGGTCAATTCAGTTTCTTGACCAAAAGGCACCTGTAATCCCATGCCAATATCTCCATAGTAGGCAATTGGGCGAATATAAGCGGACTTAAGTTTGTTTTGCGCGATAATATCAATGGTGGCTTGATTAACTTCCTCAAAAGTATAAGGAATGGTCATACGATAGATTTTGGCCGAATCAAACAAACGGCGGTTGTGTTCTTCTAAACGAAATACACAAGTACCTTTATCTGGCGTATTGTATGCACGAATACCTTCAAAGACCGAAGACCCATAATGTATTGCATGTGTCATCACATGAACCTTGGCATCTTGCCAAGGAATAATTTCACCATTAAACCAAATGAGTTCAGCCGGTTGTTTAGCCATCGTTATTCCTTAAATTCTGTCTGGATGTTTGGATTAGTTTAAAAATCGTCACTAAGTATAGTGAATTTTAGTGGCGCTATTATCACAGAAATTGGTCTGAATAAAAGATACAGAGCATCACAGATGTGATCTTATTTAATCTAAAGCAACAAACTTCCCAAAATGTCAGCATTATCTGACGAAATTTGTAACCAATACTCCACGCTTATACTTGAATGTGACAGCCAAGAGCATCATGGCTGCATGATATAGAAAGCTCAATGATTTTGAAACTGCAATGTTTAAAACTTAATATTCCATAAAGTGAAATAATCCAAGTCTAGCAACACCTGCACTAAGAGCCAGTTGAGCAAATCAATAAAAATTGGAAATATGGATTTTTTATTGGCTAGGGACGGTCAAAAAGACGAATGGCATTATCCACCATATACACAAGAGCAAATGTTGGCATTCAAGCACCTCAGGTCACAGTAGAAGTGCATTTATCAAATGGGATACCCAGTTTTCAGTTGGTCGGTTTACCAGAAACCACTGTTAAAGAGAGTCGGGATCGTGTGCGCAGCGCTATCATCAATTCTGGTTTTGAATTTCCAAGTAAACGTATCACGGTAAATCTAGCGCCAGCTGATTTACCCAAAGGCGGTGGGCGATTTGATCTAGCAATTGCAGTTGGCATTTTAACCGCCAGTGAGCAAATTCCGGTAAATAATCTAGACGAATTTGAATTTGTTGGTGAGCTAGCGCTCAGTGGTGAACTGCGCAGCATTCAAGGTGCACTTCCTATGGCGGTAGCCGCCATGAAAATCCATCGCAGTTTGATCTTACCGGTTGAAAACGCTGAGCAAGCGGCTTTAGTAAAAGAAGCCTCAGTCTTGTGTGCAGATAGTTTATGGTCAGTGTATTTGCATTTATCTGCTAAACAAAAATTACCCTTGGCGGAAGTGCCCGAGCTATTACAACAAAGGCCTTTATTACCCGATATAGCAGATGTAAAAGAACAACAAGTCGCCAAACGCGCGCTAATATTAGCCGCCGCTGGAGGCCATAATCTTTTGTTATATGGTCCACCGGGAACAGGTAAAAGTATGCTTGCCAGTCGGCTTATTGGGCTGTTACCGGATTTAGATGACAAGGATGCGTTAACTGTTGCCAGTATCAATTCTGTGGTGGGTAATGAGGTCAGTGTAAGCAATTGGCGAAGACGCCCATTCCGTCAGCCGCATCATTCTAGTTCAGCAACTGCTATCGTAGGTGGTGGCAGTTATCCTGTACCAGGGGAAATTACCCTCGCCCATAAAGGCGTACTCTTTTTAGATGAATTACCAGAGTTTGGCAGACATGTATTAGATGTTTTGAGAGAACCACTTGAAACCGGGCAAATTCATCTGTCTCGAGCAAAGCACAAAGTCAGTTACCCAGCTGATTTTCAGTTAGTAGCGGCTATGAATCCAAGTCCTACAGGTGATATAAATGACGGACGTTGCAACGCTGATCAAACCTTAAGGTATTTAAATCGACTGTCAGGACCCTTGTTAGACCGCATTGATTTACAAGTGCATGTGCCTAGGATCGATATTTTAAAAAGCGTGATTAACAAGCAGGAATTGCCTTCCATTACCACTGAAAAAGCCAAAATCGTTATTAACCATGCAGTTGAAATGCAGATGCAACGACAATCAAAATTGAATGCTCAGTTAGGGCCTAAAGAAGTGGAAATACATTGTCAGCTAGATTCACAATGCACACAGTTTATTCAATTAGCCATGGATAAACTTCGCCTCTCAATGCGCTCTTATCACCGCATATTAAAAGTCGCTCGCACTATAGCGGATATTGCAAATAAACCTAATATTGAACAGGCCCACCTAGCAGAAGCTATTTCCTACCGAAGTTTTGACCGAATGTTAGATCAACTTACAAATAGCTGACTCATGGATTGTAACAATGGCTCACTGGCTCTTTCTTTTAAATAGCATATGCCTAAACGATAAGATTCAATAGTGGATACATTGATCCGCTTTACCTTATCTTGCACCACTGAATTTTGTAGTACCAAGTTAGGCACAAAACCTACGCCTAATCCTAAAGACACCATGCTCACTATCGCCTCGTTCCCTGATACCTTGGCGTACACATCTGGACGAATATTATGTTCAGCAAACCAGTGATTCACTATACGCTTTGAAGGGCCTCGAGAAGGCATAATGACTTTGGTTTTGTGCCATTCGATATCTTGCACACTATCTATCAACAGATTACGTGGCACGATCAGCGTTAGAGGCACGCGATCAATTTGCTGAAAATGCACATGGGCTGGAAAATCCGGTGTATGTATCGCAATAGACAAATCCGCTTGGCGATTCAGTACATGGTCAACTGCCAACGCGTGATCTCCTGTCTCTAATTTAATGTCCACAAGAGGATATTGATCTCTGAGCCGATCTAGCATCGCCGGTAAATAGGTTTGACTAGCTGTAACTGAACAATATAAAGAGAGTTCTCCAGACAATCGGGTATTTTGACTGTCTAGTTGTTGTAGTAAGTCTGAATATTCTGGCAACACACGATCGGCAAATTGTAACAATAACTTGCCTGCACTGGTCAAAGACACACTCCTGTTATTCCGAATAAATAAGGTTGCTTTGGTTTCATCTTCTAGTCTGGAAATCACGCGTGACAGAGTCGGCGGTGAAACAAAGAGTGCCTCTGCAGTTTTAGAAAAATGCAAACTGTTAGCAAGATGTTGGAATAAACGCAGTGATTTGATATCCATAAGTTAATTCAGTATTTCAGATTTCGAAATATTATATTGCATTTAATTCACTTTAAACAACACTTAACTTTGGCTAGTATCTGCGCACTGTCCTAAAAGGGACGCAAATATTAAGACCCAGATCGTGCTGAACATGGCTGTGGTCGCAAATGTGGAAAAACGATGGCAAATTATTTTAACAGTCTAGCTTTTAGACAACAGCTTGAACAACTTGGCAAGTGTCGTTTCATGGCACGTGAAGAGTTTGCTGATGGTTGTGAAGTCTTAAAAGGCAAATCAATAGTGATTGTTGGTTGTGGAGCACAAGGTCTTAACCAAGGCTTGAATATGCGTGACTCCGGTTTAAACGTAAGCTATGCATTACGTCAAGCTGCTATCGATGAGAAACGTGATTCTTTCGTTCGTGCAACTGACAATGGTTTTACAGTAGGTACTTATCAAGATCTTATCCCGAATGCGGATTTGGTTTATAACTTAACGCCTGATAAACAACACGCAAGTGTCGTTGAAGCGGTAATGCCGTTAATGAAAAAAGGCGCAGTACTTGGTTATTCTCACGGCTTTAATATCGTTGAAGAAGGTCAACAAATTCGCAGTGATATTACTGTGGTAATGTGTGCACCTAAATGCCCAGGGACTGAAGTAAGAGAAGAATACAAAAGAGGATTTGGTGTACCAACTTTGATCGCGGTACATGCTGAAAACGATCCTGAAGGCAAAGGTCTAGCCATCGCTAAAGCACTTGCTAGTGCAACCGGTGGTGATAGAGCTGGCGTTCTAGAAAGTTCTTTTGTAGCAGAAGTTAAATCTGACCTTATGGGCGAACAAACTATCTTATGTGGCATGCAACAAGCTGCGGCTATTGTATCTTACGAAAAGATGGTAGAAGACGGTATTGACGCAGCGTATGCGGCAGCACTTATCCAATATGGTTTAGAAGCAATTACCGAAGCGCTTAAGATTGGTGGTGTAACCCACATGATGGATCGTTTATCGAATCCAGCAAAAATCGAAGCACACGAACTTGCGGACAAACTCAAAACAGCATTCAGACCATTGTTCGAAAAACATCAGGATGACATATTAAGTGGTGAATTCTCCACGACTATGATGAAAGACTGGACCAATGGTGACGCTAACTTATTAAAATGGCGTGAAGAAACAGGGCAAAGCGGTTTTGAAAACGCACCTGTTTATTCTGGCAAAATCAGCGACCAAGATTTCTTTGATAAAGGCATTTTCTTAGTTGCTTGTATCAAAGCAGGTGTTGAATTGGCCTTTGATGTAATGGTTGAAGCAGGCATTTTACCTGAATCAGCTTATTACGAGTCGCTTCACGAAACGCCATTAATCTCGAACACTATTGCGCGTAAGCGTTTGTACGAGATGAACGTGGTAATTTCTGATACAGCTGAATACGGTAACTACTTATTCGCCAATGCCGCTGTACCAATTTTACGCGAGCAAATTTTACCTAGCTTAACAACCGAACACATGGGCGGTGGTTTAAGCAATCAATCTAACGGTGTTGATAACATGACCTTGGTAAAAGTGAATGAAGAAATCAGAACACACGGGGTTGAGACAATAGGAAAAGTATTACGTGGATACATGACCGACATGAAGGCAATTGTATCTTAAACGTTAGACAGTTCTGTCGTTAGGTGCTTTAACTAAGCTCCTTTTGCCCGGTCAATTTGGCCGGGCTTTTTTATGCGCGCAATTTATTTTTGCTTAACCGCAATTCGAACTGCAATCAAAGTCACAAATCCAAACACGGTGAAACCAATGGCGATTGGGGTAACAGAAGTATCTAAAAATTGCCCAATAAAAATACCTATGGGCACCGCCATTAAACTAGTAAATGAGCCAATAAAAGCAGCGCCAACACCTGCAATATGACCAACAGGTTCCATGGCTAAAGAGTTTAGATTTCCAAACAAAATGCCAATAAAGAAAAATCCAATGAACATGGTGGTGACAAACAACCACAAGGGTGGTTTACCGTTATAAAAAAGCGAAATTGCAGTTAATACTATGGCAAAAATTAAGGTCAAAACAACCGCGTTTGATACTAATTTAATCATCCCAATCTTAAGTACCATCACCCCATTAAAAAAGGACGCTGCTCCTATAGAAAAGGCCAATGTAGCAAACAATAATGGAAAATATTCACCCGTGTCGTAAATGCTTTGAAATATGGTTTGTGAGCCGCTCAAATAGGCCAAGAAAGCACCAAAAATGCTGCCCATTCCTATTGATGCTCCCATTACTACAGGATGTTTAACTAAAAACAACAATGAACGCATGAAACTAAACCAATTAAATTTTACCCGATATTGTCGTGGTAGCGTTTCCGCTTGTCGGGTAAAAAACCATGCACCGGAAATCAAAGTCACAATAGCAAAAACGGTAAATATATGGCGCCAGCCATATAATTGAATCACAAATTGGCCAATTAAAGGGGCAACCATAGGTACCAATATAAAGATTACAGTGATAAAAGACATCACTCTGGCCATGGCATCGCCTACATAGAGGTCACGAATAAGTGCCATACTAGCAATACGAGGTCCTGAAACACCAAAAGCTTGTACTAAACGACCTAGCAGTAAGGTTTCCATGCTAGTCGATAAGTAACAAATTAGTGTACCTAACAAAAAGATAATTAAACCAACAAGAATAGTAAGCCTGCGGCCACGGGCATCACAAAATGGTCCAAAGAATAACTGACCAACGGCCATACCGCCAAAAAACAGCGAAACAATTAAAAAGTTTTCTTGTGGACTAGCACTGTTTAGCTCATCACCGATCACATCCAATGCCGGTAACATGGCATCTATACTCAATGCGACAAGGGAGGTCAATAACGCCAATAGGGTTATGAACTCTGGTAATGGCAGTCGCTTAATGAGCAAAGGAGCGTCTTGTGAATCTTGTGGTTGCATATAAATTCAGGTACTGATCAGAAACAAAAATAAGCGCGGAATGTATCACATACCGCGCTTACAACGAAGGTTTTTTAGTCATAGTGAGTAAGTTAGGAAGTGAAATTCACCTTTAGTTTACCTAAACCGAAAACTCACTAATTTTGGTTGTCTAAAACCGTAATCTTTCCATTTTTCAAGCTATAAACCCAGCTGTGAATACGAACAGATTGGCCTCGTGCAATGGCTTCTCGAAAAATTGTGGTTTTACGCACATTTTCGGCTTGTTGCAAAACGTTTAACTCACACAAACGCGTTAGTTTATCGTGTTTGTTGAGATCTTTAAGTTCGTCTTCATGACGTTTAGCGACATCTCGAATGTGCATTAGCCAGTTATCAATCAACCCTAGGTTGTCATCTGACAGCGCAGCCTCAACTCCACCACAGCCATAATGCCCGCACACGATGACATGTTTTACTTTCAACACATCCACTGCGTATTGTAATACTGACAAACAATTAAAATCTGTGTGGATAACTAAGTTAGCCACGTTACGGTGAACGAAAATATCCCCTGGCAATAGATCAACTATCTGATTAGCTGGCACGCGGGAATCAGAACAACCAATCCACAAGTAAATGGGACTTTGTTGTTTAGATAGCTTATCAAAAAATGTGGGATCATTGGCGTCAACCGCCTCTGCCCAACGGATATTATTGTCTATAAGTTTTTGAATTTCGGGCACTGCTTTACCTTTGTGCAAGATATAAAAAAAGCCTGGAAACCAGGCTTTTTGATGGTATAAACAAGTTACTGAAAATGTACTTTGATGGCAATTACTTTTTCGATCATCAAGGCTATTTTATTTCAAAAGAGTTTACTGGCGAATGTGACCATCACCATAGACCACGAACTTCTCAGTGGTTAACTGCTCAGCCCCCATAGGTCCATAAGCATGGAGTTTAGAGGTTGAAATACCTATCTCTGCACCCAATCCTAATTGACCACCATCAGAGAATCGAGACGAAGCATTTAGCATAATTACTGATGAATTAATCTCTCGCATAAAGCGTTGAGAATTACCCAAGTTTTCAGTCACTATCACTTCGGTATGACCACTGCCATAGGTTTGAATATGCTCAAGGGCAGTCTCAAAGTCATCGACGATTTTCACCGCGATTTCTAAGGCTAAATATTCTTCATGCCAATCATCTTCGGTGGCGGCAATTGCATCATCAAAGTAGCCAATAGATGCTTCACAAGCGTGTACTTTTACATTCTTATCTTTGAATAATTTCGCCACTTTGGGCATAGCCTGTTCCGCAATGTTTTTATGCACCACTAGGGTTTCTAACGCATTACAAACACCAGTGCGCTGGGTTTTACCGTTTTCCAAAATCGGTAACGCTTTTTCCAAATCCGCGAATTCGTCAATAAACAGGTGACACACGCCTTTAAAGTGTTGAATAACAGGGATCTTACTGTTCTCACTAACATATCGAATCAAACCTTCACCACCTCTTGGAATAATGAGGTCGATACTATCACTTAGTTCAAGCATTTCACTCATTACGGAGCGGTCAGGTACCGGAATTACTGTAGCAACCGCTTCCGGTAATCCTTGCTCTTTAAGCGCTTGATGTAAAATTTTCGCCAGCGCTTGGTTCGATGCTTGGGCTTCTTTACCACCGCGTAAAATAACTGCATTACCTGCTTTTAAACATAAGGCAGCCGCATCTATTGTTACGTTAGGTCGAGATTCGTATATCATAGCTACTACGCCAAGGGGAATTCGCATTTTTCCCACTTGAATGCCTGAGGGCAATGGTCGAATATTTGCAATACTGCCGAGTACTTCAGGTTGATGTGCAATTTCTTCTACCGCGGTCGCAATTGCCTCAACGCCAGATTCATCTAGCGCTAATCTGTCAATCATGGGCTCACTAAGACCGTTCTCTTGGGCATTCTGCAAATCAATTTTGTTTGCTTGCAGAATTGAAGGCACATTATCTCTAAGCCCCTTCGCGACCGATAATAGTAGTGCCAAGCGTTGCGCTTGGTCCAGATTTGCTATTGCGTTTTTTGCTGCTTTTGCTTGAGCCGCAGCCAGCTTGATATCAAAGCTCATAATAGTTTGGCTTTTCACCTTCTCCTATTGTGTTATTTAAATTCGTAGTTGCTTAATGGGTTAATTTATCTTGAGTAATCAAAACAAAATTATCTCGGTGGATAACCACTTCTGATGCGTCGTAACCCAGTATTCTTGAAATTAGATGACTTTTTACGCCGGCAATTTGCTGAATTTCCGCTGACGAAAATAAGCTAATTCCTTTGCCGATAACATTGCCTTCATAAATCACCAAAACTGCATCATCTTGCGCAAAGGTTCCGTTGACTTTGGTTATGCCTGCGGGCAATAAAGATGCACCTTTTTCGGTAACTGCCACATAAGCACCATGGTCAATGATGATTTCACCTTTTGGATGCGAGGTATGGGCAATCCAGTCATGTTTTGCGGTAAGCCCTTGGTCCTCAGGTAAAAATAAGGTACCTGGACAGTTGCCATCGAGTAAACTGTCAAAGGTCGTTGGATCTGTGCCTGACACCAACAAGGTCTGAATGCCCGAATGCGTACATCTTTTTGCGGCTTGGATTTTGGTTACCATTCCACCAGTACCCACAGAAGAGCCTGCGCCACCCGCTAAACTCATAATACCGTTATCAATCTTCTCAACGGTATCAATGCGTTTCGCAGTGGGATTGGTGCGCGGATTACCAGTATAAAGTCCGTCAACGTCGGTACAAATTATTAAGCAATCTGCCTGCATTGCAATGGCTGTGTGTGCGGCAAGATTATCGTTATCACCTACTTTAGAAGTTTCAACCGCTACTGTATCGTTTTCGTTGACTATGGGCAGCACACCGTTATCAAGCAATTCTTGAATGGTATTTTTGATATTTACGTAACGCCGGCGGTCGTTTAAATCATCAACGGTGAGTAATAGCTGCGCGCAGGGAAAGTCAAACAAACTGGACCATACGCCCATCATTTTTGTTTGTCCGACGGCTGCCATAGCAGCTTTTTGACTGCGTGTAACTGCGACACCAGTTTTCACAACGCCACGGGCAGCTGCAACACTGCCTGAAGAAACCAGAATCACATCTTTATTCTGCTTTCGACTTTCACTAATAAAGCGAGCAATATGTTGCATAAATTGCGTACTGCACCCTTTTCCGTCAGGTGATATAAGTGCGCTTCCAATTTTTATAACGGCTGTTTGCCAAGTAAAATTCGCCATCTCCGATCTTGTTGTTGAATGATGTAAATTAGAATAAGGATATATAATGCTTTCTCAAGTCGAGCAAGCGTTTTCTCTTAAAATTAAAGATATATTTTTAGCTTTCGTTACATAACCAAAACCTTTTTCACATAATCTTAACATTACTGCTGTTTTTTAATACAGCTACGCCAAAAAAGTGTTTCAAAAGATTTCAGTATCTGTTCTGTTGAACAAATTTTGATGTACTATACGTGGTTTATTCAAATTCAGTTTTGAATAATTTTAAACACTCAATATGAAATTGATCTTACAACCATCAAATTTCAATTGAATATTTTAATCGGCCACAAGAGCTGATAAAGCACTACGATAGGGAAAAAATATGTTGTTAAAGATTTACAAGCTTACTTTATTAAGCTTGGTTGCAACCCTAGCTTTCGCGACAGACGCAGCAATCAAACAAACAAAAGGTCAATTTGAAGATAAATTTCGACAACTTGATGAAGTATTACCCACACCTAATGTCTACCGCAATGCCGCCGGTGAACCTGGCCATATGTATTGGCAGCAAAAAGTTGATTACAAAATCGATGTTAAATTAGACGAAGAAAAACGCCGTCTAACCGCATCTGAAGTCATCACTTACACCAATAACTCTCCTGATACGCTTAAGTACTTATGGATCCAATTAGATCAAAACAAGTTTAAAGACGATTCTATGTCAGCATTAACCACTACCTTTGGTGGCATAGGAAATCGAGGCCCAGGCACTCAATCAGCAGATGGCGATACGCCAGCAAAAATTAGTTTGGCGGCACTGCGTCGTCAACACTTTGTTGAAGATACTGAGTTGGGTTACGACATTTCAAGAGTGGAAACCAGCAAAGGTCAAACACTTAAGCACACCATAGTGGGCACCTTAATGCGTGTGGATTTACCGCAACCGCTGAAGCCTTCTAAAAGTATTACGTTTGAAATAGATTTCGCATTCAACATCGTTGAAGAAGATGCTGTATCTGCCCGTGCTGGTTATGAGCATTTCCCAGATGATGAGCGAGAAGGTGGCAATGATATTTTCTTACTTGCTCAATGGTTTCCACGTTTAGCCGCTTACACAGATTATGAAGCCTGGACCAATAAAGAGTTTATTGGACGTGGTGAATTTACCTTAGAATTCGGCGATTACGAAGTCAATATTACCGTACCCGCTGATCACATAGTGTCTTCTACTGGCGCCCTGATGAACCCTAAAGATGTGCTAACCAAGACCCAAAGAGATCGTTTAAAGAAAGCGGAAGATGCTAAACGTCCGGTGTTTATCGTGACTGCTGACGAAGCCCTAGAAAACGAGAAAGAAGGCACATCTAAAACCAAAACCTGGACCTTTAAAGCAGACAATGTAAGAGATTTTGCTTGGGCAAGTTCACGTAAATTTATGTGGGATGCTAAAGGTTATAATCAAGGTGGTGACGATATGCCATTAGTAATGGCGATGTCATTCTATCCCAAAGAAGGTGGCGATCTGTGGAAAAAATATTCCACTGAATCCGTAATCCACACTATGGAAGTGTATTCCAGATTTAGCTTTGATTATCCTTATCCTGTGGCGCAGTCGGTGAATGGTCCAGTGGGTGGTATGGAATATCCAATGATCACTTTTAATGGTCCAAGAACAGAATTAAGAGACGATGGTTCTCGCACTTATTCTCTGGCTGAAAAGCGCTTCTTGATTGGCGTGGTGATTCACGAAATTGGCCACATTTATTTCCCTATGGTGGTTAACTCTGATGAGCGTCAATGGACTTGGATGGACGAAGGTCTAAATAGCTTCTTAGACGGTGTTGCTGGCCGCGAATGGGATCCGAGTATTCCATGGGGTGTAGAACCTCGTGACATTACTGATTACATGGCATCAAATGTCCAAGTACCTATTATGACCCAGTCTGATTCTGTGTTACGTCTTGGGCCAAATGCTTACACCAAGCCTGCGGCAGCCTTGAACATTTTACGTGAAACCATAATGGGGCGTGAATTGTTTGATTTTGCGTTTAAAGAGTACGCGCTTCGTTGGAAATATAAGCGCCCAACACCTGCTGACTTTTTCCGTACCATGGAAGAAGCCTCTGGTATTGATTTGGATTGGTTCTGGCGCGGATGGTTCTACACCACTGATCACGTAGATATCTCTCTTGATGAAGTATACAAACTACGTTTAGATACCGAAGATCCTGATATCGACTTTGATCGCCAGCGTCAAATGGAAGCAGATAAACCGCTTTCTCTTACTGATGAGCGTAATAAAGCTGAAGGCAAGAAACTTTGGGTTGAGAGAAACCCAGACGTGAAAGATTTCTATGATGACAATGACATTTACACTGTCACTAATAAAGAAAGAAATGCCTATCAGAAGTACCTTAAGGATCTTGATCCTTGGGAAAGAACAGCCCTAGAACGTGCAGTAAAAGAAGACAAGAATTACTATGTAATGTCATTTTCTAATTTGGGTGGCTTAGTCATGCCTATCATTTTAGAGCTTACGTTCGAAGATGGTTCAACAGATATGGTTCGTATTCCTGCGGAAATCTGGCGTAGAACTCCAGATAAAGTGCAAAAGCTTATCGTAACTGAGAAAGACAAAGTACTGAAAAGTGTTGCCGTTGATCCTCGTTGGGAAACAGCTGATGTAAATGTAGAAAATAACTACTACCCAAGACGCATCATTGAATCTCGCATTGAATCTTATAAGAGCAGTGCTAGCAAAGCTAAAGTTCGCAGAGATATCATGCACGATATAAAAACTGAACTAAAAACTGATGATAAAGATAACGATGATAATTAAATCTATTTGGCGACCACTGCTTGCGGTCGCTTTACTATTGCTAATCAATAGCAACTTGCAAGCGCATCAAGTCAAAGCTGCATTAACCAGAATTGAGCTTAATCCGCGTACCAATATGCTTGAGATAATGCACAGGTTTGAATTGCATGATGCAGAACATGCAGTGAAGGAAATCTTTGGCGGTAGCGCAGATATCATCAAAGATGCCACCACACAAAAGCAGTTTGCTGATTATGTTGCTCAGCGTTTTGGTATTTATTATCCCAATGACGAGCCGCTTGATATTTCCTTAGTGGGCTACGAAGTGGAAGGCAAGCATTTTTGGGTTTATCAAGAAACACCTAAACCAGAAAAACTTGAAGGATTACAAGTAGTTCATAATGCTTTACGGGATATTTGGTTTGCGCAAACTAACTTGGTGAATGTCAAACTAGACCAAAGCATTAACAGCTTAACTTTCACTGACAACACAGAAGTGTTAAAAATAGACTTTGCTCATCACTAACGCATTGGATAAATTAGATGTCAGAAGAAAATAGCCTAAATCAATTCCACAATAAAAAGAACATAATGTGGGTCGTACTTTCCGGCTCTATGGCTGTGGTAATTACAACCTTGCTATTTTTACCCCAACAATTAGGGGCTGGCATCACTTCTGTTTACAGCCTAATGTTATGGTACGGCTTATTTGGCTTGACCTTATTTCGCTACATGGACAAAAAAGGTGCGATTGGTTTTCTCAGTGGCAGCGTTATTGGCATGCTAGTGCATATTTTTTCCCCTGTTATTGTCGCTCTCACAGCATAAACATCAGCGCAACAAGCAAACCTGATAAATGATCTGCTATGAGTAAATCAAGCAAAGTTCCCTCTGGTCGCATTAGCCGCCTTGGCAAGCTAACAGGTTTGGCTGCTAAACTAGCCGGGAGTGCCATCTCCACAGGTGCTGGCCAGCTATTAAAAGCACAAAAACCCAGTTTAAAATCCACTGTTTTTACTACCAACAACGCGTTATCCATCTCTAGCAAACTCGCTCAAATGCGCGGTGCCGCTATGAAAATTGGGCAAATGTTGTCGATGGATGCAGGTGAATTTTTACCCGCAGAATGGGAGCCCATTTTGGCCCAATTACGGCAAGGCGCAGATGCCATGCCTAAAAGTCAGTTACTGAATGTGCTGAACAAAAACTGGGGGCCGAATTGGATGGACAAGTTCGAGTATTTCTCCTTTGAGCCAGTAGCCGCTGCTTCTATAGGTCAAGTGCATAGAGCTCGTTTAAAAAGCGGAGATGATCTTGCGATCAAAGTGCAATATCCAGGCGTCGCCCAAAGCATAGACAGCGATATCAATAATGTTGGTCGATTAATAAAGTTAAGTGGCGCGCTTCCGCCTGAAGTTAATTTGGACAAAATCCTCGAACAAGCCAAAATCCAGCTCAAACGAGAAGCAGATTATCGTCAGGAATATCAATTTCTACAGCGCTTCGCCCAATTGGTCAAAGATGACGATAATTTTATTGTGCCAGACGTCAATACTGCATTAAGCGGTGAATACATTCTCGCCATGACCTATATTCAAGGCGAGCCTTTGGACAAAGTAGAAAATTTTGATCAACAGACCATAGACCATGTCTGCCATTGTCTAATGACGCTAACACTGAAAGAGTTGTTTGCGTTTGGGTTTATGCAGAGTGACCCTAATTTCGCTAACTATTTCTATCAAGCTGATACACAAAAAATTGTGTTGCTAGATTTTGGTGCTTGCTGCGACATTGCATTTGATACTCAAACCTACTACAAAAAAATGGCCCAAGCCATGCAACAGCAAGATCAGCAAATGATGAAGCAGGCATTTTTTGATCTTGGATTGCTGCATCCAAACATGCCAAATGATGTCATTGAAATGGTATTAAGTGCTACATTAATGGCAAGTGAATGCTTACAAACTGAAACTTATAATTTTAAAGCTTCTGCATTAGTTTCTCGCCTGTACGCCCACACCCAAGGATTAATTCGAAATAAAAAGGCCATTGCCTCTCCAAATTTTGATACCGCGCTGGTGAATAGAAAAATTAGTGGTATGATTTTGCTAGCTAATCGCTTGGGAGCTAAATTAGAAATGCGCAAAGCATTGGCGCCTTATTTGCGCGAAAAAGATTAGGCTTGCCATCGTCAACAAGCTGGTGAATGTAAATTGCCAGCAAAACACAGAGTACATATGGATACTGTTTTTTCACAAATGATTGCCTTAGGCATTTCGCTGATTCCCTTTATATTAACGATTTTAATGGCCATTGCCCTGCTGGCAATCAGCCATAAAGTGTTACTTGGGGACAAACACCTCAGTATGTCTGCCCGTTTTCCAAGACAAATCATATTGTCTCTTTTATATGTCATAGCTTTAGTGGCAGTGGTGATTTCCTTGCCCATCGAAAAAGACACCCGCAATCAGGTGTTAGGCTTGTTAGGTATTCTGCTTTCTGGTGTTATCGCATTTTCCTCTACCACCTTGGTAAGCAATGTAATGGCTGGATTAGTGCTGCGCATTACTAAACCCTTTCGTACCGGCGATTTTATTCGGGTGGGTAGTTTTTTCGGTCGAGTTACCGAAAAAGGTATTTTCGACACCGAGTTACAAACCGAACAGCGCGAACTTATTGCATTTACCAACAGCTACCTATTATCTGAGCCAATTCAAGTGGTGCGAAGCTCAGGTACCATCATAAGCGCGAACTTGTCTTTGGGGTATGATATCCATCACAAGAAAATAGAAGAATTATTGGTTATCGCGGCAACAGAGGCTGGGTTAAGCGAGCCATTTGTACAAATTATAGAATTAGGCGACTTTTCTATTTCTTATCGTGTTTCAGGTCTGTTGAGTGAAATTAAAAGTTTAATTTCGGCGCGCTCAAAGCTACATGCGAATATTTTAGATACCCTTCACGGTGCAGATATCGAAATCGTTTCTCCTGGCTTTATGAATCAAAGACCCATAGGGGATAATCCTCCTGTGATTGCCAAACCGCCACGGAAAAAAGTCACCGAAGAAGAAACGGCTACACCTGAAAGCATAGTGTTTGATAAAGCTGAAGCAGCGGAACAACATGAATTTAAAGAAACCGAGCTTAGAGAACAAATTAAAGCCTTGGAATTAAGAGTTAAAGAAGCCGCAGATGCCGAAGAAAAAGAAAAGCTAAATAAACAGTTAGGCATTAAACAAGCACGTTTAAATAAGTTGTTAGAAACCAAAAAAGCAAATGAGGCCTGATATGGGATACTGGTTATTTAAAACTGAGCCGGATGAATTTAGCATACAGGATTTAGCGTCGCGCAAAGACAAACGTGAAACTTGGAATGGCGTGCGTAATTACCAAGCACGTAACTTTATGCGCGATGACATAAAAAAAGGCGACCAAGTCTTTATCTATCACAGCAGCTGCAAGTTAGTGGGTATTGCTGGCTTAGCCAAAGTCAGCAACACTGGTTTAGTCGACCCAACACAATTTGACCCAGAGAGCCATTATTACGATCCCAAAGCCAGCAAAGAAAACCCTCGTTGGATAATGGTAGAAGTAGAACACTTGGAAACCTTCAACCAAGTACTGCCGTTGAAAGAGATTAAACAAATGCCGGAAATAACCGAATTAGGTTTGGTAAAAAAAGGCCATCGCTTGTCCATCATGCCTGTGGAACAAGCGGAATTTGAATTTTTGCTGGGAAAATGCCGCGCTCTCTAATGTATTAATAGGGTTGCGCCATACTAAAAGGCAATTCCATGCGCTGTGCCGGTTTATCAGGATTCCCAATCATCTCATCATAGGGCGAGTCGTGCTTCATGACGGCCGTTTTAACTGTGCATTCGGCAAACACGTCTCGAATTTGCTGGCATGAAAAAAAGCGTTCGGGTTTGTCTTGGTCGCCGTATACAAAGCCTTCATCTTGATCGATGCAAAGTTTGACCAAATAAATATTCATTTCAAAAGAATGCACTTCTAACTTATCGATGGTTAGTGGTTTATTGCGTATTCGCTGTAGCAAGAACTTTGTCATGAGATTACTCTTCGCATTTTTAAACTGCACCTAAGACGCATTTTGTACGTAATAAATTTTTTATTAGTTTACCAAAGTGAATTAATTGAAATTTATTTAGTCAACACTATGTATAATTTATCAAAGTACAACTTATCAAATATTCCCCGGTTATAAGGAGTAACCAATGTCAGAACAACCAACGCAACTACAACAGATGAAACCCTACATAATAGCGTCTGTTGTGCTGTTTATCATATTGGTAGCAGTAGTGTTCTGGCCAACAAGTGATGAGCCAGAAGTGTTAACTGCTCCTCAAGAAATCCCTGTACCTACGCAGGAAACAGTAGAGGAAGCACAATTACCTGAGCAAGAAGACGATGATTCATTGTTTGAAGCCTTGCCAGATACTCAAGAAGTGGTGATTGGTGCGGGTGAAACTGAAGATCAGGTAGAAAATTTGGCGCCGGTAATTGAAGATCCTGAGCCAGAACCTCTTGACGTAAATGATGATGCGATTAAAAGTGCCTTGGCCAAAATTATTACGTCGGAACAATTCAGCCGCTTAATCGTGGACGAAAGTCTGCTGCAGAAATTCGTAATTAACGTCAATAATCTTGCGAACAATCAAGCATCCCCCAAAGACAGTTTGGTCGAACCGCCTAAGCAAAGTTTTAGAGTATACCAACAAGCAGATAGGACTTGGATCGAGCCTTCAAGTTACCAAAGATATACACCCTATGTTGATATGCTTGAAGCGGCTGACGTAGAGGATTTGGTTGGATTACTAGACACTTATCGCTCTGAAATAGAAGCTCGCTTTGCAGAGATTTCGCGTCCCAATGAAAACTTCAATGATACGCTGATAGCGGCTATCGATACCTTGTTAGACACGCCCCAAGTGCCAGTGCCAATTGAGGTTTATTCTGACAGTGTGATGTACAAATTCAAAGATGAACGCCTAGAAGCCTTATCGTTGCCGCAAAAGCAGATGTTGCGCATGGGGCCAGATAATATGCGCAGATTAAAAGACATTCTCAGAGAAATTAAAAGCGAACTGGAGTAATGGATATTCAGCAACTTCAGTCCCAGTTATCCCAAGCCAGTGGTGATAAACAATATCCGCCGGTAGATAAATGGGATCCTGAATATTGCGGTGAGATGCCACTGGTGATCAAACGCAATGGTCAATGGTGGCATCAAGGTACCCCTTTTACCCGAGCCAAATTAGTTGCCTTGTTTTCCAGTGTGTTGAAAAAGGAAGAAGACCGCTATTTCCTAGTAACACCGGTTGAAAAAATAGGCATTCAGGTAGAAGACGTGCCCTTTGTCGCTATTGATGCCGACACCAGCGATACTGGCATTCAAATCTCCACTCAGGTAGGTGACAAAGTATTGATCTCTGAGCAACACCCAGTTGAGCTACGCACTTTTGAGGATGCACAAGTACCCTATGTGAATGTACGCCGTAATCTTTGGGCAAGAGTACACCAAAACGTGCTGTACCGATGGGTTGATCAAGCGGAGCACGTCAGTAATGGAAACAAAACCGAGTTATTTCTAACTAGTAACGGCTACCGTTTTAGCATAGGTGAATTTTAAACTACCCTTGATGACCGCTGGTTATGTGGTCCGACTATCAAAAAAATTTATCCAAACGCATACAAAGTCTCAATTTGCTTGAATATCCAATAATAGCAATACTCTTGTTAACATATTTATAACAACAAGATATCCGTATGCCTAAAATTCCAAGAGATAAAACCAATGATTATAGTAGTGCAATGGCAGCGGCTAGACGAGATTTCGTTCAGCAGCAAACAGGTCAATCCTTAGAGAATCTTGGGCACTTCTCCTTAGATCCTGAAACCTTACCCGGCAACATTGAACACTTTACTGGGGTAGCGCAAGTTCCCGTTGGCCTTGCCGGCCCAATACTTATTGATGGCATAGAAGCGCAAGGTGAATTTTATGTTCCCATGGCAACCACCGAAGGTACCCTTGTCGCTAGTTACAACCGTGGTATGAGACTGGCTAATGAAGCTGGCGGCATAAAAACCACGGTAATTGATGATGCTATGCAAAGAGCGCCCATTTTTGTTTTTTCAGACGCTAGAGCTGCCCTTAAATTTGGGCAATGGGTGAAAGACAACTTTGATGCCATAAAAACAAAAGCACAAGAAACCACTTCAGTAGGACAATTAAGAGACATTGAACAATATGCTGTATCGAAAATGCGTTGGCTAAGGTTTAACTTTACCTGTGGTGATGCTGCCGGGCAAAACATGGTGAGCAAGGCTACTCGACACGCCTGTCATTGGATTTTAGATCAAAAGCCGCCCGGATTAGAACATTTTGCATTGGCGGCCAATTTAGATACTGATAAAAAACACTCTTTTGTGAATGCGCTGCATACCCGAGGAAAGCGAGTGGTTGCCGAGGCGGTAATTCCTGCTGAATTAATGCAATCAATTATGCACTGTTCACCTTCTGAATTATTCCGTCAGCGACAGCTGTCGAATATGGGCTCTATAGTTTCGGGAAGTGTCAGTAATGGCGCTCATTTTGCCAACGGCATCACTGCACTTTTTATCGCCTGTGGGCAAGATGTGGCCAATGTAGCCGAGTCGTCCGCCGGCTACACTTACAGTGAAATTACGCCTAATGGCGATTATTATTTTTCCGTCACAATTCCATCTTTAGTGGTCGCAACCTACGGTGGAGGAACCGGGTTAGCGACACAAAAAGAATGTCTAGAAGTTTTAGGGTGTTATGGCCAAGGCAGAGTCAAAAAGTTTGCTGAAATAGTGGCTGCAACCGTGTTGTGCGGTGAGTTGTCATTAGGTGCGGCTGTGGTTGCTGATGAGTGGGTATCTAGCCATGATGCCTTTGGACGCAACCGGCCTTAACCCACTACATTGCTATGACTAGCCAAGCAATATTGCTTGCTAGTCCTGTGGCTATTTACGATCGTTGGCCAAGAAGGTATTACTTAACCCTACCAAGGAACGCATATTTCTTTCCAGTAAGTCGGCATTGTTTTGCATTTGTTCTGCTAGCGCTGCATTTTGTGCTGACACTTCACTGATGGTATGAATGTTAACATCCACCGCAGTGCAGTTTTGTTCTTGCTGATGGCTGGCAGCTACTATGCCTTCCAGTAATTCTGAAATGTTATCTATCATCGAATAAATAGCTTCAATAGAATCAGCTGAAGTTTGGGCTTGTTGGGCACTGTCGTTAGCCGTATCTCTAGATTCATGCATTTTAGTGACCCATTCTTGCAGGGTTTGGCGCATGGCATTAGTGCTACCAATGGTTTTAGCGGCCGACTCTTGAGTGCGAGTGGATAAGGCACGAACTTCATCAGCTACCACCGAAAATCCTCGACCACTTTCACCTGCGCGGGCAGCTTCGATGGCCGCATTTAAAGCTAACAAATTGGTTTGATCAGCAATGGATTCTATTTCACCTATGGTTTGAGTAACTTGATCAGAGGCTTGCATCAAGGAGTCAGCTGTTAAGGCTGCGTTTTCAACCATTTTCGACAATTCATTTACCGCATCACGGCCTTGGAGAATTAGTTTTCGCGTGTCTGCACATTGAGAATTCGTTTCTTGCACTGACACATTGGTTTCATCTGTGCTTTGCATTACTTTTTTGCTGCCAGTACTCATATCTCGAATGGCATTGGTAATTTGATCAATTTCTTGTTGTTGCTGCTGAATCCCTTTTGAGGTTTTCATGGCAATGTCCAAGGTATTAATTGCAATGGCTTCAATGCCTTTAGAAGTATCTTGAGTCCGACCAATAATGGTGCGCTGCATGGCCTTAAGCATGCCTAAATTGAATTTGATAATCCCGGGGGTACCGCGACCGCCTAGCACAAATCGGCTCACACTGTCGTATTCATCGGTAAGGCCTTTGGTAAATTTTGGTGTTTCTAGCAACTCAGATTTAAAAATAAGAAAACCTAAAATACTCATGACCATGATCGAAAAGCCAGCAAACCAGTCAGTGGCAAATGCAGTATAAGCCGCCACTGCCAAAGTAATACCTAAATAAAGCACACTTTTTGATTTAAACGAAAATTCTTGGTCACTGGGTAATTTTCCTTTGTTTACATCGGCATAAATGCGCTTGGCCCGAGCAACATGTTTGGCATCAGGTTTTACCCTCACCGACTGATAGCCAACTAATTCACTACCATCGTAAATAGGCGTAACAAAGGCATCGACCCAATAATAGCCACCATCTTTACAGCGATTTTTTACTATTCCCTGCCATGCATGACCTTGCTTAAGATGCTCCCACATGTCTTTGAAAGCTGCTTTTGGCATATCAGGATGGCGAACAAGATTGTGATTTTTACCCACCAATTCTTCTTCGGTATAACCTGCTACTTTGCAAAATATGGCATTGGCATAGGTGATGACTCCGCGGGTATCCGTGGTGGAAACAAGTTGTTCGGATTCATCGAAAGTGACTTCTTTATCAGTGATTTGCTGATTGCGGCGCATATTAAGATCCAAGTTATTGCCAGTGAGTAAAATTGACTGCTTACAAAGTTTTGATTTACTCGCTTTTTTGACTTAATGTGTCCTTATTCTTCTCCGAGGCTCTAATATAATGAAAATAAAAAAAACCTTAGTATCGGTCGCCACCTCCTTGGCAATTGTTCTTGCTTTGCCTACCACGGCAAACGCAGAAACCTACATCTACACAAGCAACTTAATCACTGGCACTGATTCAAAAATTGAACGTGATAAAACTGTTATCGTCGACGGTAACAAAATCATTAGCATTGAAGATGGAAGAAAAGAGGGAACAACCTACGATAACTTTATCAATCTTGAAGGTTATACCTTAATGCCGGGTTTGATGGACATGCATGTGCATTTGTCCGGGCAAAATGAAGGACCGTCTTCCTACATGAAACGCTTCACAAATAATGAAGCAGACTATGCAATTGCAGCCTCTTATTATGCTGAAAAGACCTTAATGGCCGGCTTTACTACAGTACGTAACCTAGGTGATATGTTTAATGAAACCGTGGCATTACGCAATGCCATTTCTCAAGGAAAAGCGATTGGGCCGCGTATTTATTCAGCAGCTAAATCACTTGCCACCACAGGCGGACATGCTGATCCTACCAATGGTATGAAAAAAGCACTAATGGGCAGTCCAACGCCAGCAGATGGCGTAATAAATGGCGTGGCAGAAGCCAGAGAGGCGGTAAGACAACGCTATAAAGATGGCGCTGATCTTATTAAAATCACCGCCACTGGTGGTGTATTATCGGTTGCTAAAAATGGCCAGAATCCGCAGTTTATGCAAGACGAAGTAGATGCCATTGTACAAACCGCAAAAGACTATGGTATGACGGTAGCCGTGCATGCCCATGGGAAAGAAGGGATGCGCCGCGCTATTCTCGCAGGGGTGGATAGTATTGAGCATGGTACTTACATGGACAACGAAATTATTCGTTTAATGCGCAAACACGATGTCTATTATGTACCGACAATTTTGGCGGGTAACTTTGTTGCTGAGAAAGCCAAAATTGACGGTTATTTCCCCGCCATTGTTCGTCCGAAAGCCGCCGCTATTGGACCGTTAATTCAAAATACCTTCGCCAAAGCCCATGAAGATGGTGTACTCATCGCTTTCGGTACAGATTCTGGGGTTTCACCGCATGGTGAAAATGCCAAAGAATTTGCGCTCATGGTAGAAGCTGGCATGTCTGAAATGGATGCAATTCTATCAGCGACTGTGAATACCTCTAAATTACTTAGAATAGATGACCAATTAGGCACTGTGCAAGCAGGTAAATTAGCAGACATGGTTGCGGTTAAAGGCAATCCTATCGACAATATTAAGTTGATGGAAGATGTAGCTTTTGTCATGAAAGACGGCGTGGTTTACAAGCAACTTTAAACCCTGAATATACTGTTTAAAATGGGCTGGAAAAATTCTGGCCCATTTTCCTTTTAGGAAACACTTCACTTGTCCATTAAAAAACGCGTTAAACGGATGATAGAATCCAAGCATATGCTAACCAGCATTGGCATTGCTTCATTTTTAGAATCTACCGTTGTCCCCATTCCACTGGAAACCATTCTAATTCCCCTGATGCAGGCAAAAAGGGAAAAGATTTGGCAAATTGCCGCGGTCACTACTATAGGGTGCATTTTAGGCGCTATACTTGGCTATGCCATAGGTTACTTCCTGTTTGATGCTTTGCGCGACTTGGTCATGACCTACATTACCAATGAAGAGCAATTTTCGCGCTTTGAAGACTCCATGGACCGAAACGGTTTTTGGTTTGTATTTAGCACCGGGGTGACGCCTGTCCCACTGCAAATTGCCATGTTAGCTGCAGGCGTTACTGGATATTCCCTAACTTTGTATTTAGTGGCCGTAACGATTAGTAGAAGTATTCGTTATTTTGGCTTAGCTCTGTTAGTCAAAATATTTGGCAATAAAACAGAAAAAATTGTGCGCAAGTACAAATGGCAGGCGATTGCTGTTGCTACTGCTACAATTGTGGTTATAGTTGCGGTTAAAATATGGTTATCATCAAACGGTAATTAACCCAATTCAAGCTACACAACAAACATGATGACGGAGAAAATTATGCAAAAAATAATAAGTCTTGGCGTTATATCGGCAGTCCTTTTGCTGTCAGGGCAAACTTTGGCGAACGTGGAAGAAAAACTAAAATTAGCCATGGCATCTGACGTAAGAAGTCAGGCAGAAATTGACCGTGATGCAAACCGTAAACCAGTGGAAACCCTTGCATTTTTTGGGTTAGAGGATGATATGACGGTCGTCGAATTTATCCCGGGCGGTGGCTGGTACACTAAATTGTTGGTACCAGTATTAGCCGAAAAAGGGAATTATTATGGCGCTCTCGGCACTGGCGGTATCGAAAATAATTTATCCACCCTTGCCGGTTTTGAGCGCATGAATGTGGTAGCCAAAGATGCCAAAGTATACCGCAAAGAGGGCGACCGTTTTTATACTATCGAAATGGGTGATATCGGCGTAGAAGATGCAGATATGGTCTTGACCTTTAGAAACTACCATAATTTTAATGAAGCAGGCCGTGCAGCCATGAACAAAGCCGCCTTTGAGGCGTTAAAGCCTGGTGGAATTTATGGCGTTGTGGATCACACTGCACGCCACATGGAGCCTTTGACACCCAGTAATGGCAGACGCTTTGATCCAGTAAAAGCCATCAAAGAAATTCAAGATGCGGGGTTTGAATTGGTCGACTTTTCAACCCTGCATTACCGCGAAGATGATGAGTTGGAATACGAAGTAGGCGCTCGATCAGTAACAGGTAATACTGACCGTTTTACTTTAAAGTTTAAAAAGCCAGAAGAATAAACGCTAAAAGCAAAACGGCACTGTTCACATGTGAATGAGTGCCGTTATTCACATACCTTTTTTAATTAGAAATTGATACGGCATTTCATCGGTTTGATAGGCCAACAACTGATGTTCCATGAAGCGACAAAAACTCGGAATATCTCTGGATGTAGCGGGATCATCCGCTAAGATACAAAGGGTTTCTCCGTCTTGCATTTTTCGCACTTGCAAACGCACCATCATTACAGGCTCAGGGCATCTAAGGCCTAGTGCATTTAATTGAAAATCAGCAGTATCAAAATCATGTGTTGCGGACATTAAATACCGTATTCTTCTCGATATTTTTTAATCGACGCAATGGCTTCTGATGCATCTTGATAGGTTTCCAAGTACTCCACTAAGTCGTTTAGCGTAATAATGGAATACACCTTGGTGGTAAAATCGCGTTCTACTTCTTGCACCGCAGACAAATCACCGAAGCCTTTTTCTTGGCGATCCAACGCAATAAGAACACCGGCTAGCTTTGCATCATGTTGAGATATGATATCCATGGATTCACGGATCGCAGTACCTGCAGTAATAACATCATCCACCAGCAATACATCGCCTTCCAGTGCACTGCCAACAAGATTGCCACCTTCACCATGGCTTTTTGCTTCTTTACGATTAAAGCAGTAAGGCACGTCTTCACCAAAGGTGTTAGACAACGCAATTGAGGTTGCACAAGCAATAGGAATGCCTTTATAGGCAGGACCAAATAATAAATCGAATTCAATACCTTCAGCTTGAATGGTTGAGGCGTAAAAACGCCCTAATTTGGCTAGATCACCGCCGCTATTAAATAATCCTGCATTGAAAAAATACGGACTTTTACGTCCAGATTTTAAGGTAAACTCACCAAATCTAAGTACTTTTCGCTTGATAGCAAATTCAATAAATTCTCTTTTGTAATTAAGCATGAAGATCTCTGTTGATTAACTTAACGCTGTACGCTGTATTTGGGTTAATTCGCTAATGGCATTTTTCGCCAGCCCTAACATCTCGTTGAGTTCATCAAACGAAAATGGCTCTTCTTCCGCGGTACCTTGTACTTCTATTAGCTTACCGGTTTCCGTCATGATTACATTCATGTCGGTTTCAGCCTCAGAATCTTCTAAATATTCTAAATCCGCTATAGGAGTTCCGCGATAAACGCCCACCGAAATTGCGGCTACCATATGCTTTAGCGGGTTCGTTTTTATAATTCCCTTATTTCGCATATATGTCAATGCATCAACTAACGCTACACATGCGCCTGTGATCGATGCGGTGCGTGTACCACCATCTGCTTGAATAACATCGCAATCAATAGTGATGGTGTTTTCACCTAATAACTTAAGATCAACAGCGGCGCGTAACGAGCGCGCAATCAAACGCTGTATTTCTAAGGTTCTGCCTCCTTGTTTACCTCGGGCTGCTTCACGATCTGAACGGGTGTGGGTTGAACGTGGCAACATGCTGTATTCAGCAGTTACCCAGCCCTTGCCTTGTCCTTTCATAAAACGCGGTACACCTTCGGTGACTGTGGCGTTGCACAACACTTTAGTATTGCCAAACTCAATCAATACAGATCCTTCGGCATGAATGGTGTAGTTTCGTGAAATAGTGACGGGACGAATTTGGCTCGCTGTGCGGCTACTTGGACGCATCTAATAAGCTCCTTGGTAAAATAATGAGGGCGAGATTTTGGCAAATTATAGCGAATCGGGCGCTAGTTTAAAATGAGCAAAACCAATAAACTTAGGTTACACTAGGCTTTTATGTTCAAGAGCCCTTCAAGAACACTTGAAGTTTACTTGTAGATCAACGATTAACGCCAATAGGACTGAATATGATTTGTAGCATGACTGGGTTTGCCCGCAATGAGTTAACCAAAGAGTGGGGGACTGTTGTTTGGGAAATCAGGTCAGTAAATCAGCGCTATTTGGAAACCCTGTTTCGCCTGCCTGAACAGTTTCGTGGTCTTGAACCTACTTTGCGTGAACGTTTTCGCCAAAAACTTCAGCGCGGTAAAGTGGAATGTACTTTACGTTTCTCGTTTAACGAAGCTAGCGCTAGTGGTGTTACTGTAAATGAAGCCCTAGCTACGCAAATTATTGAAGCCGCCCGCTGGGTAAAAGCCAACGGTGCAGATGGTGCAGTTAATCCTGTGGATATTCTACGCTGGCCTGGTGTTACTTCAGCTGAAGAAACCGATATGGATGAGATTCAAACCGCCATGCTAGGCAGTTTTGATCGAGCCCTTGAAGACTTCATCAAAGCCCGCGCCAGCGAAGGGCAAAATATGGCAAACCTTATCCAACAGCGCATGGATGGCATTTTGGTAGAAGTGGATAAAGTTAAAGCGCAAATGCCAGAAGTACTCGCTTGGCAAAAAGAGCGTTTAATCAACAAATTCAAAGAAGCCAAAATTGAGCTTGAAGATGGCCGTGTAGAACAGGAAATGGTGCTACTGGCGCAAAAATCAGATGTTGCCGAAGAGCTCGACAGACTGCAATCCCACGTTAACGAAACTCAAAAGATCTTAAAGAAAGGCGGCGCCATAGGCCGACGACTAGACTTTATGATGCAAGAGTTCAACCGCGAAGCCAACACCCTAGGCTCTAAATCAATCAATGCAGACATCACTCAATCGGCGGTTGAGTTGAAGGTCTTGATTGAGCAGATGCGTGAGCAAATTCAGAATATTGAATAATTTTTTATTCGTTCAAGAATGTCTTTAAAACTCTATTATTTTCTCTTAAAAACAGGGCTTTCTTGGTTTTTCCTTCCAAATCGGTATATCTATTCAATCGACATACAAAAATCTTATGTCGATAAAATCGAAAAATATCGACATATAAAATTGATATGTCGATCTAATCGACATAAACTGACCCAATAGTTCATTAATGTCGATTTAAACTGGAAATTTAAACATGACCTGGCAAGCTGAGCAGCCATACAACAAATTACCCATACTGCCACCAAACCTAGATATCATAGAGACCAAAGCTGTATTGAAAGCTTGTATATCTGCACGCGCCGCTTTAGCAGAGTTAAAAAAGGCTGGGGAGCTCATACCTAACCAAAGTATGCTAATTAATCTACTTCCATTACTGGAAGCTAAAGATAGTTCTGAAATCGAAAATATTGTCACCACTACCGATAAGCTATTTCAGTATGCGCTAGAAGATAAAGGCGCCGATCATGCAACAAAAGAAGCTCTGCGTTACAGGACGGCGTTACATCAAGGCTATATACAGCTTGAGAGAAAACCGCTTTGTACAGCAACGGCAATAGAGATATGCAGCACGTTAAAGCACACTGAAATGGACATTCGGAAGGTACCGGGAACATTTATAGGCAACCAAAAGACTGGGGAAATTATCTATACTCCACCCACTGGAGAAAAAGTTATCCGCGACTTGTTAAATAACTGGGAACAATTTCTTCATAATATCGATGATTTAGACCCGTTGATAAAGATGGCAATTAGCCATTATCAATTTGAAGCCATCCACCCATTTTATGACGGAAATGGTCGAACAGGTCGTATTTTAAACGTTCTGTATCTTATTGAGTGCGGTCTTTTAACGCTACCTATCTTGTACTTAAGTCGCTTCATCGTTAATAACAAACAAGACTATTATCGCTTATTAAACCAAGTAACCAAAGAGCAGAAGTGGGAAGAATGGCTAGTGTTTATGCTTAAAGGTGTCGAGCAAACCGCAATTTGGACTTGTAAAAAAATCTCAGCGATTAGAGCGCTAATGGAAAGTACAACCGATTACGTAAAAACCAAGCTACCTAAAATATATAGTTATGAACTTGTTCAGCTTATATTTGAACAACCCTATTGCCGTATTAGTAATCTAGTTGAGCGTAATATCGCTAAACGCCAAACCGCTTCAAGCTATTTAAAGCAGCTAGCGGATATTGGTGTGCTACAAGAAATCGATTCAGGAAAGGAAAAACTATTTGTGCACCCGCGATTGATGACGTTAATGACAAAAGATAGTAACAATATTAGTTTTTTTTAGTAGCGCGTCCCCAGTTCAACAAGCAGATCCAGAATATTGAGTAGGGTTAATTCATTTAACCCTGCGAGCAGATAATTGAAAGCCTCCTGGTGCTAAAATCTTATTTAATACGGAGACTCGAGGATCTGTTTTACCTTTCTCAATATCCCTGAGAGTTTTGTCAGATACTCGTATAAACTTAGCGTATTGGGTTTGTGTCATGCCATACAATTGCGTACGAACCTGTTTAACTAGTTCACCCATGGTAATTATGTTATTGGCAAGATCGGTTTCTAGCTTCGCAAGAATTTCTTTTCGCTGTTCACCTGACAAGCTAGCCATCATAAACTCCCATCTCTTTTAATTTATTTTTTATATTGCCAAAACCAATTGAGGGAAAATTTAATATCTCATCTGGGCAATTGAATCTTTCAAGTATGTCCGGCAAGTCGATTAATTTTTCTGCCAGTTGGTTTAAAAATAAGAGCAATTCTTTTGGCTCACAAAAGTCAGTAAGTTGCTCGGCGACTTTTGAAAAGTTAATCACTCCTCCAGCTTCACAACTTCGTCCCCATTTAAATAAACGGGTTATGCCTTCTTCATCCGCTTTCATAGGTGCAAAGTCATAAATGGGCGCAAAACAGATATCACCTTCCAATTTTACAAATGAAATATTGCGACCGTGGTTATCTGAATTACCAAAGACAATATTTAAAAAATCTCTAACAACATATTGTTTTGCAAATTCACCTTTGCTCATTTGAGTTGCTGAGTCTATTCTTCGCCAAACCGTTTCCATGACATAAAAATGATCTTGATAGCTACCAGGCTCCGCATCAATAATTGAATAGATGCTCTCCAAACCAAGTCTTGTGGCTAGGTTATTCTCAAATCCAATATCAAAGCGCGGCAACCATAAACTGACTTGAGCGCTTTGTTCATCTTCTAATATTTTCAGTTTATCTACGTCAATTGTTTTAACGTTTGTGCCCTCAAGAACCTCTGTCAGCGCCTGATAAAAAATGCCTTCGCCTTTTAAGATATTGTTGTCTCTAGCAGTGCGCCTATTTCGTGCGAACTTTGTTAAATATGGAGTTGCTGTCAATGGTTTGCCCGCAAAGTCACCATCAATGAAAACATGGTTATCTTCAAGCATCAACAAAAGCTTTGGCGCAACACCTACTGCTCCTGTTGCACCTCCAACCGCAGCACCTTGTTCATTAGCATACTCTAAAAAGCCATATTGCAATGAAACAACGTCTTTAATAGGAAAACGATGAGGATCGATATTGCTCTGAATTGGTACTGATTCTTTTATTCGTAAGTTACCCACTGGTGACATACAAGCATTCGTCAGCAGCGCGTAGTTTTGCTGAAATTCGTTAGTTCGACTGACATTAAGGTACTTCAGCCACCATTCGCGAGATTTTCCCACTGGCAGAATATCATCTAATAAAGCAGGCCAATTGCTGTAGTCTTTTGGAACAATACTGATAGGTGCATTAACTGAGCATGCCCAGCAATCTTTAATATCATAGGTAGCTACTTCTGCAATGTAATCAGGTTCATAACACAGTGAACAACTAGCACTCAGTTTTTCATCAGAAAAACTCAATGTGGCAGCGTCCCACCATTTACCTTGATTAAATAATTGCAATGTCACTGTTTGCATCACCACTCCAGTAGTTCATTTCCGTTTTCGAAGTGATAGTAACAGATTTTCGGTAGAAATCTACCGGTTAAATATAAAATCGAGCAAATAAAAGGTAACAAACTACCGATTGGCAACTAAAAACTTCAATCAATCGGAACTTTACTACCGTTTAAAATTCCTTAGGTTTTTATAAAGTTGTAACCCGAAATTTGAATAGTGCATCAGCTAACAAGATCCGCCTATCTATTGAGCACCGCTCTTACTGGAATACTCTCGAATATATTTAGCCAAGGGTTCATAGTGCCTGAACTTAGCGAACTCGGCGTCGCCTTTACAACGAGCAGATAGTTCTTGGCTGTCGATCCATTTTTTTGCATTGGCGATTGAGCCAGTAGCGATAATCGATGCTGAAACAGCTGTCCTTGAGCCACAGGAAATATCTAAGTCGGCATAACGGTATAACACCGAGAGGATGTTTTCGGCTGTAGCCTCTTCTCCTGCTTGTACAGCGTGGTAAATTCCTTGACCTGCGGTTTTAAAAATGTCGGTTACTAAGAGTTTGTTTGTCCAAGACGGCAGTGCTTGAATTGCTTGTAGCACTTGGCAACTGTAACAGTTTTTATTCATTGCTGAGTATTGTGCAATAAATCGATTCACCTGTTCAGTAGTCGCTTGTTTTTCAACCATCCACGCAATTAAAGTCAATGGGCGCTGTTCGTCCGACCATGCGCGCCAGTGTTCATGAGATTTGAGTTCAGTTAAAAGGTTCTGAAGACCAGCATCATCCTGTGCCGACGTTATCTGCAACAATGCATCACTGAATTGTTGTTTGAATGCCTCTTCCCAGGCTGCTTTTACATCGCTTGTAGCCGGAATCTTGCTGTAATCAATAGCGAGTAATTGTGATGTACTGGCAACCGGGTCCTCATTGTCTTGCTTGAGAGCTTGAATATTTTTCAAATCTTCCAACCATTCATATTGGGGAGGAACTATTTGCCCTAAAGGTAGCCAGTCTTTAATGATTGTGCGCGCCAATAACTCGCGCACAACCTTACTGTCTTGGTGAAAGAAGCGTGGGGCAATACCATATTCAACTAAAAACGGGAGTAACCAAACCGACACGCTTACATCACTAGGATCTTGTTGATTAATAAAGTTGATAAACTGTTGCCATTGGTCTTCATAATTATCGTTTTCTGTTAGTGCTTGCCCTAAAGTACGGAACTGATTGAGATAAGGACTAGCACTACTATAATGGCTTTGCATTTTAACTATGGTCCTTTGCGCGACATCAAACTCTCTTGCCAAAACAGCGCTAAAAATTAAGGTTTGATATGCACGAGCTGAGCCGGCATTGCTCGCTTTGTACGAAATATCAAACGCCTCGTCTACGCGACCGCTATGTATGTAGTGTTCGGCAAGGCGTTGCTGTGCAGATGATACATCTAAAAATCCTTGTGGATTTGAGGCAATAAATTTCTTCACAACCTCAATCGCTTTGTCACGCTGACCAGTTTTTACGTATAGCTCTTCCAGCTCAATGCTAGGCATTTCAAGTCGATACTGATGTGCATTAAGCACCTCTTCATAAAGCACAATTGCGCGCTGTGGATCACGCTTGGCTACTTCTTTGGCAAGTTCATGACCCGTATTCCAGTTTTGTGTATAACGTTGCGGAATAGGAGTTGTGGTAAATTCAGGCTGCCACCACTTAGGTGTCAATGTGAAATTTAATAAATAATCCTCTGGGATAGAATATTCAGGTGTCTTAAGCGGCGAACCAAACAGTAATTCTGAACGCTCAATGTGAGCAGTTACCCTATTTGCCTCTAATTTACTTACCGCCCATTTTGCGGCTATTTCGTCAAAGGGATCATCTATATAATTCAACATTCGCACACCAGGATAGGCAGCTGACCAATCAATGGCTACTCGTTGTATCTTGTCCTCGTACGACGAATGCCAACCTGTCATGCGCGATGCATATCGGTTAAACATAATAAGCGCATGTGCATATTCTGGCATTAAAGATGGCGCTTCTAGTAATGATGTTAAACCTTCATTTAAGCGGCGTACCAATTCTTCACGCATTCCCCAGGCACGCCACATTGACAGCTTTTCGTTAGATGCTGAAATTAAACGGTGAATGATTTCCTTTAAAATCAGATATTGCCTGTATTGTTGCCTATTATCGGCTGATAAAATGGGGACATCGTAAGCTTGTTGCTGCATCAAATTCATCATTTGCGCGGCGTAACTATATCCACTACCAGCGTCTATATACTGGCGGATATCAGACAAATCCCCATCTAATTGCGCATTGTCGAGTAATAACAAAAATGCAGCGGCAGTAACCGAACCTGAATTACCACGATTGAGCTGCATGGTAATACTGGTCTTTTTATACGATGAAATGGTCAAAACACTATCGAGAAGCAAGCCATCTGCTGCAAAACGAGTATTGTACATTGACTGAATAGCTTGATCGCGATGAGGAGTAAATTCCATTAACTGCAGGGCATGTAAAAATAGCGCATAATTTTCTACTTTTTCACTCTGATCTGGCGCTTGGTAATCAATAGTTGAAAATGTGCGGAGTATATTGATTTCAGGATAACTAGTTGTGTTTGGTAATAGGTTAAGTGTGAATAAGTCGCTATAGGCTGATGCTTTTGCAACGCTAATCAGTGCCGCTTGATCAGTGTTTAACGTTTTCGCATCTGCTGCTAACAATACATTGGCGATTGCAGTGGCTGCATGTTGCTGCGCCAAAATGGGGGACACGCGGCTCGTTAAAATACTTAACCAGGTCCAAGCACGGCCAGCTTCCTGTAAATGTGCAGGGGAGAATTGGCCAATCCCTTGGCTTAACGCATCGATTCGGTTGTATACCGACAATAAACCTGAAGGCTGCCATTCTTCAATTGCTGAATTTACGGTGTTTGAAGATAGATTATGTTTCATCAAACCTGCTTGACCGGCGGTAGTGGCAATATAGTTTCGCACTTGTTGCCACTGGCTAACGGATATTTCGTCAAGTGATAACGTAAGCGTTGCCGGCTGAGTCAGGTACGCCGAGTGTGTAGTAATAACCAGTTGATTGTTATCGTGCAAAGCCAAGTCAATGACCAGTTGAATCGGTTGACCGGTAATGCGCTTAGCTTGATTGCTTTTGGCATCGACCAAATAATTCTCTACCCACACATGTGGCGTAGTTTGTTGACGGCTAAATGGGCTGGCAGGACGGCTGATAAGTTCATCGTGCACAATACCCATTTTGTATTGATGCATTAGTAAAAGCTTTATGCCTTCGCGCAACGCTTGAGCATTGAGCCAATTCCCCGCAGAGCCATCATGACTACGCAAATGTCCAATAACAGCGATATTCGTAGCTTGTGAAATATCATAAACCGCACCGTATTCAAACCAAGTTAAAGTTTCAATGCTTGCGTCCGCATTGCGTTTCATTGCCAGAGCTTGATAGCTATTTTGCTGAATATCGCATTCACATCCGCCCATTGCTTGGCAACGCTGAAACATTGTGGTTTGCGAGACTGGGGAAACACCTTCCACTAAGCTTGGAATGTAGTTACCACAAATAAGCAAGCTGTACTCACTGTTATTTAAGTCACTAAACACTTCATAAGGATCGTTAAGTGAACTTAGATCAACTTCATATTGTAAGCGTTGCGCCAATTGATAAATATCACTGTTGACAGAGCAATCGGCTGTGTCCGTTCCCTGCGTACAGAGTCCTGGTTCATCACAAACGCCATCAAAGGCAAATTCGCATGAATTATCCGCCCATACTTGTGCTGAAATCATTAGCAAGATGCTCAGAATCGACCATTTCAAAAACAATGTCCTAGTCATTTCTGTCTCCTGCTGGTACCAATTCAATACGATGTGATAACTCACGAATCTGCTGGCTTGAGCTAAGTTCCATATCAATGGTTTCGGTAATTGCTGGAATTAAGTCGATTCCCTCAATAGGTTTACTGCTCACTAAGTTATACATTTCGTATAACCCTTTATTACCGGTCATAACCAGTTGTGAACCGTGCATTTTACCATTGTTGTAAAACTTGCTTGTATTGGCCTCTGACTGGTAATAACTGTTGCCGTTATTAACATTGATAAAATTAAGCTGGTTGCGACTGTACACCACTAAAGTGTCATCCGCTTGGGAAAATAAAATTCCGTAAATAGCATCGATTGACTTGGTTCGCCAAACCAACTTTTGCTCGTCTAATCCACCTGAGTATAGTGCTACTGAGCCATCGCTTTCGCCAATGGCGATAAGAGAACCGTCAGAACTAATTGCAACACCTCCCACCCCAAACTGGCGCTTGTATTGCTGAGCCACTTTGCCGGTTAGTTCATCCCAAATATAAATATTACCGTCAACGTCGGATGTGAGCACTTGTTGACTGTTAGGTAATGCAATTAAACTCGTAACCGCACTGGCATGTTGATAAAAATGAATTGGGGTATTCAGGGGGTTGTCGGTATCGAAAATTTCCACTCGACCATCATCATAAGCGGCAAATAATTTAGTTGACGTCTGTGAGAACGCTAAATGCTGAATATAAGAACGCGTTATCGGCATAAGCGTATCTCTTCCGGTATCTCTATCTTGTAGCGCTAAGAAACCATTTTCACCGCCCATTGCTATATAATTGTCATTTGCAGCCAGCGCATAAAACTGATTGCCACCAACCGCACTGGCTTCGTAATAATTGTACAATGAACCAGAATACCAACCGCCTATAGGCATACTGTAAACACGCTTGAGCTGAAAGCCACCGGCAATCAGCATTTCATTTTCCAATAGCAGAGTGTCGTACAAATTTCCGTTAACCGTTTCAATTGACTCTGGTATGGGGGTTTGGTTTTGTGCAGGTAAGCGCCATGTTTTTAGTCTCGTATCATCCGATACAGTGACAAGCGTTTTAGATTTAGCTATCCAATTTAACTGAGTAATTTCGTCTTTGTGGATAGGAAAGGTTCGTTGTTGTGAATCTTCATTAAACTCAATTAATTCACCATTTGCCGCCCCTGCTAACCAACGGTCTCCGGCGAAGACCACAGATTCAATACTCGCCGAATGCAGTTGTAGGCAGTTTAAATTTTCGTCGCGGAAAGTCGCACTTTGACCTACATATTCTTCGGTATAGCTGTGCTGCCAAATACACACCTTACCGTTATCTAATGCGACCGCCATGAACCCATTTTTTGGGTCAAATGCAGAGTCGTTGATTGAATACTTGGCGCCAGACAGCTGTAGCCTGCGCACTATTGCGCCGGTAGCTAAATCTGAAAACGCAATACTGCCATTATTACTCACTGAAATCACTACAGTACCCGCTGCACTTATAGCAAATGCATGTTGAGGATCTGTCACCATTGATATTGCATTTACACTGCTTTGAAGAGAGCTAATTTGATATAGCACTTCGTCATTTACTGTATCGATAGCTACTATATTACCCTGTTCGTCGCCGACAAGTAGTAGATCGTCCGTGGCAAAAAATGCGCTCGTGGGAGCCCCTTCAAATGTGTCAAATTCTGCTATTAGGGTTAAGTCTTTAGAGCGCCAAATTTTAACGGTTTCATCATGCGCGGTAGTTGCAACCAAATCACCGGAAGGACTAACAGCTACGGCAATAATTATTTCCTTATGCGCATCCATTGATATTTCTGGCTGTAATGAATCCACATTGTATCTGTACAGCATTTCGCTAGAGGCGACAAACAATGCCTCTTCGCTTGACGCCAATATGGCATCTTTTTCAGTTCGGCCAGGCGTGGTGCTAATCATGGCTAATGAGTTCGGATCAACTTCAAAAATTTGTCCTTTGTCATTAATAACCAGTAAAACATCATCAACTATCATCAGGGCCTGTAACCAACTGGGTTTTAATTGGGCTTGCTTCAAAATCTTTAAATTATCTTTATCAACCTTTACCAATTCGCCACTATAACCACCGATGAAAAAAGCGTCGTCAAATGCCACCATGGCGGTCGTATGCATGGGGTCATCAATGGTAAATGTCTGTTCTACTTGCTGCGAGCCAGTGTTCCAAACAGCCAATTCATTCTGTGATAGAAAGTACAGAGTATTGTCATCGATTGTGAACTGACGACCAGCATTGATACCCACATCGTGAACAGTGGTTTCAGCGTAATTTTCACCACTAAGTTCAACTAAATAGTTACCGCTGTTACCAATGAAAAGGTGCTCTTGGGTATCAGACACAAACTGTAATGCATAAATATCACTTTCGACGGGGTCGGTGTAAACCGTTGATTTGCTATTATCTATGGTCGAATACAGTGTGACCTTACCGTTATAGAAACCTAGTGCGAGCAATTGTCCACTCTCATGCACTGCAAGTGAGCGAATTTGGTCATCGTTAGAGTCAGCGAGAATACGTGTAGCGCGAAGTTGATTGTTTTGTGCTAAATCGATCTGCCAAATGTCACCGCGAGTATCACCAGCGTACACCCACTGACCGTCAGCAGACGCAGCTAATGCAGAAATCGCATATTCACTGGTTTTGTAATGCCTAAAGGTTAGGCCTTCTTCGGTTTTAGTAACCACATACAATCCGCCTAGATTAGTGCCAACCAAGGCAATACCTCGTTCGGGTAGAGATAGCATTGCCCATGTGGGATCTAATCCTGTTGATGCCTGGGCCACAGCAAGTGGCATTTGATTGAGTAGCTGCCAGGTTTTGGTTTCAACTTGGGCAGTGGCATTACGTTGCAGAGATTCTTTGTAGTAGAGCAGTGCCTTATCTTTTTCATCTCGCTCAGCAAATGTATCTGCTTGCGCAGCGAGTGATACAGCAAGAGCATGTTGTGCTTCCTCTCGGGCAAGCTCAGCTTCATCTTTTTGCTCAAACGCTTTCCATCCGGCAAAAATAGCAATGACCAGCAGAATCGAGGCAACAATTAGACCTTTGCGGGTAAGCGCGGCAGCACGTTTTTGCGCCACAGCTTCTTTTTCTCTGGCTTCGGCCAGTTGTTTGGCTTCGTTTAACGCCTTGTTTTTGATGGCATCCTCACGCTTTCGACATTCATGCAAATAGGTATCATCACTATTTGAAAAGAAATTCGCCATATCTGCACGTGCACGCAGTGCTTCGGCATCTTCAAGGCGACCTGCGGTGTGATTTAGCCAATCATCAGCCTGATTATTAGCTAGCCAATCACGGGTAGCTCGCTGTAGTGATTCTAGGACCATCAGCGCGGCGAAGTCATCTTCTAACCAACCTTTGAGTAATCCCCATTGACGTAACAAGGCTTCATGGGCGGGTTCAACCGTAATTTCTTTGTCGGAGTTAATATCCGTCGATAGCAAGCGTTGTTCAACCAATAGCTCAACTAACGGATGTGCTTCGGTAGGAATTTCCGACATGCGAGCAATGCGTCGTCGTGGTGCCTGAGTTTCGGGATCTATGCCAGCCAACCAAGGCACTAATGCTCGCCGCATCAGCGCTTCTAGCGCCTGTCGCTCGGAAGGTAAACGCTGATCGTAGAGCGCACGCTGAAATACTTCCTCGGTAGCAGCAGTAATCGCCCCATTGATTCCACCTAAATCATGATACTCTGCAAGTGTAAGATCCCCATCAGCACCATAGTCTTTGTGCAAACGTTCTAACGTAAATGCAAGCAATGGCAAGGCATCTTTGCCGCTGCCTTGATCCAAATCTTGTAGTAAAGCTTCGGTAAGCGCTGGCTCGATATCAAGAGGATTGCCTGACTCATTCATCCGCTTGGCGGGCCCTTCAATTACTTCTTGATAAGCACCTTTTGGCATCGGCGCTAAGCTGAAGGTTTGCTGTGAAACATCGGTAAAGGTCTTGTAAGCTTGCAGGGTTTCGTAGCTATCCGAACGGATAGTGAATAACACGATAATGGGCAGTTCATTTTGTTCCGCCAACCGTTTTAATAACACTAATAATTGCTCGGCCTCTACTTCACCTTCACCCATAAAGAGCTCTTCAGCTTGATCGATACTCAAGATCATTGCAGGCTTTTGTGCACTATCAAACAGAGCAACCGCTTTGGTTTTCTCGCTGTAGTAATCTTGCAACAAGCTCATAAGTAGAGCGAAATGACTCTCAGATTCTCCTGCTTTCAATACCAAATCGCGCAGAGCGGCACGATTTGTTGAAATCTGACTCTCGGTAAAGCACTTTAGCAAGGTATTTGCCAACCCAGATTCACCAGTAATCGCAGCGCTTTCAGGACGAATTATAGGTAGTGGTACAAAGTGCCGTTCGTCTCGCGATAAACGTGGCATTATGCCTGCGCGCAAAAACGACGATTTACCCGCGCCTGACGCACCTAGAATTACCATAAATCGCGGCGGTGGTAGCTCTTTTAAACCGCGGAGTCGAGCGAGCAATTCGATTGTGGGTGCTTCGCGACCAAAGAATATGCCCGCATCACATGACTCCATTGGTAAGAGCCCTCGATAGGGAGGACGAAATGGGTCTGTGGCAGGTGGCCACTCAAAGAATTTAGGATCTAAACCGGCTTTAACTAAACCAGAGTGCAGTCTAATAAGCCCTTGTTTGGAAAAGTGAACATGGCGCTCTTCACTCGTATAAGGATGAACTACACGATGGATTTCATGATCAGTACCTGTGGCTAATTCAACAAGTTGCCAAGTGCTGGTAAGTTCTTCGGGTAAGCTTGCGATGTCGAGATCTTCTATTAGCAAACCGAACAATTGTTTATTGAGGCGTCGCGCTAAACGATATTCTTTACGACACCAATCTGAATCTAACCACTGCTGGGTAACACAAAATAATACGGCGTCACAACGATTAGCTGCTTCATGTAGCGAGCGCTCCCAACGCTCTCCTGCTGCGATACCTCGCTTCGGATCAAGGTCAAGGAACAATTCGTCCCAACCTTGTTTTAACAACCATTCTTGTACCGCTAGAGCTTCAAAGTTATTCGCACTTGAATGGCTGATAAATATCTTCGACACTAACTTACTGCCTTGTTTTGTGCGTGCTACTATCCGAAAAACAGTAACTACGTCTCCCTAGATTAGGTCAGTATAAGCAAATTTTTAATAATTTGGCAATTTACAGCCCCACCTCACCAATAAATCGCTCCCAGTGTCTGTGTTGCTTTGTGAGTTCTGATGCCATTTCTCGGTCTTGGGCCGCCTTATCAAAGTGATTATTCATCATCGAACTTTGTTGCTTCATGATGGACGACAAATCAGCGGTATTGTCGGCAATTCGACTAACTTGACGATCGAGGTTTTCCATCGAACGCTTAAAGGTTCTAACAAAGCTTTTGAATTCGTTACTCTCTAAATGGCGCAGTGCTGCATCTGTGCTAACAAACTCTTGCTTGAGCAAATCATTCATGCGGTTAACCACTATCATGTAGCCAATTTGCTCATCGCTTGATAAGTCTTCTGCTGATTGTTCTAGCATTTTGGATTGTACTAACAAACGGCGAGCATCTTTTTCTTCACTGAAATAGCTCAACATGCCAACGTATTCACTTTTTTCTAATTCATAAGCACGATCATTAGCTTCACGCACTTGTTTAGCAGTAGGGTAAGCGATAATGAAATCGTTATATGCGTTGATGGTGTCTATGTCTTCAGCGAGTTCAAATGCTAACTCGTGCATATTGGTTAGGGCTTTTTTAGCTAGCTTTGAATCTGGATTATTTGCAATGAACCAGCTGTATCCCGCAATATTATCTTCGTCTTCTACCGATTTAAAAATATCAGTAACGAATTTATTGGCCATTTCTTGGTTAATAACGTCGCTGTATTTAATCCAGCCTTCTGCTACTGCTTTTCCATTATTCGTTTTTGCTAACACTTCTGCTTTTTGTTGAATGGTTTTCGCGTTTTTATACTCATTCATCACACTTTGGCGCTGCTTTTTCTCTTCAGAATCAAAATTAATGATCGAATTCTTCGCGAGGTTTGCAACCCTATGGTGTGAGAATTCGCTAACTAAACGTTCTAATGTATCAATATCTCTTTCTCTTTTAGCTTTATCGAAAATCTCCTGTAATTCTGAGTCGTAATTATTGACGAAATCCTCAGAAAATATTTTGTACTTATATTTTCCTATTTTGTTATAGGTAGCATGGAACTCACTAGCACATTTAATGAATCCTCTTGTTCCGATACTTTCTTTATATCTATCTTTATATCGCTCGTGGTATTCAATTATTTCTACTTCACAAGTTTTAGTATGAAAAATAGTGTCTAATACTGTTTGAGAATAATAACCTTGACTAGCTGATAGCAGTTTTACTATTTTTTCTGCTCTATTAGCACTGCACTCACTTGATGAGGTTGGGCATACTGCATCATCAGCCCAATAATAAAAGCTTTTTAAGCTAGAAGCGTAACTATTCTCGACAAAGATTAAAGTACCTAGGAGTACGATCAGAAACTTCATAAAATCCCTTTTATTTACATAAGTCATTGTTATCTTGAACAATATAACAATTATTTATCGTTTAAAAAACTGCAAAATTTAAATCTTAACTTAGCGTTATAGATTCTTAATTAGTTTTTTGGCGCAGTTAAAACTATGCAACAAAAGCGCGGCATTATGCAGTTAGACATTACTCCAATTTTTTAGTCGCCTGTTTTCTCAAGCCTTCAAATATGCTTGTGACTACATATTCAGGGAAGTGATTTGGTACTTTTGCTTCAACCCCACATGCTTTGTCACATCGGTCTGAGTGCGATTCTGCTTTTTTCCTTGTAGCCCTATGTAATCAGCCAACTCTCTAGAATTTATTAGTTTCATATCAGTGCCTTAAACTATTTATACCCTTTAAGGTATTTTTATTCATTTAAACCCTTGAGGGTATAAATAAATCCTTCAACTGTGCTACTTATACAATAAATCACCAGTAATAGTGATTTATCATAAAAGTCAGATTGTTCAAACATAAATTAACCATTACTGGTGATTTTATTTGTATTTAGTCAGATATCACCTATAATCACCAATCATAGTGAATAATTAACTATCGGTCCGAATATAATGGCGAAAAAAGTAATAGCGTCTGAACTGCCTGACTCAGTATCTATTGATAATGCACAGATACTAGGACAGCTTATCAAAGCGAAACGTACCCAGCTTGGCATGAAATTGGCTGATTGTGCAGCGCTTTGTGGGATTGGTATCAACACCTTATCTAGACTGGAAAACGGCAATGCAAATTGTACTTTGTCAGCGATGTTTTCTGTATTGCACGGGCTAGGAATAAAACTCACATCGAAAGAATTAACACCAAAACAACCAGACTCTTCTAATGAAGAGGGATGGATTTAGGCATGGATACTATTAGAAAAGGCGACGCATACCAGCTAAATGTAACTTATGGCAATAGTTTTGTTGCTGCACTAACACTTGATAAAACAACGAATTTATTAAAGCTTAACTATTCTCAGCAATGGCAACAAAACGGCTTTGCTATTTCACCTCATCTGCCTCTAGCAAAACCACATTCTCCAGAAGTTGCATACAACTATCTCGATAATGCATTACCTGAGGGAGAAGCGCGAAGATTACTCGCTAACAACTTAGGTGTTTCCGAAAAAAATGTGTATTCACAAGTACGCGCTATTGGTAATGACCTAGCTGGCGCTTTTACTTTTATGCCTGCTGAACAAAACATAGAAGAGTACACACTCGCAAACATGCGGATTGTTAAGGAAAGTGAACTCATCAAAAGATTAGACGAAAAAGAAGAGTTTGGTTTATTAACATGGGACGACAAACCTAGGCTCAGCGTTGCCGGTGTGCAAGACAAATTAAATGTGTTTATTGACGAAAATGGAAACATGGGGTTTGCTGACGGCCCTCTATGTTCAACCCATATCCTTAAATTTGAAAAGAAAAACTGCCCCAACCTAGTATTAAACGAATTTTTTTGTATGCAGCTTTCCAGCGCTATTGGGCTACCTACTGCCGAGGTGACATACAAACGATTGGGGCCACATCCTGCGCTCGTTGTTAAACGATTCGATCGCAAGTATAGCAAAGAGAATAATAAAGTATTAAGACGCCATGTAATAGATGCTTGCCAAGCACTAAATTTATCTAGAGATTATAAATACGAGCGAAACCTCGGTGATGGAAGAGATGTTCAGCATATTCGCGATGGCGCTAGCTTAAATAAACTGTTTGAATTTAGTAAGGCTATGTCGTCACCAGTAGAAAGCAAAAACTGGCTTATCCATTGGCAACTATTTAACTTAATGATTAGCAACTACGACAGCCATGGTAAAAATATCTCTTTGTATTTTGACAAGACGAACGCGCGCTTCACCCCTTCTTACGATTTAGTCAATATCGCCATGTTTCCTCAATTTACACAGACACTGGCAATGGCCATGGGTGATGAATTCATGCCAGATAACATTCATGCCTATCAACTCGCCGACTTTGCAGAAACCTGCAACATAGATAAAAAGCTGTTATCCAGATTGTTAGTTAATTTAGCAGAAAAAGTGATACACCAACTTAATGGAAACGATTTTATCGACAACATGAAATGCCAGCCACACATTACCGAGGAGGATATCGCTTATTTTCATGCACTACGAGAGAACATACTTATGAAAACAGAATATTTAAAAGCCCAGGCTGGGGATATACCTTTTATCTCAGTTTAAGGACAGAACATCAATCGCTCCCCTTTTTTATACTTATGTCTATGTGACTGATTTTTTTACACATTTTTAAGCGCAGGTTTTAACCAATTGATTTAATTAACATTTCTTTTGAGCATGGTTTTTGCTTAGCGAATTATGCAAAATAATCAGATATAACAATAAGTTAATATAAAAAACTCATCCGCAACAATATGGAAAACAACAAATAAGGAAACATTCTATGAGATTTAAGCTGTTCTCATTGTCAGTACTTTTGGCATTCACCCTTAGTAACAACGCCCAAGCGGGTCTGATTTCATATCATTCTGCGACAACCATAACCAAATCGAATTGTCCCGAGGTCGATCTGGATTATTTAAATGAAAACAGACAACAAATTGAAGAGCATTTTGGTTATGACACAAATGCCGTTGGGCTAGTTATGGCATGTGAATATGCGGCAATTATGAGCGGCTCAAATGATACTGACTACGATAAAGCCATTGGCGGTAAGTATTCTCGCTCGTCTATCAGACGCAATGCTTACGTTGAGTCTTTACTAGATGACACTGAATTGGCGCTACCTGAAATTCATATGCTAGCCGTTGCTGAAGAAAATGAGCTTATTATAGGTAGAACTTTTGCAGCACAAAAATATAAATGGTGGGGAATAAATCAAACCTTAACATTTACTGCAGATTTTGATTACCTAATTTCCGAAACTATTCATGATAATGTTCAAGTAAGTCAGTATGCGTGGTATGAAGCGGCAATTGCTGCCATCACTGATTTAGATGTAAGTTCTGATCCAAGTGAAGTTTACCCAATCAGCATCGATGAGAATTTATTATTAGGCGGTGATTATTACCATAGCCAATCTTCTCCTAATAGTGGTCAAGAAAGGGGAGACGACGGCAGAATTTCATTCGAATTTGATGTTACCTTCGGGATGGAATTTTACTTATTCGGAAGGGGCTCAATTATGGCATTCAACGGTGGCTTTCTAGACTCATCTCATACCTTAACCTCTTCGTTAACGGTAAGCGGCGCCACCGAAGAAGAAAGTGAAGCCATAATAAGCAACAATTTAACCCTGATTAAAACAGTTTCTGTTCCAGCCCCATCTACATTGGCTATCTTTTTGTTAGGTGCGTTAGGTTTGGCATTTAGACGTTTTAAGAAGTAAAACAATCTTTAGAAGCGATCAATTGATCGCTTCTGCTTTTAGCATTGCTTACCTTAGGCTTTATCGTTTAATAGCGCTAAAGATTCTGGGATGTGATAGACGGCCTTATAATCATACTTGATGGTGTCGGGTCGTTTTTGCTCAAGTTGTTGCCAACTCAGTAAGCAATCGTGGGTTTTCAGCACTTCGTTTTTGGAAGCACCGTAACGCCAGTTATTCACCACATGAAAGGCATTCCATCTGTCGTGTTCTACTCGCGCTAAAGCGTGAATTCTCTGGGTGATCTCTTTATTGTCTAAACCTAATTCGGTTTTAATTTCATCCATCCAAGCATAAATAACATTGAAGTCTAGATCAGAAAATTCGTCTAAATAGGGTAAATCAATACTGTCTTGTTTAGCGTTAAAATTTGCACCCGCTAGCGTTTGAATTGGCGTTTCGCCCCCCAAGGCTAACAATTTGATAGGGATATGGCGCTTTTCAGTAAAGTTAGATCGTCGCTTGAACAATGGCTGATTGACCCAGTGCAACCAAGCACTAGAATCTTGACTTTGAGCATCATGAAGTTCTATACGTTGATTCACTTCTTCATCAGATAAATCCCGCAACCCTAGCTTTGCCCTGGCATAAAGATGATGGCTTTTTTCAGCCAAGGTTTCGTTTTTATTATTCAACAATGCAGAGCCATTAAGCGTTGATTCCAGCGAACCAAACGGCTGAATTTGAGTATGCTTGATGTCGTGCTTAAGCATACTTAAATAATGAAAAGTAGTGGACGAATCGGTTTCTCGCATCTGTGAAATAGTACACATATCGTATAGACGCAAAATGGATTTTAAGGCGAGGTTTTCATTTTGGTCACAGGCAATAATATGATTAAAGCTAGATGGAGCTTGTAACTCTTGTTCTGAGGTTACAAATTCAATGTCCCATAAATCCAATCCGTTTCCATTGCAATTTGCTAACACTTGGTGATGGGTGACAAAAAAATCATTTGGCTCGGGGCTTAGTATAACAATTTTTGCTTTTTTATGATTGCAAAAATGCGCCATCAACAATAACTCTCGTAAAATGGCTACACCAATAGCGCCAAAACCAGCAAGAAGAATGCTTACCGGTTGGGCAGTATCTGATGCTGTATCGCCATTGCTCCCTAGCTTCATAGCTGCCACTAAATTTATGGCTATTTGCTCATTTTTATTGAAAATATTGACCAACAAACCGGTAGACAATTTTTTGATGTTTTCAATGGCATAAAACGCATTGGGTTCAAACAACTTGTAACTCATCACGTTTTCAATAGCGATATGACAATGTAATTTAGGTTTATATGGCGCTTCTACCAAGGCTTTTAAAATGGCTAAATTTTCTAAATCACAGCCTGTCATCGCGACCATGCAGTGGGCATTTAGAATAGATGCTCTTTTCTGAATTGCGAGCTGACTGCTATCCCCTAGCAAAATCGTAACAGGCTGCTTTTTGTATTCAGGTAACAAGGTATTGGCATGGTCGCTTTCAACCACAACAACCTTTTTGTTTTGCTTTATTAAGTCATCGATTAAATATTTACTTTCTTCATTCAAGCCAAAAATTACAAAATGACGCTTGTAAAACCTAACGCCAACGTTGGCTTTAAACCAACTGCCAGCGGCGTAAATAGTCGCAAACGCAATGGAGAAAAATACAGAGCAAGCAGCGGTTAATCGAGCAGCAGAAATCGCCCAATGTTTTAACTCATCATCAGCAGGTGAAGAAAGTAATGAAAAGAGTTTAATGGTGCTGTAAATCACATCAAACCAGCGAGTTAGAACAGGATAAGCGACTTCTGGATTGGCGACGTATACTGAACTAAATCCTAAAATGCCCAAGCCTAAAGTCAGTATGACCAAACAAGCTAAAAAGATGATGCCCGTTAGATTTAGAGGCGTAGCGTTACCCTTATTAGGTTTCATTCAAAATTCCTTATTGCGGAGAATACATAGAGCTTTCTGCTAGCCAAGCTTAGAAGAAAGTGAATATTGAATGTAATCCATGCTGTGCAGGCAAAAGGGGATATGAGATCCGAAGGTTCGAAAATTCGCGGAGGGTCATCTAATAAAATCCTTATTACATCTACTTCAAGTGTTGCGTCACTAGCACATAACCGATCCACTTTTATCGGTCGAATTTAGACCTTAATTGAGTAAGGTATACCCGAGTGTAGTGCGGGCGTTTTCCAGTGGTGTTTCGGATTCTCCCCCATATAGTTTTAAAATTCATCTAAAACTTTAAATTTATTAGATATTTAAATGTGAAAAAACCCAATCGCTTTGATTGTGTTTTGTTAAAAGATAAAAAGCACCATTAATTCTAAGGAAAATCACCCCTTACTTGCCTTCCAAGCTTGCATTGAGCCTTGTAAAACTTCTACATTTTCGACGCCTTGCTGTAGCAGGTAACTGGCAGCTATAGTTGCTCTTACGCCAGATGCACATAAACAAGTGACGCGCTCCGCCTGTTTAATCTCGTCTATATTGTCAGGCACAAATCCTAAATAGATGTGTTTTGAGCCTGGTATTGCTGATTGGTCTCGTTCATCTTGTTTGCGAACGTCGAGCATTAGCGATTGGTCTGACCTATTTTCATCGGCGAATTGATCAACCGTTAACAAGCTTAATCGGCGAACTTTGTCGTTACTATTTCCAGTAAAAACGGGTACTTTGCTGCCGTAGCCATGAAGATTATCATAGCCCATACGCCATAACTGCTTTGCAGCCGATTGTGCTTGTTCGGCAGAATCGGCAACAAATACAATAGGGTCATCGTAATTTAGAAACCAACCACCATAAGCAGACACCATCCCACCATGCAAAAATAAACTGCCGCGGATATGGGACTGACAAAACGCTGGTTGTCCACGCAAATCCACCAGCTGGCAGGCAAACTTGCCAGAGATAACATCATCCCACGCTTGGTTGTCGAGTTGAGATAAATGTCGCTCGTCAATCGCTTCAGCTTTGCCTCTAGCATTGTAATGTTCCATCTTTTCAAAATAAGGCGCGTAGTAATGAGTTTCAGCTAGTTTGGCTTCGACAAATTTGTCTTTATCACCGATTTTTAATTTTGGATTATGACGCTTTTCATAACCTAATGTGCTGAATTCACGGTCTGCCATACCACCACCGCAAACGCTACCAGCTCCGTGGGCAGGATACACAATGGTACTTTCAGGCAGTTTAAGCAATTCATGGAGACTATCGTAAAGGGTGGCTGCAATTTCTTTTTCTTGGTCAGGATAGAAGTCAGTTCGACCTACATCGTTCACAAATAAAGTGTCACCGGTGAAAATAACTACAGACTCATCGCTAATAGCGGTATCGGCAACCACATAACACACACTGTCTTTGGTGTGTCCTGGGGTCTCCCATACAGTGACTTTTAGTTCTCCAACTTCGAACTCATCGCCTTGTTTAACTGCATCGGCGTAATCAATGGATTCGTCACTGTGACGACCATGATACACCGGAATATCCAACTTGCTTTTAAGGGCAGCCGCACCCGACACAAAATCTTCATTGCGATGGGTTTCAACCACAAATTTAATCCTAACATTTTCAGCTCGGGCGGCTTTTAAATAAGGTTGAATATCAAGTTGAGGGTCAACAATAAACCCCTCATTTCCGCTTGTAACTAAATAAGATAACTGAGCTAAACCTTGCGCTTTAAAAGCCTGTACTTTCATGTACTTCCCCTTATGCTGAATCGATGGGGTTTTATATGAGGTTTTTTGGAGAGGGGATCAGTTAACCATATTACGACTCATCACCCAGCTCTTGCTCTATCATCTCAACCAACATATCAATATCCCGAGCCAGTTGAACCCTAAAATTCTTCACGCTTTGGGTCAGCTCAAGTTTGGCTGCCACCATATTGCGGTGGATAGGATTATCGACAATAAGATCGAATTGGTTGGTGTCGCCGAGGTTCATTTCTAAGGAGGGATTATCGGTTTTTAATAACCGCACGAAATTGAGCTGTTCAATCACCACAGGGTCAATTCTGCGTTGCTGCACTTCGGCTCTATCTTCAATTAAAAAGGATAAATTATTAATGCCCATATCAATGGCGTTAAATCGCTTTCTAATTTCCATATTCGAAATATGATCTTGCTTGCCCGTGCTTTTGATGTAGCTGTAGGTATTGATAACAGGCACATCTACTTCAAAGTTCCAGAACGCCTGATACAAAACCGCATCCAGATTGTATTCCTGCAACAAGTCATCGCGCTCAGTTTTTTCTTTTAACAAGGTATTGAGCACAAACAAGGCATAATCTTCATTGTCGATGCCGCGCTGAGACTGATTTTGGGCAGACTTTAAATCGGTTAACAAGCTTTGAAGAATCGCAATTTCTTCTTGTTTTAACTTGTACTCAAGGTTTTTATTATTCACATGAAGAGCAATCAAAATACCAATCACCACTAGGATAATCTCGCCCAAGGCATAGGTAAAATAGCGCCCCAATCGCCCCTCTTCCAACAGCAGTTTTCGCATCCGTTTGAATTGCAGTATGAACAATCTAAAGCGCCTTAATCACATTTGTTTGAATAAGTGCAATTTAGACTACGCGCAAAATTTATACAGATCAAATTTGGGGAGATTTGCCTGTTTTTGATTATGTGTGTATTAGCTGTTTTAAATAGCGCTCAAACAAACTATTTACCAAATCGAGCGAACTGCTTAGCCTATGGTCACCATCAATCAAATGCAGCGAACACTTAGCTTGTTCGGCGTATCTTACTGAGTTTATATAGGGAATAATGTCGTCGTCCCAACCGTGGACGATTTCTACATTGGATTGTTTCGGAAAATGAATTAATCATTTAATTTAGAATCGTGCGCATATACCCACGAATACCCACCAGCTTTCGGTCTTATTCCCTTACACACCATGCATATGTTTGAGTCATTTATTTTCATTTTTCTTGAAGCATCTGAGATGGAAATGAATGTATTGAGAATTTTACCAGTCTTAGGATCTATCATATTTACAGGCTTTCTTTTGGCTTGGGTCGATTTTTCGATTCCACATTTAGGGCAACCTGTACCACCAGTTCTTTTTGAAATAGACGCCTTATATACGATTGAACAACGAGGACATTTCCACCATGCTTTAAAGTCTGTTCCCGGTTGAAAATGTTCGGGTAGTTGCTTTCCATTCAATGGGAAATGCCATTCTTCGGCAATCTTAGGATGTTTATATTTAAAAGACCTTTTCTTCAAACTAGTTTTGTATTCTAAAATTTTAGGTCTATCTCTTTTGATGTTGATATCAACTGGACAGCCTAACATCCAAGTGCCAGAAAAGTTTATATGTCTAAGGAGTTCACCTAACATTTTTTCAAGATTATTCGGCTCATATAGCTTGTCCATACCATACATTTTATCGGCAATATTGGAAGGAAATTCTGGCATTTTTTCTCTCAGCCTAATCAGTTTTATGCCATTTTTTTTGCAAATCTCATATTTACGTTGCTCTCGTTTAATTACACTTTTTTTATGCCATGCTTCCCCATCATATTCGATTGCAAATTTTATAGAGGGTATGAAAATATCTAGCTCCATGATCTTCCCCTAAATCTGTAGACACTCAACTAGCGAATTTGTATATTTCTTCAAATTCATGGGGCGACTGCTGACC